>JBKQLZ010000216.1:0-26022 GCA_052146895.1 Acidimicrobiales bacterium
TCGATGTACTTCTTCGCGTTGTCCCATGCCCCACCGGAGTTCGAGAGGAAGTTCGCCATCAGCTGCCCCGTCAGGATCGTCCCGGCCAGGAAGGCGCCGAGCGCGATGTAATTGATAAGGAACCCGATGATGACCGGCGACAAGATCGCCAGCAAGGCCGGGGTGGCCAGCTCGCGCTGCGCCGCAGCGGTGCAGATCGAGATGACACGGCCGTATTCGGGTTTCTCGGTGCGGTCCATGATGCCCGGGTGCTCCCGGAACTGCCTGCGCACCTCGACGACTACGGTGCCTGCCGAGCGGCCGACTGCGCGGATGGCGAGTGCCGAGAACAAGAAGGCGATCGAGCCACCGATGAGCATGCCGATGAAGGTCGTCGGCTTTGCGACGTCGATCTGGGTGAGCGGGTTCGAGAACAGGGCGTTGCCGATGGACGCGATCTTGAGCTGGCTGCCGATCGTCTCGATGAACGACGCGAACAGGGCGACCGAGGCAATGACCGCTGATCCGATCGCAACACCCTTTGTGATCGCCTTCGTCGTGTTGCCGACGGCGTCGAGACTCACCATCACGCGCTGCGCTTCCCCGTGGAACTCGCCGGACATCTCGGCTATCCCGGCTGCGTTGTCCGCCACCGGGCCGAAGGAGTCCTCCGAGATGACCATCCCGGTCGTCGACAGCATGCCGATGCCCACGAGCGCTACAAGATAAAGGTCGACGTCGATGTTGTGGCCGCCGAGGCCTACCGCCGCTGCGATGGCAATGGCGATGGCGAGGACCGCCCAGACGCTCGATTCGAGCCCGAGCGCGAGGCCCGAGAGCACCGTCGTGGCGGGACCGGTCTTGGTCGATTCGGCCACCTCTTGCACCGGCCGCCGGTCGGTCGAGGTGAAGTGCTCGGTGATGAGGCTCGCGACGTTGGCCAGCACGACGCCGACGAGGACGGCCCAGAACACCTTGAGGTTGTGCACGTAGAACTGCGCAACGAGGAAGGCGCCCACGAGCGTGAGGGCCGCCGAGGCGCGAAAGCCTCTGTTGATAGGGGCCATGGCCGACTTGTCGTTCTTGCCGGCGCGAACCATGAAGATCCCGACCGCGGAGGTGAGGATGCCGATACTCGCGACCACGAGCGGGTAGATCAAGCCCTTCGCCCAAACTGAGGGATTGTTTGCGTAGAGGGTCTTGAAGGCCGAGTAGCCGAGGATGAGCGACGCGATGATCGTGATCTCGAAGGACTCGAACAGGTCTGCCGCCATGCCGGCGCAGTCGCCGACGTTGTCGCCGACGTTGTCGGCGATGGTTGCAGCGTTGCGGGGGTCGTCCTCTGGGATCCCGGCTTCGACCTTTCCGACGAGGTCTGCGCCCACGTCTGCCGCTTTGGTGAAGATGCCGCCCCCGACTCTCATGAACAGGGCGAGGAGCGAGGCGCCGAAGCCGAAGCCGATGAGCACGGCGGTAGCGGAGTTCTGGAAGATGAAGACGATGCCGGTGGCGCCGATGATGCCGAGGCCGACACAGAACATGCCTGTGATACCGCCCGTGCGGAAGGCCACCTTGAGAGCACCAGGGAGCTCGCCATCGCGCGCCGCAGCCGCGGTGCGCACGTTGCCCCGGACCGCGATCGACATCCCGATGAAGCCGGTGAGCGAGGAGAACGTCGCTCCGACGAGGAAGGCGACGGCACGAGCGAATCCGGCGGACACGAACGACAGGGCGATGTGCCCGTTTGGTTGGACGACCTTCTGTGCTGTGAAGAAGACGAGCACGAACAGCGGGATCACGATGATGGCGATCGTCCGGAACTGCCGCTTGAGGAAGGCGACGGCGCCCTCTTGGATCGCGGCCGCGATCTCTCGCATCGTCTCGGTACCTTGATCCGCGGCGAGCACGCCACGCATCAGGTACAGCGCTACCAGGATCGCGACGACTCCAGCGGCAAGGGCGAAGCCCAACCAAGCGCGCTCGGCACCGCCGAGTGTGAATGCCTGGTAGCCGCCAGAGCTCGCGAGGAGGTGGGAGTACACCAATCAGCTCCTTTGCTCAGGTCGGGGGGGAGGATAAACGAGTCTGGGTCGCAAGTTCAACCGAGACCCGCTTCGGCTGCCGGGTCGTCGGCGGCCGAGTGGACAGCTGAGCGGTCCCTGGCTCGCCTCGCGAGAGGCCCTGGGACCGAGAGATAGGAGAGGAGGCGCTGCTCCCACCGGCTCCGCGTGACGGAGTCGAGCACGAGGCCGGCGGTGAGGGACAACGAGGCCAAGATGACCAGCCCGGTTGCGAGGATCGCTGTCGGGAACCGCGGCACGAGGTGCGTGTGGGAATAGGTGATGATCACCGGGATCCCGAGCGCCACCCCGACTGCTCCGAGCAGGAAACCGAGCAAGCCGAAGAACGCCAACGGGCGGCCGTGGCGGACGAGGCCGATGATCGCACGAGCGATCCGCAAACCGTCTGGGATCGTCCCGAGCTTGCTCTCCGACCCCTCCGGTCGGTCCCGGTAGGCCACCTGGATCTCGGCCACACCTGCATGTATCCCGAGCGCATGCACCGCCAACTCGGTCTCGATCTCGAAACCGCCCGAGTGCACCGGGAAGGACTTCACGAGCCGGCGCGAGCACGCCTTGTAGCCAGAGAGCACGTCCGATACGCCAGTGCCGAACATCCACCTGGTCAGAGCACCGAAGAGGCGGTTGCCGCCTGCATGGCCGCGGCGGAAGGCACTGCTTCCCTCCGGGACGCGTGCCGCGTTCACGAGGTCGTGTCCACCCTGAGCGACGAGATCCACCATTTGTGGCGCCGCGCTCGCGTCGTAGGTCCCGTCCCCGTCGACCAGCACGTAAACGTCCGCGTCGACGTCGGCGAACATGCGCCGCACGACGTTGCCCTTGCCCGGCGTGTCGACGCGCCACACTTCAGCCCCAGCTTTTCGCGCTCGGTCGGCGGTCTCATCATCCGAAGCGTTGTCGAACACGTGGACAGTGGCCTCAGGCAGGGCTTTCGAGAAGTCACGCACCACGTCGGCCACCGTCTGCTGCTCATTGCGGCAGGGGATCACTACGGCTACGGCCAGCTCATCCATCGGGTGGCAGCGTAGAGCACCGGGGCGCTTGCTCAGTCCTGCTGGTCGGGCGGGGCAGGATTCGGACCCTGCCCTGACCCCGTCTCAGCTGGCCTGACGATCTCGATGACCGGGTTGATCATGGCCGTGCGGTGGTTGCGGTCCCCCACCATTCCCTCGGCGGTGATGACCGCGCCGGGCTCGACCCCTGGGTAGCGGCGGCGGCCCTGGAACACGAGGAGGATCTGGCCAGTCGGGTCTGCCAGGGTGCATTCGACGCTCGGCACACCTGCGCGCGGTTGTACCCGGACCGATCGGACGCGGCCGCCTACCTTCGCCCGCTGCCGCCACCTGAGCTGTGCGATCGGGATCGCGCCGGGGAATACGGGCGTCCGTGCCTCCGCCTCTCGGGCAGCCGCCCGGTGATCGGCAGCTTGGCGCGCTTCCGCTCCATGCTCGTGCTGTGCTGCCCAGGGGTGAGCGCCGGCTCCTGGCACCGCGGCAACCGCCGCCTTCACCGCCGCCGTCTCGAGGCCCTTCGGAGTCTCGCCGAGCCGGAACGGCACGATGGTCGCCGTAGCGTTCGGCAGCTGGCTGACGAACCCGGCGATGCTGTCGGCGGTCCTGTCGTGGAGCACCCTGCGCCACACGCCTTCGAAGACGCGCCGGGGCAGCAGGACGCTGACCTCGGTGCGGCCGTCTGCGGCGGTCTCGGCGACGAGCTCCATCGCGGCCCTCTCGAGCCGGCGGTCCGGGCACTCGATCAGATCGAGCGGGAATCGAGCAAGCCCCAGCCGGCTCCACTGCTCCTCGAGCTCCTGCGCGACCGTCGTGTCAAGCACGAAGTGCACCGCCCGCAGCTCATCTGGCTGCAGCGTCCGGGCGTACTGGAGTGCCCTGGCGGCCGCCAGGTCGAGCCGCTCGACGAAGACGAGCACCACGTGACGGCGGAGAACGGGTGCCTCAGCCGCGTGCGGGGCGTTCTTCTCCAGCTCGGCCTTCTCCGTCTCGTACTGCTTGTGCAGCCGGATCAGGACGACAAAGAGGATCGGGAACAAGATGACGACGAGCCAGGCCCCTTGGCTGAACTTGACCACCGCCAGGATCCCGACGATCAGGAACGAGAGCACTGCCGCGAAGCCGTTGATGAAGATCTTGTGGCGCCAACCTTGCTCGTGGTTGGTGAGGTGGTGTTTCACCATGCCCGCCCCGGCCATCGTGAAACCGACGAAGACGCCGATCGCGTAGAGAGCGACAAGGGCGTTGACGCTTGCGTCTGTGGCGACGAGGAGCGCGATCGAGGCAGCCGCGAGGATGATGATCCCGTTCGAGAAGACGAGCCGGTGGCCCCGCCTCGTCAGCTGGCGGGGCAGGTAGGCATCTTCGGCAACGAAGCTCGCGAGGTTCGGGAAGCCGTTGAAGCTCGTATTGGCGCCCGTGTAGAGGATGAGCATCGTGACGGCTTGCACGTAGAAATAGCCAGCACTGCCTAACCACGAGTGCCCGAAGACGAAACGCGCCTCTTGCGAGAGCACCGTCGGCGTCTCGAGGATGTAGGGGACGGCGTGGGTGATCGCAGCGAGGATCGAGACTCCGAGCACGAGGGATCCGAGCGTGAGCGACATGATCACGAGGACGCGGCGGGCGTTGACGCCAGCAGGCTGGCGGAAGTTGGCGACCCCGTTCGAGATCGCCTCGAGACCGGTCAGTGACGAGCCGCCATTCGCGAAGGCCCGGAGAACGACAAGTAATCCCGCGCCGTAGAACAAGCCGTTGACGGAGTGCCCGACCGCGACGCCGTGAGCGGGGATCGCGTGCTGGTGGAGCTGACCGAGCGCCGCACGGATGAGGCCGATCACGACGAGCGAGCCGATGCCCGTGATGAAGAGGTAGGTCGGGAGGGCGAATGTCTTCCCGGCCTCGCGGATGCCGCGGAGATTCCCCCACAGCAGCAGCACCACGACGGCGACGGTGATCTCGAGACCCCACCGCGTCAGCGACGGTACAGCGGACACGAGGGCGTCGGTCCCAGCCGCCGTCTGGACGCAGACCGTCAGCACGTAGTCGATGATGAGTGCCACCGCGGCAATCTGAGCGACGCGCGGGCCGAAGTTCTCCCTGCCGACCACGTACGAGCCGCCCGCCTTCGTGTAAACCATCACGACTTCTCGGTAGGAGAGCGTGACGAAGAACAGCACGAGAAGGATCGCGAACGTGATGGGCAACAGGAGGGAGAAAGCCGCCAGCCCGACGATCGGAACCAGTTGGTTCAGCATCTCCTCGGTGCCGTACGCCGTCGAGGAGATGCAGTCGGGCGAGAGGACGCCGAGTGCGAGGACCTTGGAGAGTTTCTCCTCGGACAATCGCTCGGTCGTGAGCGGCGGGCCGAGGAGCCTGCGCTTCAGGCGGTAAGACAGCGGTTCGGGCAGCACCACTGCGGGCGGCGATGACGACGGTCCGATCGGACGGTCACTCTCGGACGTCATTGTCACCCGGTTATCTTGGCCCGGCTCACCGCTTCGGTCGAACCGCAACCGGGCGAGTTGTGGCGGCGGCACTTACAAGGAAGGATGGACGGCGATGCACGTCATCATCGTCGGTTGCGGACGCGTCGGCTCTGGGCTCGCCATCAACCTCGAGCAAGCGGGGCACAGCGTCTGCATAATCGACAAGCAGCCGAAGGCCTTCCGACGCCTACCGGCCGGCTGGTCCGGTCGCACGCTGACGGGCTTCGGCTTCGACCGGGGTCATCTCGAGCAGGCTGGCGCCTCCGGGGCCTCAGCCCTCGCAGCCGTGACGAGCGGGGACAACTCGAACATCCTCACCGCGCGGATCGCGCGAGAGACCTACGAGATCCCGAACGTCGTCGCCCGCATCTACGACCCGCGGCGGGCCGAGATCTTCCAGCGACTAGGGATCCCGACGGTGCCGAGCGTGTCGTGGACCACCGACCAGGTGCTGCGCCGGATCATGCCTGACCAGAGCTCGTGGGAGTGGACCGACTCGAGCGGGATCCTGCACCTCATCGAGCGCGCGCTGCCGCGCGAGTGGGCGGGTAAGCGCCTCGTCGAGATGGTCCCGGCGGGCATACGCATAGCGGCGGTCACTCGCTCCGGTGTGCCGACGTTGATGATCCGGGAACTCGTCGGCCAAGAAGGCGATGTCCTCCAGCTGCTCGTGACCACCGACTCAGAGCCCGCGCTCCGGGCTTTGTTCGGCGGCGCCACCGAGAGGGCGGCTGTCGTATGAGGGTCGCGGTGGCTGGGGCGGGGAAGGTGGGACGTTTCTTGGCAGAGGACCTCGCTTCGAGCAGCCACGAGGTCATACTCATCGACAAGGACGTCGACCTCGTAGCCTCGCTCGAGCCGATTCCAGGTATCCGGTTCGCGGCGGCGGACGCTTGCGAGGTGTCCTCGCTCACCAATCTCGAGCTAGACCAAGTCGACGTGATGGTAGCTGTCACAGGAGATGACGAGGACAATCTCGTCATCTCGCTCCTCGCCAAGCAGGAGTTCGCCGTCCCGCGAGTGATCGCACGCGTGAACCACCCGAAGAACCACTGGTTGTTCAACGAGTCCTGGGGAGTGGACGTCGCTGTCTCCACCCCGCAGATCCTCGCCGGGCTCGTAGAGGAGGCCGTCTCGGTCGGGGTCCTCGTCCGGCTGCTGCAGTTCGAAGGCGGCAACACTCGATTGGTCGAAGTGACGCTCGCCGACGGGTCACCTGCCGAGAGCCAGGCCGTCGGCGATCTCGGCCTCCCACGGGGCGCCACGGTGGTGGCCATCGTGCGCGACGCACACGTCGTGGTCCCTCGAGCCGACACGATCCTCGACCGAGGTGACGAGGTGCTGATACTGGCGAGTGCCAGCATCGATGACGACGAGATCCGAGAGCTGCTCGCGGCGAGACCGTGACGACCGAGCCCGAGACCGAGCCAGAGACCGAGACCGTGCCTGAAATGACGATGGCAACGGAGGGTGGGACGTCTGGCGCTCTCGACACAGCAGTAGCGGCGCACCATCGGCAGGTCGCCCGGTACGGAGATCGGGAGGCGGCGTTCTTCGACCTCGACAAGACAGTCATCGCCCGCGCTTCGATGGTTGCCTTCGGCCGTCCCTTGTACCGCGGCGGGCTGATCAACCGCCGCACGGTCCTGCGGGCCCTCTACGGCCAGCTCGTCTACCTCCATCTCGGTGCGAGCGAGGAGAAGCTCGAGCGGATCCGGGAGTCGGTGCTCAAGCTGACACGTGGCTGGTCACAGGCGCGGGTGCGCGAGATCGTCGCGGAGGCACTCGAGCAGATCGTCGAGCCGATCATTTACGCCGAGGCGGCCGACCTGATCGAAGAGCACAAGGACGCCGGCAGGATGGTCGTGATCGTCTCCGCCTCACCCGAGGAGATCGTCCTGCCACTCGGCCACTACCTGGGGGCGGACCGTGTCATCGCAAGCCGCACCCGCCTCGACGAGGAAGGTCGCTACACGGGCGCGATGGAGTTCTACGCCTACGGGGAGTACAAGGCCGAGGCGATGAGAGCCCTCGCAGCAGCCGAGGGGCTCGACCTCGCCAACTCGTGGGCCTACACCGACTCCTACACCGACTTGCCGATGCTCGAGGAGGTCGGTCACCCGGTGGCGGTCAACCCGGACAGGGTGCTGGCGCGGTACGCGCGGGAGCATGGTTTCGAGATGGCTCGGTTCACTCAACCGGTCCGGCTCTGGGACCGGGTGCGCGGCCGGATCTCTGCCGTTCCTCAGAAGCCGGCGATCGCTGTCTCAGTCGGGGCGGTTGCCCTCTCAGCTGGTGCGGCCGCGCTCGGTTGGTGGCTTGGCTCCCGCCGGACGATCGACCGGCTGCGGGGGAACTGACAAGGCGTCAGCCGCGAAGCCTCTTCGCAGCCACAGCCCCAAGGGCCACCAGGATGGCGAGGATAAGGATCTTCTTCAGCATGGTTCGATGGTAGCGGGCTTCAGCTGGCCGGGCGCTGGCGGGCGTCGGCCTGAACGAGCGCCGCCAAGATTGTGAATGAAATCGCCGGGTTTTCCCGGTGGTTCCAGTCACGATTTTGCGGCGCTCCCGCGCCACTCGCCGCCCCGAGGCCTCAGACGGTCAGAAGGTCCCGAGCTCCGGTATCGCTCGAGGGGTGCCGAAGCTTCGACATCGCCCGGGCTTCGATCTGGCGGATTCGCTCCCTGGTGAGGTTGAAGTGCTCCCCGACCTCTTCAAGCGTGCGGGGCTCACCACGGTCCAGCCCGAAACGCAGCCGGAGGATCTCCCGCTCCCGCTCGTCGAGCGGGGCGAGGAGCCGGTTGATCTCGACGGGCAGCAGCGCCGTCGCGGCGACCTCGAAGGGCGACTCGGCCGAACGGTCCTCGACCACGTCGCCGAGCTCGGCGTCGCCGTCCTCGCGAAGGGGCTCCGACAAGGACAACGGCTCGGCGCGGAACCGAAGAGCCTCGATGAGCTTGTCCTCGGGCAGCTCGACCTCGGCACCAAGCTCGGAGAGGGTCGCGGGGCGACCGAGCTTCAACTCGAGGCGAGCTTGCGCCTTCTGCACGCGAGCGAGCGTGTCGCCTGCGTGCACAGGGAGGCGGATGGTCCTGCCGGTGTTCGCGATCCCGCGGGTGATGGCCTGACGGATCCACCACGTCGCGTAGGTCGAGAACTTGAAGCCCTTGCGCCAGTCGAACTTCTCGACGGCGTGCATCAGGCCGAGATTGCCCTCCTGGATGAGATCAAGAAGGGGAAGGCCGGAAGCCTGGTACTTCTTCGCGATCGAGACCACCAGGCGTAGGTTGGACTGGACAAACGTGCGCTGGGCACCCTCGCCTTCCCTGACGGTCCGGTTCAGCTCGCGGCGACGGGTGGGCGTGAGGCCCTTCTTCGTGCGCAGCTCTTCCTCTGCCTCCCAGCGCGCCTCGATCGCTTGCGCCAGGCGGACCTCGTCATCCTTTGTGAGCAACGGGTACTGGCCGATGTCGGTGAGGTAGAGACGTACGAGGTCTTCCTCGTCCCGCTCGACTCGCTCCTTAGCCAAAATACGAATCCTCCGTGTATCGCAATGTGGGGGTGTTCGATGCGGCTGGGCGCCGTCGAGGACGACATGACGTCTCTCTGGCCCCTGCGGTCTTCCGGTACTGCTCTCTGTGGAGACCAGCCTTCGAGATTGCCCTGCCGTTCGCTCCTCGCTCAGTGTAACGGTGGAGTCAAGTGGCCCCGCCGCTGCCACCTTTTCGAGTGGGGTATTCGGCCGCCACGCAGCGCACGTCGGCCGCCAACCGGCCAAGAACGCGCACGATCGGACCATCGGCGCTCGGGTGCGCATAAGCCGCCCGACGCTCATATGCACCAGCCAGAAGGCCGTACCAATTATCGGCACCACCAGGGACGATGGGTGCTCCGTCGCCGACTGAACACGCACGGACGAGCCCCGCGACCCACTCGCTGACTACCCCACCGGGGCTCATCGTGCATTCATCCGCGCCCCGAAGGCCGACCGAGACCGGAAGTAGGGATTCGAGCTGCTCTGCCCGCCATGCATGCGCCAGGCTCGATCCCGACGCCCAGACCGCCAGTTCGGGCGCCCCGGCGGCGCCCTGCCTAGCGACTGCGAACTTCCCGAGGGTCCCGAATGCCTCCAACTCCACCCAACGCAGCCCTCCAAGCACTCGAGCAGACTCGATCAGCGAGAGCGGCCTTGGCGGTCCGGCGAGCTGTTCCAGCAAGCGATCGCTCACGACCCCGGATCGGTTCGGTCGTGCCGGAAGCCATTCGTTATCGGCATGCGGCGGTCCTTCCCAAAACCCCTCGTCGTTACCCGGGGCCCCGGCGCCGCCTGCCGCCTCTTGTACTCGGCATGGTCCACCAGATCGACGACACGCCGGACGATGGCCTCGTCGTAACCCTCGGCCACGAGCTCCTCTATCGTCCGGTCCTGCTCTACGTAGCCCTGCAGGATCGGGTCGAGCACCTCGTAGGGCGGGAGGCTCTCGTCGTCTCGCTGATCAGGCCGGAGCTCCGCAGAGGGAGGCTTGGCGAGGACGTTCGCAGGGACGAGATCGGTGCCTGCGACGCCGTTGCGCCACTCGCAGAGCTCATACACGAGCGTCTTCGGGACATCGCGGATGACGGCATACCCCCCTGCCATGTCCCCGTAGAGGGTTGCGTACCCGACGGCCATCTCGCTCTTGTTGCCGGTGGTGAGCACGAGCCACCCGAGCTCGTTCGACAGAGCCATCACCACCACGCCGCGAGCTCGGGACTGGAGGTTCTCGTCGGTCAATCCCGACACGCTCGCAGTCTTGCCGGAGCTCTCGATCGCAGGCTCGAGCATCCCTGTCAGCGCTGCGTGAGCTGCCTCGATGGGGATGGTCCGGACCTCGATCCCGAGGTTGCGGGCGAGCGCTTCGGCATCCTCGAGCGAGTGACCGCTCGAGTACCGCGAGGGAAGCAAGACACCTTGCACGCGGGAGGGCCCGAGCGCGTCGACGGCCACGGTCGCGACGAGCGAGGAGTCGATCCCCCCCGACAGCGAGATCAGCACCGACTCAAAACCGCCCTTCTCCACGTAGTCACGTGTCCCGACCACGAGCGCCTTGTAGACCTCCTCGGCTGGCGTGAGCTCGCGGGCGAGGCGAGGTGTCAGCTCGTCGGCGAGCGGCACCGCTGGTCGCTCGGAGATCGACGGAGAGGCCTCGCTGACGATGACGGCCGGCAACACCGGCGACCCCTCGTGGCCCCGCGGGTCGAGCAGGCGCTTGCGATAGGCCGGCTGGATGTCGAGATCGAGGACCTGGACGCACTCCTCGAACTGCGGGGCCGAGGCCACGAGCAGGCCGTCGTGATCGAAGACCATGGATCCGCCGTCGAAGACGAGCTCGTCCTGGCCTCCCACGAGGTTCACGTACACGAGCGCCGTCGAAGCATCGGCCGCTCGTGTCCCGAGCATGCGCCTGCGCTCGGCGATCACGCCTAGGCGGTAGGGAGAGGCGTTGATCACGACGACCAACTCGGCTCCACCGGACCCGAGTTGGGCCACCGGCCCGGAAGGGCTCCAGGCGTCCTCGCACACGGTGACGCCTGTACGGACTCCGCCGATCTCGAAGACCTCGTGCGGGTCTTGGCCGATCGCGAAGTAGCGCCGCTCGTCGAACACGCCGTAGTTGGGAAGGAGCTGCTTGTGCCAGACACCGTGGACCTTGCCGCCCCCGAGCACCGCGGCGGCGTTGTACAGGTCTCCGTCCTCGTCGACGTAACCGACGACGGCGGTGCACCGCCCGCTTGCCGCAGCAAGCCGGTCGAGTGCCCTCAAGTTCTCTTCCACGAACGCCGGTTTGAGCAGCAGGTCCTCCGGGGGGTAGCCGGTGACCGCGAGCTCGGGGAAGACTGCTAGATCGGCCTGCTCGCGCTCGGCCGTCTCCATGGCGGAGAGGATCTTCGCCACGTTGTGGTCGAGATCTCCGACCACGACGTCGACCTGGCACAGAGCCACCCGCAGGCGAGCCATGACGAGAGCGTACCGGTAGCTCCGCCGTCACCTCGTTACGCTCGGTCCAGCTCATGACAACGCTCCCCCGGCTGCTCGAAGACGCGGCGCGATCGTCGGCGGACCCTGAGCCCGTTCGGCTCGTCTTCGAGCGACTCATCGAGGAAGACCCGAGCTACTTTCTCGATCGGGTTGATGAGCCCCTCGCGTCCGCGATCGCCCGCGTCTCGGCCGCGAGCCGCTCCCTTGCCCGCCTGATCCTCTCCGAGCCGGGAGCCATCGAGGCACTCTCGACACCGGTGTCACAGCCCGACCCGCACGCCCCGCAGCACGCCCCGCAGCACGCCTCCCAGCACGCCCCGCACGCCTCCCCCACCGATGTCCTTGGCTCGCCCGACGCCGCTGAGCTCGTGCGACGCAAGCGCCTCGCGTACCTCCGCATCGCCTCGGAGGACCTTGGCGGCGCAAAGGACCTCGAGCACGTCGGTGGCGATCTCTCGCGTCTCGCCGACGACGTCCTCGAGGCGGCATGCCGAATCGCCGGCGCGACCGATCTAGCGGTCATCGGCATGGGCAAGCACGGAGCCGAGGAGTTGAACTACGCGAGCGACGTCGACGTGGTGTTCGTCGCCCCGGCGGGTGCGGACCTCGCCGAGACCTCCACAGCAGCCCGACGCGTGCTCTCCATCGCCGGCCAGTCGTACCGCATAGACACCGACCTGCGACCCGAAGGAAGGGACGGCGCCCTCGTCCGCACCCTCGAGTCATACGAGGCCTATTGGGAGAAGTGGGCGCGCCCTTGGGAGTTCCAGGCTCTCCTCAAAGCAAGAGCCTCGGCCGGCGCCCGAGAGCTGGGCGACGACTTCGAGGCTGCGGCGGGGTCGGCTGTCTGGTCGCAGCGCTTCGACGCCGACGCCCTGGCCGAGCTCCGCTCGATGAAGTCGCGCGTCGAGGAGCTGATCTCGCGCCGGGGCCTGTCGGACCGCGAGCTCAAGCGAGGCCGCGGCGGGATCCGCGACATCGAGTTCTCCGCTCAGTTGCTGCAGCTCGTGCACGGTAGGGACGACCCCTCCCTCAGGGTGCCGGCCACGCTCTCGGCGCTCGAGGTGCTGGCGGGCGCCGGCTACGTCGACGCGGCCGACGCCACCGTGCTCGCCCTTGCGTACCGCTTCCTCCGGACGGTCGAGCACCGCCTCCAGCTCGTCGAGGAGGCTCAGGTGCACACCGTGCCCCCTCCGGGTCCCGCACGCGACCATCTCGCCCGGGTGCTCGGGTTCGGGAGCGGGGAGGGACTGGCGCGCAGGAGAAGCGAGCGGCTCGATGGGGTGCTCGCCCGATATCAGTCCTCTGTACGGTCGATCCACGAGAGGCTGTTCTTCCGCCCGCTGCTCGAGGTCTTCGGGGCGCCGGGCTCGTCGAGGAGGCTGTCGGAGGCGGCAGCAAGTGAACGGCTCGCGGCCTTCGGCTTCCGGGAGGCGGAACGCACCCACCAAGCCCTCGCCGAGCTGACCCGGGGACTCACCCGCTCCTCGCGCCTGATGCAACAGCTGCTGCCAGTTCTCCTCGGGTGGCTGTCGGAGAGCCCAGACCCCGACAGTGGGCTGCTCGGCCTGCGCAACCTCGCCGGAGTGCCACATCAGCGCGACGTGGTCGTCGCGGCCTTCCGCGACTCGCCCGAGCTCGCCCGCCGCCTCTGCCTCGTCCTCGGCACGAGCCGGAGCCTCGGGGACCTCGTCCAACACCACCCGGCACTCGCTCTCCGGATCGGCGACGACGCCGAGCTGCAGCCTTCCGAACCGCGTGAGCTCGCCGAGCGCGCCGTGGCAGCCACCGAAGGCTCGGCCGACCAGGCCATGAGGGGACTGCGCCGGGTCGTCGGGGAGGAGACCCTTCGCATCGCATCGGGCGAGTTGCTCGGTATCACGGCCCCTTTGTCCGTCCCCCGCCAGCTCGCGGCACTCGGCGATGCCGCACTCGCGGCGGCCCTGCGGAGCGTGTCCCCCGGGCTGCCGTTCGGGGTCGTGGCAATGGGACGGCTGGGCGGCAATGAGCTCGCCTACGGGAGCGATCTCGATGTCCTGCTCGTCTACGAGGGCGCTGGATCTGCCGACGCGGCCGAGGCCGAACGCGTCGCCACGTCGATGTTCCGCCTGCTGAACGGCACAACGCCGGCGGACCGCATCTGGACGGTCGACGCGCAGCTGCGGCCCGAAGGCAAGCACGGACCCCTCGCACGGTCGTTCGAGGCCTACGTCGAATACCACGATCGCTGGATCGCGGCGTGGGAGCGCCAATCCCTCTTACGGGCGCGTCCCCTCGCGGGCGATCCCGAACTGCTGAACCGGTTCATGGCGCTCGCGCAGCGGACCTTGTGGGATCGGCCCCTCAGCCTCGAGGACGTCCGGCAGATCAGGCGCCTGAAGGCCCGGATGGAGCGCGAGCGCATCCCGGCCGGGGAGGACCCCCAGTTCCACTTCAAGCTCGGTCGGGGATCGCTCGCGGACGTGGAGTGGACGGTGCAACTGCTCCAGCTCAGCCATGACGTGAGCGCCACAGGTACCGCGCAAGCCCTCCGGATGCTCACGGCGAGCGGTGCGCTGACAGAGCGCGAGGGCGCGATCCTCGCTGCCGCCTTGGACTTCCTCAACACCACGAGAGACCGCTGGCACCTCGTAGGCAACTACGTCGCAGGTGCGGGTGGGGTCGTGAGCCGGGTCGGCTCGGACTCGCTTCCTCAGTCGCCCGAGGCGCTCTCCCGCCTCGCGCGCTCCCTCGGGGAACGACCGGTCGAGCTCCGTGAGCAGTACCGACGGGTGACGAGAAGGGCGCGCAAGGTGGTGGAGCGGCGTTTCTATGGGCTCTGACCGGGGGGTACGACGAACCCGAGCCGCCTGAGGGCGGCTTCGTCGTCCACGTCGGCTAGCTCGAGATCGAGGTCTATGCCGGGGAGCTCAGCCTCACCGAGCACGGCGAGGTCGGCGGCATCGCCGATGGCTGCGCTCACTCGCCGCTCGCCGCGCTCCACGGCGTCGATCGCGCGGTCGAGTGCAGCGGGCGACCAGCGGGCGCAGAGAAGTTGCGGCCGCCCTCCGGCCACCGGCACCACGGAGAGGTGCTCGGGCGCGCTCCACATGGCAATCCGCGACAGCAGCTCGAGCGAGAGCAAGGGCAAGTCGGTGGCGAGGACGAGGATGGCCCCCTCCCAGCCGAGCTGCCGATGCGCCCCGGCGCCGAGAGCGAGGGCCACCAGGGGGCCCTCCCCTGGATCACGTTCCGCCGGTGCGTCGAGCAACGAGGCGTGCGGGCCGACCTCGAGCGCGCTCACGGTGACCGCTTCGAGCATGGCTCCGAGGTGCCGTCCGAGCGTGATCCCGCCAGGCCCCAACGGCAGCAACGCCTTGTCGCGCCCCATCCGGCTACTGGTGCCTCCGGTCAGAAGGAGCCCGGCAGGGCCCTCACTCAGCAAGCGACTCCGCGAGCTCGGACGCCTTCGCGCGGGCTTGTGCCGGCGTCAGACCTGCGCGCGCGACGAGCCAACAGGAGACCGGGGCGGCAGTGCGCTCCGACGCCCGCGCTGCAACGCCCGCTAGGGCGAGCAGGTCCTCCACCTCTTCGGGCGAGGGCACTTCGACACCGAGCACCTCGGCAAACCGGTCCAACCACTGCGCGGCGTCATAGGTCACGAGCCGAGACTAGATGGACCTTCCCGTCCCTGCCCAGTAGGGATCGCGCAGCTTGCGCTTGAAGATCTTCCCCGAGTCCTCTCTGGGAAGCTCCTGCTCGAACTCGACGATCCTCGGCACCTTGAACCCGGCGAGGCGTGCGCGCACGAACGCCCTGACGTCGTCAGCGTCTATGACTGATCCGTCGTCTCGCTCGATCACGGCTGCGAGCGCCTCGCCGAACTCCTCGTCGGGGATGCCGAAGACTGCCACGTCGCGCACACCGGGCATCGTGATGAGACAAGCCTCGATCTCGATCGGGTAGATGTTCGCACCACCGGAGATCACCATGTCCCGTTTGCGGTCACACAAGTACAAGTAACCATCCGAGTCCAGGTAACCGATGTCACCCACAGTGACAAGTTCGTCCTTGCCGACCTCCTCGCGGGCGCCCGGCCGGTTCTCGTACTCGAAGTCATAGAAACCCGCCATCCTCCCGAACACCTCCCCCTGCTCACCCACGCCCACCGGTTCCCCCGTGGGGTCGAGCACCTTGATCGTCACGCCGGCGAGGGGGCGTCCCACGGTCCCGGGATGCGAGAGCCACTCCTCGCTCGTCGAAGCTGTGATGACCCCGATCTCGGTACCACCGTAGAACTCCTCGATGATCGGGCCCCACCAGTCGATCATCGCCTGCTTGACGTGGTCGGGGCATGGGGCAGCCCCGTGGGTGACGCGCTTCAACGAGGACAGGTCGTACCGGCCACGAACGTGCTCGGGCAGCTTGAGGAGGCGGACGAACATCGTCGGGACGAGGTAGAGGTGCGTGAGCTGGTGCTCCTCGATCAGCCGGAGGAGGCGCTCGGGATCGAAACGCGACTCGAGCACCATGAACGTCCCGACACTCACCGACGCGATGGCGAAAGCGTTCGGGGCGGAGTGGTAGAGCGGGGCCGTCACCGCCGTCCGCGCCCCCGGGTCGACACCGATGGCACCCATCTGGACGAGGATCGACATCACGAGCGCCCCGGGGTCGGTCGGCGGCAACCGGCGAACGCCCTTCGGCTGGCCGGTCGTGCCGGACGTGTAGAACATCGTCGCCCCGCCGATCGAGGTCGTGTCCGGTTCCTCGGGGGCCTCCGCTTCAAGCCATTCGGACCATCGCGCCTCGCCTGCCAGCGGCTCGGCTATGTCGGGCGGGACGTGGTACGCCTCCCGTATCCCCGCGGGCGTTGGGACGACGCGGACCTGCAGCGACGCCGGGAGCACGCCGCGCAGCGGTGCGAGCAGGTCGGCGTGGGCCACGAGGACCTTCGCGGCCGAGTCGGCCAATACGTAGGAGATCTCCTCTGCCGTCCCGTGCCAGTTGAGCGGCACGGGTGCCGCTCCGATGCGTCCGGCGGCGAGGGAGGCCTCGATGAACGGAACGTCGTTGCGCATCAACAGTGCCACGGTGTCGCCCGCTCCGATCCCGGCTGCTGCGAGCCAGGAAGCTGCACGCCCGGCACGCACCTGCAGGTCGTCGCCGGAGACGAACTGACCTTCGTTGAGGATCCCGTTCACGCCGAGAGCCTAGGCGTCGAGGTCGCACCTCGCCCTGACCGCCGATGTGTGAAGGATGTGTGAAGGTCCCCCCAAGCAAGTGCTATTCATGGCTCGGTAACAGGATTCTCAGGCAATACACAGGAAGCACAGCGCGACGGCGGGAGAGGCCTACGCAGCGGGTTCACTCGCACACCCCGACAGCGCTCTGACCAGGGAAGACTCCTGCACCCAGTGCTTGCGACTAGGGGCAGCAAACAGCCGGTAGGCACTGGTGAGCCCGCAATTCCTCACAGGAAACATTGAGACACTGACCTGCGCAGCCATTTAGAATGTTGCCTCATGGAAGTCGATCAGGAACTGGTCGATACGCGCCTCGCGAGCAGCGCCGACGTGCTTCCCGAATCCGGTCAGCCGCACCTCAGCCGCTCCGCCCGGTTTGGCAAGTGGTTCGAAGCGAACAAGTGGCCGATCACCGTTTACACGAGCACCCGGGTCGCTCTGCTCGCGTTCGCCGTCATCTTGGACGCGGTCTTCGGGATCGTCATCCACCGCGAGTCCCTCTCGAGGGAATTCGGCAACTGGGACGGCTGGTGGTACATCCGGGTCGCGACGATCGGCTACCACCACTACATCGGGCACGTTCAGACGTCGTTGGGTTTCTTCCCGCTCTACTCGATGGTCATCTGGCTGGTCGCCCATGTTCTTTTCTGCTCGTACGTGATCGCCGGATTCATAATCTCGACCATCGGTGGGCTCATCGCGACCATCCAGGTGCACCGCCTGACGAGGGACTGGTGGGGTTCGGCCACGGCGCGGAAGTGCGTGCTCCTCTTCTGCCTGTTCCCCGGTTCCATCATCTTCTCGATGGTCTACTCCGAGGGCATCTTGATCCCGCTCATGCTCGGATGCCTGCTCGCCCTCAGTCACAAGAAGTGGGTCCTTGCCGGAGTGCTCGCCGGCTTCGCAACGGCCGTCGGGCCTGACGCCCTCACAGTCATACCGATGTGCCTCGCAGCTTCCTTCGTGCAGCTCCGGAAGTACGGCTGGCACGACCCGGATGCCCGCCGCAGCCTCATCGCGCCAGCTCTCTCGCCGTTCGGGGTGGTCGCGTTCGCCTCCTTCCTGTGGGCATGGACCGGCACCCCGCTCGCGAGCTTCATCGCCCAGTCCAAGGGCTGGCACGAGAGGACGACCCCGCTCGCCATGCCGAATCAGCTGCTGCTGCTGATACACGAGATCGGGTTCCACCTCCGCTGGTCGCACATAAACCTCAACATCCCTATCGGTCTGCTGGGCCTCGTGTTCCTCATCGTCGGCCTCAGGTGGCTCTGGCGTGACCGGCGGACTGTCCCTCTCGAGGTGATGGTCCTCACCATCTGCCTGTCGTTCCTCATGGTCACCTCGTTGCACGTACCTCCGACGCCTCGGCTCCTCATCACGGCGTCCCCGGTAGTGCTGATCTTCGCGAAGCGGCTGCAGGGCCGAGCCTGGACGCGGATGATCTGGATGACGGGCGCTCTCTTCTTCCTCCTCAGCGCCTTCACCTACGTCGGCAGTTTCATCCGCCCTTAGCAGTGAACAGCCAGACGTTGACGTACTGGGCATAGCCGAACGGCGTAAGGGACCTGTGTGGGAAGTGCCCACCCAGGGTCTTCATCAACAAGTTGAACCCTCGGACGTGAGCCCTCGCGATCGCCGACGCGGTCGGCATCCCAACATGGGAGGAGACGAGCCACAACCGGGGACACATGGCGACGATGCCAGCGACCTCGCTTGATGAGAGCGTCTGGTAGTCCTCCACGTACGGCTTCACTTCAGCGAACGGGAGGCTGGGAACCACTGGGCGGGGCAACTTGCCGGCCGGTTGGTCAGCCCCTTCGAAGTAGTAGTCGAATGCCGCCCGGCCGTCCTCGGGATAGAAGGCGATGCAGTCGCCTGGACGCGCGCTTCCGAGCACGTAGTCGGCGGCACTGTGCCAGTCCTCGGGTGAGACGCCGTAAGTCGGAAGGATCTGAACGGCGCGCAGGACAACGAGCAAAGCGAGTGCTCCCGGCCCGATCCAGCTCGGCAGGCGGGACGAGAGAGTGCAACAGGACAGCGCGAGCGCTGCAGCAGGAGCGGACACGAGCAGGTAACGACTCTCGAACAGCGACTGGCCCACGAGGGACTCGCCGGCGTCGACCAGACCGGGGACGAGCAACCACGATATGACGAGAGCGATCGCCCACCGCTCCCGCGATACGCCTCCGGCGGCCGGCTGGCGGGGCCGGTCCCTCACGAGCGCCCAGATGCCGGAGCCGATGAGCATCGCCACTGTCACGCCCAGCAACGGCAGGCTCGTAGCGGTCAGGTGGAACTGGGGCGGCAGGGCCGTGCCCAGGATCTGCTCGATCGGCGCCGCCGCTTGCCTGATGGTGGGGCGAGGGATCCAGAACAACTGGCCCGCGCCGCGCTGGTGCGCCAGCACAACAAGGGGTAGCGAGCAGACCGCCGCCACGCCAAGCCCGCTCGCGACCTGGCGCAACCGTCGGCGGTACCAGAACAGTGACGCCAGCTGCGCGGGCACGATTAGGACTGCGACGAATGATATGTAGATCGCGAGGACGAGGGCTACGACATACAGCGGCCACGCCCATACGGGCGCCCTGGCGGGGCTCGTTGCCGACTCTCCGTCCACGAGGGCCACGAAGCCAAGCCATGACAAGGCACAGAACGCGTACATGAGCGCGTAGCCGCGGGCATCCTGGCCCCAGTAGACGAGCGGGAGGCTGAAGGCGGTCAGCAGGCCGGCCGCGAGGCCCACCGGGCGCCTGAACAAGCGCAGCCCGATGGCAGCGACAGTCCCCGCAGTGGCAGCCGTCGCGACGACAGAAGGAAGCCGCAACACGATAAGGCCGTTCCCGAAGAGCGAGACGAGCACGTGGACGAGGGCGTAGTAGGCGAGCATGTTGCCGCCGTCGTGCCGCATCGCTGCCCACAGCGCCGCTCCGTGCTGGCTCGCGATCGCGATCGTGGCGGACTCGTCCAGCCAAAGGCTCCGGACCGACAGCTCGTATGTCGACAGCGCGGCTGCTGCGAGCGCTGGGAGAACAATCGCGCCCGCGCTGAGGAGGCGCTCACGGGAGGAGTGCTGGCCAGCGTGTTGCGGTGGGCTCGCTACTCCGGCCGCATCCACGGAATTCAGTCTCGCGCACCACCGCCCGCTATCAGCGATGAGATGATGATGCCGAGGCGGAGGTGAGCTAGCCGTGACGAGAAGTAGCGCAATCGCTCGTGGCGCCGTCGCAATTGTGCTGACCCTCGTATGCGTGATCGCCGGCGCGGGAAAAAGCGGTGCGACCTCGACGCCGGCGTTGACGATCAGCGTCGTCGGCAACCACCTTGTCAACGGGAGTCACAAGACGATCCGCCTCCTCGGGGTCGACCGCTCCGGTGCCGAGTACGAGTGCCTCTCGAGCTCCAACGTCTTCGACGGTCCGAGCGACGCCGCGTCCGTGAAGGCAATCGCGTCCTGGCATGTCAACGCGGTTCGGGTGCCGCTCAACGAAGACTGCTGGCTCGGAATCAACGGCGTGAAGGTCACGATCACCGCATACCGGAGCGCCATCGAGAAGTACGTGAAGACTCTCCAGTCCCTCGGGATATATCCGATCCTCGATCTTCATTGGGCGGCGCCGGGCAAGTACGAGGCAGCCAGCCAGTGGCCGATGGCCGACGCCAGCCACGCCCCGACGTTCTGGAAGTCGGTCGCCAATACTTTCAAGTCGAATCACGGCGTCCTGTTCGATCTCTTCAACGAGCCGTACATCGACTCGTGGTCCTGCTGGGAGCACGGCTGCAAGACGAGCTACGAAGACAACGACAAGACGGTGAGCTACGAGACGGCGGGGATGCAGCAGCTTGTCGACGCCGTCCGCTCCACCGGCGCGACGACACCACTCATGCTGGGCGGCCTTCAGTACTCGAGCGACGAGACCAGCTGGCTCAGCTCTGAACCGGTCGACCACGACCATCAGCTGGTCGTGAGCTTCCACACCTACAACTTCTCCGGCTGTAACAGCGCGTCCTGCTGGAACACGACGATCGCCCCGCTCGCCAAGCACGTCCCGGTGGTGACGGGAGAGTTCGGCGAGAACGGCTGCACCGACACCTACGACCTCGAGTACATGCCCTGGGCCGACGCCCATGGCATCTCCTACCTCGGATGGACCTGGGACTCGACCGGGCCGCCTTCGAACTGGAGCTGCAGCAACGGGCCGGCTCTCATCGTCAACTACAAGGGAAAGCCGACCGCTTACGGGGTCGGCTTGAAGGACCACCTGGCGGCACTAGCTGCCAAGTCGAGTTAGGGAGCGACCACACGAAAGCCCGGTCGAGCCGCGCGCGGTCCCCCAGCCAGTGCCTCCCCGTCTGGGACAATTCGGCGTCCTCAGAAAGGTGACGCCATGAGCAAGTACGTCCACGTCCCGCATCCCCACACCATCGAACGGCTGGAACATCGAGACAAGCCCGTCGCGACCGCAGACGTCATGAAGGCGAAGGCGACCACCCGGTTCAATTGTTGGCTCGCCGTCAAGATCACTGACGGCGTCGGCACCATGTGGTGTGCGTACATTTTCGCTGTCATCGCCCTGATCGGCCTGCCGCCGGCCCTGCGCCCGGGCGGTGAGGGGATCATCGCCTGGATCGCGCAGACGTTCCTCCAGCTCGTGTTGCTGTCGATCATCATCGTGGGGCAGAACATCGCGGCAGCGTCGTCCGACATGCGGTCGGAGAACACCTACAAGGACGCCGAGGCCATCTTGAGCGAAGCCATCGAAATCCAGAAGCACCTCCAGTCCCAGGACGAGGAGTTGATTGGTGCGCTCAAGACCGCGCTGGCGAGGTTTCCCGCGGATCCGGCTTGACGAGCGAGGGAGCTCGCCTGTGAGAGCGCGGAAAACTGTGGGCGTGGGTACCGAGGCGCTTGCATCGCTTCGCTGCGCTGGCGCGCTCGCCCTTGGTCTCCTCGTCGGGATACCGGCGGTCGCCGCCGCCACAGGCGCGGTCGCCGCCGCCCGCTCGAACCTCTGGCAGATCGCCTGGAGCAAGGTCGGGACGATCGCCGCTTACGGTGCGCCGAACCTCGGCGGGCCTGCCGTCGGAGGACCGGCGGTGGTGAACATCGCCGCCGCCGCGGGCGGACGCGGCTACTACGTGCTGCGCGCCAATGGCGGTGTCAACAACTACCGGGCCCCGTGGCGAGGGTCGCTATCAGCTCACCCGCTCCCGGCCGGCGTGACAGCGACCGGCATCGCTACGGATCCCGCGACCCGCGGTTACTGGATCGTGCTGTCCAACGGCCAGGTTCACGCGTTTCACGCCCCGTGGCTCGGTCAACCCGCCATCCCCTCAGGTGGCTGGGGCCAGTATCCAGCGGCCGTCGGGATCGCTGCTGCGGTGGACAAGAGCGGATACGGCTACTACGTGCTCCGCGCAAACGGTGGGGTCGACCACTTCGGTGTGAGATGGCATGGCTCTCTGGCGGGGCACCTGCCCTACGGGGCAACCGCTCCGGTGGTCGCGACGGCAATTGCCACAGATCCGAAGACCGGCGGCTACTGGCTCACTACCTCGACCGGTGGCGTGTTCGGCTACGACGCCCCCTCGCTCGGTTCGCCGAGCACGCTCACGCCCGGCAAGTACGACGGGAACACCGTCACGGCGATCGCGGCGGATCCCAGCGGGAGCGGGTACGACGTGCTCCGTGCGAACGGAGGGATCGACAACTTCGGTGCGCCGTATCACGGCTCGCTCGGAGCCTGGGGTGGCATGCCGGACGGAGGCTTCGCAAGCGGGCTCGCGGTCGACTCCTCTACCGGTGGTTACTGGGAGGCGATCGACTCGTCACCGGTGAGCGCGTACTTGAACCCGCTCCGGGGGGTGACGTCGCTTGTGCCACAAGAGGTTGACCAAGGAGTCGATTACTGCGGGTCGGGACCGATCTACGCAATAGGTGACGGGACAGTCGAGAACCTATACAGCTCGGGCTGGCCGAGTGGCGTGTTCATCTCGTACCTGCTCACCGCGGGCAAAGCAAAGGGGCTCGTCGTGTACGTCGCAGAGGACGTGACACCGATGGTGACCGTCGGCGAGAGCATCGGGCCCAATACCGTCGTTGGCTTCCTCCACGACGCGGCGACGTGCCTTGAGACGGGGTGGGCAGACGCCGCATGGCCTTACGGGCTCGCCGCGGCTCACGCCGAGTACAACGGCGAGAACTCGACGGCATACGGGCTGAACTTCAGCTCACTGCTCGAAGCGCTCGGCGCGAGGCCTGGGCTGACCCAACCTGACGGGCCTCCGGGGCCAATCTCGCCGAACTGGCCCACCTGGTAGCAGCCCCAGCCGACCGCTCGTGAGAGCCGCCGCGCACAAAGTGCAACGGTTCTCGAAATGACCCGAAGTGCTTCGCTGGCCGCAAGTGACCGCCTTCAGCCGCCCGTAGTAGACACTGGCCCATGGAAGAGCTCGAACACCTCGACGTCCTCATCGTCGGCGCCGGGCTGTCCGGCGTCGGTGCGGCGTGCCATCTGAAGACCAGCTGTCCCGGCAAGACCTACGCGATAGTCGAGGCGCGCGCCGTGAGCGGTGGCACGTGGGATCTGTTCCGGTACCCCGGCGTCCGCTCGGACTCCGACATGTTCACCCTCGGCTATTCCTTCAAGCCCTGGGAAGAGGCCAAGGCCATCGCTGACGGCCCGTCGATCCTGACGTACATCCGGGAGACGGCCGCCGAGCATGACATCGAGCGCAGCATCAGGTACAAGCGCCGTGTCGTGAGCGCCGCCTGGTCCTCGGCCGAGTCGCGGTGGACCGTTGAGATACAAGCTACCGACACTGGCGAGATAGAGCGCCTGACATGCTCTTTCTTGTTTACGAATACCGGCTATTACAGCTACGACGAGGGCTACACGCCTGAGTTCGCAGGCACGGCGGACTTCGCAGGCACCATCGTTCACCCGCAGAAGTGGCCGGAGGACATCGACTACGCGGGTAAGCGCGTAGTCGTGATCGGTAGTGGCGCCACCGCCGTGACTCTTGTCCCCGCGATGGCGGAGACCGCCGCGCACGTCACGATGCTGCAGCGCTCGCCCACGTACGTCGCGTCGCTGCCCGCGCGTGACGCCATAGCCGACGTCGTCCGCCGCTACCTGCCGAAGCGCGCTGCCTACGCGATTGTGCGCTGGAAGAACGTCCTTATAGGCATGACGATGTTCCAGCTCAGCCGACACGCTCCCGGAGTCGTCAAACGGTTGATCCGGAAGGGAGCCGAGAGACACCTCCCTCCCGGTTACGACATCGACACCCACTTCAAGCCGCGCTACGAGCCATGGGACCAGCGCCTCTGCTTGGTGCCAGACGCCGACCTCTTCCAAGCCATCTCGAGGGGAGCCGTCTCCGTCGTCACCGACAGGATCGTGACATTCACCAAGAGCGGGCTGCTTCTCGAGTCAGGCACGGAGCTCGAAGCCGACGTCATCGTGACGGCCACGGGCTTGAACCTGATGGTGCTCGGCGGGATCAAGATCTCCGTCGACGGTCGGGATATAGAGCTGGCGCAGACCGTTGGCTACAAGGGCATCATGTTCAGCGGCCTTCCGAACCTCGCGGCCACGATGGGCTACACGAACGCTTCGTGGACGCTCAAGGCCGACCTCGCGGCCGGATACGTCTGCAGGCTGCTCGATCACATGGACAGGCACGGGTATCGGGTCTGTACGCCGAAGGCTCCCGAGGACGACCTCGCGACCGGCCCGTGGCTTGATCTCGTCTCGGGCTACGTGCTGCGATCGCTCGACTCCCTCCCCAAGCAAGGCGCGCGGACGCCGTGGCGGTTGCACCAGAACTATGTCCGTGACCTCGTAATGCTCAAGTACGGTTCGCTGGAGGACGAGGCGATGCAGTTCGGCTATGGCGGTTCGAGCGTCCCGGCTCGTCGCCCCGCTCCCGTCCGCGAGGAATCGATCGCCGTTTAGTCCCGCGCGCGCGCGGGCGGCAGCGACTCCGCGGGTGGCGAGGCCGCCGGCTCTGGCTCCGTCGATCGCCATGACGAGCGGGCGAGGAACCGGAACCACCAGATGCCTCCGAGCGTGACCACCATCGTTGCAGCAGCGATCACCGGTGCCGGCAGCGGCGGCGTCCAACCAGTTCGGCTCAAGAAGACGAGGTCGAGTGGGCCAGTCGGCCCGACGGAGAAACGCCGCAAGGTGCCGTACACCGCCACGAGCTGATTCAGCAGGCTGAGCACCACCACTGCTGTAATCGCAGCCGAGACCGCACTCCGCTTCAGCGCGGCCTCGAATCTAGGACCGCGAATCGCCGTCCCCGCGACGATCGGGAGGCCAACCACGAAAGGCATGCTGTACCTGCCCTGCCAGATCAGGCCGTCCGACTTCCACGTGATGACCGTGACGACGAACGGGAGCAACAGCGCCGCTGCCGCTACCAGCGCCATTACCAGGCGTTGCCTTCCATTCCCGAGCAGGAAGCCGGCGGTCACCACGGCGAGGAGGAGGATGGGCACCACGATCTCCACCGGGTGACCGACTTGGCCGTCGTTTGGATAGAAGCTCTCGGCGAAGTTCGTGAGGTAAAGGCCGTCCCGTACGAACACCTCATGGAGAATCGCCCAGATGCCTGCGTTCGGGGACATGTTGCGGAACTTGGGGACGAAGAGATACGCCTTGAACCCGAAGATCCAAGCGAGACCGACGACTGCTGCGGTCACCACCGCAGCAGTCCAGCGCCGGACCGCTCGGAGCGACCACAGCAGTCGGATCCTTGCGAACGGCATGAGAACGCCGATCGTCACTATCACGATCCCAATCACCCACTCCGGCGAGGACGTGCGCGTCAGAGCGAAGACGGCAGCGCTGAATCCGGCGCCGTTGAGGAGCGCTCTCGGCGGCGGTCCCTCGGGCTGGATGGCCATGAGGGCGAGGCAGGTCCACAGGCTTATCGCCGCGGAGATCTCGAGCCCGCTCGGCTCGACGATGCTGACGAGGTTGAGGACCATCGGGGTAGCGGCGATCAGGAGACCGATCACCACCAGGCTCCCCTCAGCGAACAACACCGCCAGCGCAACCGCCAGCGCAAGGAAGGCGGAACCGAACACGACGCTCATCCACCTCATCGCGTAAACCGACGTCGTGTCCTGGCTGAGGAGCGTGGGGCCCCCGACCAGCAGGTAATACAGCGGGGGGTAACGGCCCACATAGGTGCGTGCTCGCACGAGCT
>JBKQLZ010000217.1:0-6055 GCA_052146895.1 Acidimicrobiales bacterium
GGGGTGACGGAGGCGGCCAGCGCACCACCCCCGCCGGTGCCCTTGGATCCAAGGGCGTGGCATGAAAGGACCACTAAGACGTCGGTCGGCGGCGCCGCCGCCGCCGCATTCAGGTGACTGAGGAGACCTCCGTCCATATAGCGATGGCCTTCGATGGTGACGCTGGGGAACAGGACCGGTACGGCGCAACTGGAGGCGACCGCGTGCAGCAACGGCACGCCGGATCCTTGGTCCCACACGACTAACTTGCCAGTATGGGTGTCGATCGCAGTGCATCGGAAGCCCGCAGGCCAGGCGGTGCCGTCTAGTGTGCTGAACAGGCCGAGGTAGACGTCTTCGGCGAGTGTGTTCGCCTCCTTGGCTGAGCGGCCGATCGTCCGTAACGCTCGCAGCGGATCGGACTCGAGGTTCGCCTGGCGTATTGCCCTCAGGAAGGCTTCATCGCCTGCCGCCAGGCTTTCGGGGTCGATGCTCTGTCCGAGTGACGCCAGGCTGATGAGTGCATCGGTGACCTCGCAGCCGCTGGCGAGAAGCGCCCCGACGAGGGCACCTGCGGAAGTACCCACGATTGCCTCGGCTCCCGCCAGGTCGACACCGGCCTCAAGCAGCCCCGTGAGCAGGCCCGTCTGCCAGCCGACACCGACAGCGCCGCCACCTCCAAGGACGAGTCCACGTGTTGGTCCGCCGCTTCGCGGAGAAGTCATTGCTGTTCCTTTCACGGCTCACCACGCAACGGTGTTGCCTTGGTAGTCGACGTGCAGCGAGTCGCTCAACGAATGTTGAGTCAACTGTACCCCAGAGGAACGCGTCGCTCAACACGCGTAGAGTGAACCCATGACCCAAGGCACCGCTGACCCCCAGCCCATGACGAGCCGGGCAGCCCGTCGCGCCACGACACAGGCCCGGATCCTCGATGCGGCACGGGAGGAGTTCGGCGACCGAGGGTTCGAATCGACGACGGTGCGGGGCGTTGCCCGCCGGGCCGGGGTCGACCCGTCCCTGGTCCTGCAGCACTACGGATCCAAGTCGGCGCTCTTCACCGCTGCCATCCGGCTCCCGCCGGGCGAGCCCGAAGAAGCCGCAGATCATCTGGCTGAAGTCCTCAAAGTGCGCGCCACTGCATTGCCCCCCGAGATGCGGGCCCTGGTCCGGTCCATGCTGACCGTGCCAGAGGCGTCTGAAGCCGTCCGCGTCCATCTCGACGAGCGAATCGGCAATCTGGCCGCAGGTTTCGGCGGCCCGGACGCCGAGCTGCGAGCTGCCATCGTCGTGAGCAGCATCCTCGGCCTCACGATCGCTCGCCACTTCCTTCAACTGCGGGCGGTGTCGAGCACTTCTGACGACGACCTCGTCCGGGTGGCCAGCCAAGTCCTCACCGCAGTCCTGCAACCGCAGCGCTCTGACTAACACACACCGCAGACTGGAGCGCATTGGTTCATCGGGTGCAGCAGCTGAACGAGGGCACACCAGTAGAGCTCCAGCAAGCTGATTGAGTCGTTTATGCCGGCCAGCCGAGACCTCAGTTCGAAAATATTCTGAGTGTGGCTGTCGATTTGTCACTGCTTGTTCGTGGACAGGGTGAGCGGTGCAGAGTGCATCGCTGCCATGAAAGGAACCGATCTATGAGCAACGCTACGAGCTTCTCTGACACCGCAGCCAAGGACAATCCTTCGCTGCTGACCAGCACGATTCCGCGGGGCACCGCCTGGGCCGGAGTCTTGGCCGCCGCAGCCACCACTGCCGGGGCGGCCGTCCTGCGGACCGCTGGGGTCCCGCTGGCCGTACACGGCGAGATCCCGCTCGCCGGTTTCGCCCAGAACACCCTCATCGGAGCGGTCATCGGCGGGGTGCTCCTCGCAGTGTTGAACCGACACAGCTCCGACCCACATCGGAGGTTTATCCAGGTAGCCATCGGGCTCACGGCGCTCTCCTGTGTAGCCCCGGTGGCCCTCGCGGACACCATGGCCAGCAAGGTCGCCCTCATTGCACTGCACCTGGTTGGCGCTGCGATCATTGTCCCCGTGCTCGCACGATGCGCCCGCTGACCGAACCACCAACCGCGAACAGCGAACAGCGAAAGAAGAGGAGCAACCAAAATGCCGCAATACTTGATCTCCGTCTGGCACGACGACACGTTCGAGGTCGATTTCACCACCCCCGACGCGCAGCGACTCGCTGCGCAAGTGGGAGCGTTCAACGAAGAGCTGATGGAGGCAGGCGCCTGGGTGTTCGCGGCCGGCCTACACCCCGCAGCCTCCGCCACCGTCGTGCGATCCTCCGGGGGTGACGTTTCGATGACCGACGGCCCCTATGCCGAGACAAAGGAACAAATGGGCGGATTTTGGATGATCGAAGCCGTCGACCTCGACGCCGCATTGGAATGGGCGGCCAAGGGAGCGGCTGCGTGCGAAGGGCCGGTCGAGGTCCGGCCTGCCCAAGGGTGACCGACCCGCTCGACGAGGTCTTCCGGAGCGAAGCCGGGCGATGCACGGCCACCTTGATCCGCGTCTTCGGCGATATCGACCTCGCCGAGGACGCCGTGGCGGAGGCGTTCGCAATCGCGGCAGAGGGGTGGCCGAAGACTGGGATACCGCCGAACCCCGGTGGTTGGATCACCACGACCGCACGCAACCGCGCCATCGACCGACTCCGTCGCGAATCGACTCGCAGCGAGCGGCATCTCGCTTCACACCGACTCCACACCGAGAGCATGGAACCTGACCACAACCCCGAACTCGACAGACTCGACGACTTCGTCGATGTCGTCGCCGACGATCAGCTCCGGCTCATGTTCCTCTGCGCCCACCCCGCCCTGGCCGTCGACGCCCAGGTGGCCCTCATCCTCCGCCTGCTCGGCGGCCTCGAGACCAGCGAGATCGCCAAGGCGTTCGTGGTACCGGAGGCGACGATGGCGCAGAGGATCGTCCGGGCCAAGCGCAAGCTTCATGACAACCATGCTTCCTACCGCATACCTCGGGCGGCCGAACTCCCGGACCGGCTCGCTGCGGTTCTCGCCGCCATCTACCTCATCTACACCGAGGGTCATACGGCCACCTCGGGGCGGACACTGATGAGAACCGACCTGTCGAGCGAAGCGATCAGACTTGGGCGGACCCTTGCCGAGCTCATGCCCGACGAATCCGAAGCCATCGGACTGCTCGCGCTGATGCTGCTCACCGAGTCCCGCCGTCCCGCTCGCATGGCGGCCGACGGGACGATGGTGCGTCTCGCCGACCAGGATCGCACCCGGTGGGACGGAGATCTCATCGGTGAGGGCCACGAGCTCGTGCGCGCCTGCCTGCGCCGCAACCAGCCCGGCCCGTTCCAGATTCAGGCAGCGATCGCGGCCGTCTACGCTGACGCAGCCACGGCCGAGGCCACCGACTGGTCTCAGATCGTCTCCCTCTACGACCAGCTCTCCGTACTCCGCTCCAACCCGGTGGTTGCTCTCAACCGATCGGTGGCCGTCGCAGAGCTTCACGGACCCGCCGGAGGGCTGGCCGCTCTGGCCGAGATCGACCCGGCGTCTCTCGACAACTACCAGCCCTACCATGCTGCTCGCGCTGACCTGCTCGCCCGCGCCGGCCACCAGCAGGAGGCGGTGGCTGCCTACGAGCGAGCCATCGAACTCACCACGAACCCGGTCGAACGCGACTTTCTCGTTCGGCAGCGGGCCGCCCTCTGAGCGAACAGTGATTCTGGAAGTCCGCTGGCGTCCCAATCAGCGCGGCGGAACCCGAGGGAGGGTATCCAGCAAGGGCCGACTGCGGTCAGGGCGACAGTTGCAAGCAGGTCAGGACGCGGGAAGTCGTGATTCTGAGCCGTTCGCGCGGCTGCCAGCCAGCGGATGCTCGGGGTCGCTATCGGATGCACTTAGTCTGAGCACTGCTGTGACGACCGTCGTGGATCAGGATCTGAGCGACCTCGAGCCCTACCGCCGGCAGCTGACGGCCTATTGCTATCGGATGCTCGGGTCCCCGCAGGACGCCGAGGACGCGGTGCAGGACACCTTCGTGCGGGCATGGCGAGGGCTCGGCAGGTTCGAGGACCGGGACGGGTTGCGCCCGTGGCTTTATCGCATCGCCACCAACGTCTGCTTGGACATGCTGAAAGGTCGGGGTCGGCGCGCTCTACCCATGGATCTCGCGCCGGCGAGCACCAGTCGGCGATGGGAACCCTCCGACGGGCTCGCCCTGGGCACCCCTCGACCGGAGGCGACTTGGGTGCAGCCGATTCCCGACCACCTGGTGTCATCTCCGGGCGGGGACCCGGCTGACGTCGCGGGATCCCGAGAGTCGATCCGGCTGGCGTTCATTGCCGCCCTCCAACACCTCGTGCCTCGCCAGCGGGCAGTACTGATTCTCCGCGACGTTCTCAGCTGGCGGGCTCACGAAGTGGCGACGCTGCTCGAGACCAGCGAGGACGCTGTCAACAGCGCCCTGCGCCGAGCCCGGAGTGCCCTGCAGGCGGTCAACATCGATGCCGTGCCGACGGAGCCGACGGAGGCGGACCGTGAGCTCCTATACCGCTATATCGAAGCGTTCGAGTGCTACGACGTCGACTCGCTGGTGGCTCTGCTGCACGAAGACGCCACTCTCAGCATGCCGCCCTACCAACTGTGGCTCCAGGGCATTCCCGACATCCGCCGCTTCCTGGCCGGCTTGGAAGTCGAAGGTGGCCGCGACCGGGTCATCGAAGTCGCGGCAAATGCGTGTCCGGCGCTGGCCGTGTACCGGCCCGCCGGTCCCTCGGGGGCGCTCGAACCGTTCGAGATCCACGTGCTCGAGATTGCCCACGGTCGCGTGGTAACGATCCACGCCTTCCTCGACCCGGGTCTATTCCCGGTCTTTGGACTACCTTCGACTCCCGAAGCGGTCAGCGATTAGGCGATTTTTAGCGTTCGGCTTGCCCCGGCGTGACGAACGGCACAGATCCACGAGTCTGTCGAGTGCCCAGTACCGTTCGCCGTCCACATCCAAAGCCAACAGCTCTATCAGTTGGGCATCAGCTGAGGCCGCCATACGGCGACCAGGAGTTTCTGTACGCGCGACGACTTTTGCGTCCCAACGCAGTTGTATTGGGTGAGGAGCAGCGAAGGACGCCTCCTTGAAGAACAGACCGAAGGAGGCCACACAGATGACTGTGCTCATGATTGCTGAACAACCGAATATGGACGAGGAGACCTATGCCTTGATGTTGGAGCCGCTGATGCCGCTGCTGCGTTCGGCGAACGGCTTCATCTCTCACGCGGGAGGTCCTAGTCCCGTCGGCGGGATGCGGATCATCGAGATCTGGGAGTCCGAGGCGGACCAAAAGTGCTTTTTTGACGAGAATCTGAAGGCGAATCTCCCTCCTGGACTCGTACCTGACCTGACGTATTCCAAGCTTCACGCCGGATTCACTCGCTAGGCGTCGGTCCGGTCGCGGCAGGCCTGTTTCGGGGCTGATACGAGGTGGAAGGGGCACGAGTCCGGAGGGCTGCGAGCCCCTTCCACCTTGGGCGCATCTGCCGACGGCCCCGGTATCTACCCTCCCGCAAGAGCTAGATCCGCGCCGCAGAAGCCCTGCCCGAAACCGCGCCTTTCGGTGCTTTGGAGCGATCGTATAGGGGCAGGAGTCCGGCCGGTGCGGGCGCCCAGAAAGGGCCGTTCCGGGCGGAATCAACGGTTGCAAGCAGGTCAGTGCAGCACAGGGTGCCGGCGCCCATCAGAGTCGGTGTCGTCAAAGAGCGTTGCTTGCGTCGCTGCATTGAGACCGAAGCCAGGTAGCGCATCAGCGCGACCCCGATGCCCAGACCCACACATCCACCTCCGGCGAGGGCGGCAGGAATGCAGTTGGACGAGACCACGGCAACCGCCAGACCAACAGCGGACCCGGCGACAACAGCTGTAATGACGCCGACGGTACCGGCGATGGTACGAAACGTCTGCCACCTTCCACCCGTCAATCCCTGGATTCTGAGTCTGTCGGGCTCGTCCACGCTCGCCAGGTAGGGGACGAGCTCAGGTGCGGTGTCGAAGTAGTAGGCGCGCAGGCGGGCAATGCGGCGGGCGTA
>JBKQLZ010000218.1:0-29823 GCA_052146895.1 Acidimicrobiales bacterium
GAAACGACGCGTGCGCCGGTTCATGGAAGCCGCCGAACGGACCGGTCGGGACGTCGTCGTGGCGACAATCGTGCTCGCCGAGATGTATCGAGGTTCGCAGCAAACCCAGCGAGTCGACGCGCTACTCGCGCGCACCGAAGGCGCGCTCAACTGTCGAGACACTGATCGTCGCCTCGCTCGTCTCGTGGGAGGGGTGCTGCACGCAGGCGGCGCCGGATCCGAGGACATCGTCGATGGGCACGTCGTGGCGGTGACCGTGGAGGCGGGCGGCGGCGTCATCCTCACTGGGGACATCGACGACCTCGAACGCCTCGCAGCTCCTTACCGCACGATCATGGTCGAGGGCCTCCGGCACTCATCTGGCAGTCAGGGTGTCGGGAGTTCGAGTCTCCTCGGCTCCACGAGGAAGTCCTGTTCACAGGATCAAAGGTGAAGCCTCGGGCCTGCTGCAGGCTCTACCCGCCAATCAGCCCAAGGCAGCGATGGTCGCGAGCGTCTCCTCGATTGGCCGCGGGCGGGCGAAGAGAAAGCCCTGGGCCATTTCGCAGCCGAGGCCGGAGAGCTCCCGGAGCTGGTCCTCCGTCTCGACGCCCTCGGCCACGACAGCGATCCCCAGTGCGTGCGCCATTGACACCATCGCCCGGGTGAGGGCGGCGTCGCTCTCGTTCGTCGGGAGGCCGGCCACGAACACCCGATCGATCTTCAGCTGCGTGGCCGGGAGCAGCTTCAGGTAGCTGAGCGACGAGTAGCCGGTGCCGAAATCGTCAATAGCGATGCGCACCCCGAGCTCGCTCAGCTCACCGAGCGTGGCGAGGCTGGCTGCAGTGTCGCCCGTCAGGAGAGACTCGGTGATCTCCAGGCAGATGACTCCAGGCTGGAGAGACGCTGCATTGAGCGCGTTTTGCACCACCTCCACGATCCCACCCCCCCGGATCTGGCGTGGCGAGACGTTGACAGAGACGCCGAGCTGCTGTCCTGCCACCACGAAAGAGGAGGCATCCAAGCAGGCCTGCTCGATCGCCCAGGCGCCGAGCGGGACGATCAAGCCGGTCTCCTCGGCGATCGGGATGAACTCGTCCGGCGAGACGAGTCCCCGATCCGGGTGCTGCCAACGCAGCAAGGCCTCCACCCCGACGGCGCGCCGGGACGCGAGGTCGACGATCGGTTGGTACCAGAGGCGCATCTCGTCGCGCTCGATGGCGTGGTGCAGGCCGGTGGACGTCGCGGCACGGGCGGCGTTGTGCTTGCTTATCGGGTCGGCGAGCCCTACCTCGCCGTGGCCGATCTCCCGCGCAGACTGACCCGCGCGATCTGCTGCCCGCAACATCTGCTCCGCATCCGTCACGTGATTCGACGAGAACGCGACGCCGATGCTTGCGGTGACGAAGATCTCCGTCCCGTCAGGCAGGACATGCCCGTGGGCGAGCGCGTCGCGCATCTGCCGCGCCTTGCGCAGTGCCTCCTCCGGCCCGGCGATGTCATCGAGGAGGACAGCGAAGTGGTCAGCCGACAGGCGCGCGACCGTATCGGTTGCTCGCACCTCCGCCTCGACCCGGCGCGCGACCCGGCGCAGCACCTCATCGCCGACCTCGTAGCCGTGGCCGGCGTTGACGACGTTGAAGGCGTCGAGATCGATCGAGAGCAGACCGTGGCACGCGTGCCGCCGGCTTCCCTGCACAAGCGAGTGCTGCAGGCGGTCGAGAAACAGTGCTCGATTGGCCAGGCCAGTGAGCGAATCGTGCAGCGCCAGATGGGCCAGCTCCGCCTCCTGCCTCTTGCGCTCGGTGATGTCGATGATCTGACAGATCGCGTACACTGGCCGACCAGTTCCACCGGGAACCATCCAGCGGTTGATGAGACCCCACACGACAGACCCGTCCGGGCGCAGGTAGCGCCGCTCCGGCGGGGGAGCGGCTTGCCGGCCGTCCGCCAGGAGCTGCAGATTGGTGGCCATGTCGTCGTGGTCATCCGGGTGGCTGAAGTCGAGTACCGACACCCCGAGCACCTCGTGTTCCGACCGCCCGAGGAACTCGCATAGGGCGCGGTTGGTTTGCAGGATCGTGCCGTCAAGGCCGATGATCGCCTGTCCGGTCGACGAGCTGTCCTCGGCGAGGCGGCGCGGGGTCACGTCGCGGGCGGTTCTGACGACCCGGGCGACCTCGCCCGAGCGCTCGTCGCGCACCGCCCGCGCTGCCATCTCGAGCCAGACGTAGTGGCTGTCCTTCGCCCGGAACCGCACGGCGCCCGTGCGCGCAGCCAAGTCGCTCAGGATAGAGACGCCGGAGAGCATCTGGAAGAGCGCCACATCGTCGGGATGGACGTAGTCGGCGATGTTGGTCCCGACGAGCTCTTTCGGCTCATAGCCCACGAGCAGCTGGCAAGCTCCGGCCACCGCGAGGAACCCGCCCTCGGGGGAGTGCACCGAGACCATGTCGCCCGTCTGGTCAAGTGTGAGTAGCACGTCGTCGCGCTCCGGTGCCGCTCGGTTCCGACCCCGGCTGTCGCGCCCGCTCCCACCGGGGGACCTGCTCGGGAGTACGTTGCCGATCCAGAGCTGCCCGACGACGTCGCCTGCGTCGTCCCAGAACGGGGTGACACTGGCAGACACCGGCACGATCGTGCCATGGCGGTGGCGCACCGGGAGCTCGCCCGACCATGAGCTCCCGGTCGCGACGTACTCCCTGAGCACGTCGCCGGTCGACCGGACCGACTCGGCGGCCAGAAAGTATCGAGTGTCACGGCCGATCGCCTCCTCCGCTGTCCAGCCGAACACTGACTCGGCTCCGCGGTTCCAGTAGAGGATCTTCCGCTCCGGCGACTGCAGCACGAGCGCATGAGAGACGGCCTCAAAGAGCGCTCCCCAGCGCCGCGCGATCTCTTCGGAGGTGAGCTGCATGCTCATGAGCGCAGCGACCGAGCGAGGACGGGCACGCTCCGCTCACCTCCCTTCACCACTTCCTTGGTTCCCCGATGGCTTCTGCGAGCGACAGCTCATAGGCGACGCTCACATCGCAACGCTCACATCGGCGCGGCAACTCAACTTGTCACCCTGGTTCTGGCGATCGGTGGCGAGCCTAGCTTGCGCGGTGCCAGGCACCTCCAGGCGGAGGCGGTCAGCTCGGCGGGGACACGACCCGGAACGAGTCGAGGATCGTCCGGTCGACGAGGCCGGAACCGGCGAGGCCGAGCTCGACGATCGGTGGGTGTTCGGCCGCAGGGCCGGGCGGAGCGCAGGCGGCCCCGCACGTCGGCACGCGCTGCATCGAGACTTCGAGGATGCCCTCGTTCAGGCTCGCGTTGACGCACAGTCGCAGACCGGCTTGCTGGCGGCATTCCGAGGGCAGAGGGACGAACGTCGGCGTGGCCTGCGACTGTGCATTCACTATGAGACCGAGCTGCGGGCGCAGCGGATGCAGACGGCCGCCCTCGTAAGGGCAGTGGTACACGGGTCCAGACTCCTTCGCTGTCGAGAGCGTCGCGGAGGCTGGGATAGTCGTCATGTCGCTCAGGAACGAGCAGGGCGGGCCGCCGAGAGTCGCCTGACTCGTGTGGGTCACCGCCCACGAAGCGGGCACGCTGAACGAGAGCCCGCCGAACGTGATCCGATGCCACGAGGCCGGCATGCGGGGCGCTCCCGACCGGCCGAGAGCGACCGCCCGTGGCGAACGCGTCAGCGTGTCGAGAACCTGGCGGTCGGTGTGCCCGAAGAAGTTGAGCGAGACGCCCAGTGACGGTACGTCGTAAGCGCCGGCTCCGATGATCTCCCGGACGGCCAGACCGTTGACGTGGATCACCCTGGTCGGGACGGGCGGCTGGCTGATGGGGGTGGAGCCGCGCCGGCGGGCGGGGTACGGCTGTATCTGGACCGCGCCGGTCGGCATAGCCGCCGGGAGGCAGTAGCCATCACCCCCTCCAGCTCCGAGTATCACGTCGTCGTGCTCGTCGCCGTAGCAGGCGGGTGGTGCCATCACGTCCCACGTGGCAGGGACCGAGATCTGGGCATGGCCGTAGTCGATCGGCACCCAGCCAGATGGCGCGAGCTGCGTGTCGGTCAGCTGGATCGAAGGCGACGGCGGCGCCTGCGTGGTCGTCGACGAGCTGGGCCGAGTCGTGGTCGTCGGCGCGCCAGAGTGGGCCGAGGCCGAGCATCCGGAGAGCGCGAGCGCTCCGCAGGCGAGCGCGAGAAGACCTCGGCGGTGGGACATCGCTCAACAAGAAGGCCCGCGGGCGCCTTACCGCGTACTGCCGGTGTCAGATATTGCCCGTGCTCACCCATCCCGGAGCCGGTCGCGACAGCCGATCTTCGGAGACGAGACGGTCGACGAGCCCTGCGTCGAAGTACCAACGCCAGCTGAACCACCGCCCGAGCTCGCGTTCGGGCGCCACCACGGCCGCCCGGACGCCGGCAACCACGAGCTCTGCGAACGCCGCGGCGGGATCGCGATCCGACCCTTTCACGGCCGGCACCAGCTGATCGAAACGGGCGATCTGGCTCGTGTGCTCGTGCCCGCCACCGGCGTCGGCCTCGAGCACGAGCTGGCGGCTGACAAGCGCACCGCAACGCTCGAGCGGGTAGCGGAGGGCCTTCAGCTCCGGTGGCCGTAGGCCGAGCTCTTCCTGCACGGTCGAGAGCACAGCCGGGCCGACGTCGGCGAGGTAATCGAGCAGCCGTGCCCACACGGGGTCATCCGCACGCATCCGCACCATCTCCGCTCGGCAGATCGGATCCGCCAGCGCGAGTGTCTCAGGCGTCAAGAAGACGTTCTTCCCGTTGTGGATCTTCAAGACGAACACGTCGTCGCGCTCGCCGAGCGTGCCCGCCCAGGACCACTTCGTCCTGGGCCAGGAAGCAAAGCCAACGCCCCCCTCGACGTAAGCCTCCTCATGGCAAGCCTCGAAGAGCGAGGGCAGGGCACAGTCGACAGTCCGGGTGACAACCCCCCGATCCGCCAACCACTCAGCCGCCTCCGCGATGTCCATAAGCGCCCGGTCAGAAGTAAGCCGGCACTCAACTTCCCGCCTCCGCAGAATCTCCTCGGGAACGGTGCCGTCGGACCGCGACGGTCGGCCACCACGGGCGACCGTTTCTTCCGGTCGCCCGGGGAGGCCGAGCGGGCGCGATCCGCGAGTCACGCTACGCAGGCCATCCCGCAACGTGACTCACGTCACCACTCACGCGCACAGCCTCCGACAACAACCCCCCGGCGTTCTCCGCCTGCACGATCGCGCTCACACATCCCTTCGGCAACACGATGGTCTGCATGCGCCCCGCACTCACTGTTGCCGAGACGGAGAAGTCACGGATCTCCTTGCCGCTCGCCCCTAGGGCCACCACGCGGTAGCGCTTGACGGAGCCTGAGTACCAGGCCGCACCAGGCGCCTCGAAACGCAGCACCTCGTTCCCTCCCGTCCCCGCGACGATCTTGGCGTCGCGGGCAACACCGGGCGGCCGGGTGTCGGTGCCGTAACGACCCGTGTTCCACTCGTCGTGGAAAGCACGCCACCACGAGGTGTTCGCGGGCGCCGAGCCCGATGTCTTCCAGACGAAGAGATAACCCTCCCTCGTGACTGTGACGAGATCGTCGTGGCCGTCGCTCAAGAGGTCCCCGGCCGACGGGGCATAGACGGACCAGCCACCGGTGAACTTGGGGAAACCGGGCGCCTCGGTGCCCGTGCTCGTCCGGGCGTCGACGGCGCCCGAGTCACCCGAGATGACGACCGCGTCGCTCGAACCGGACACCGGCGCGAACATCGGCTCGCCGAGGAAGTCCTGTCCCTGCTCAGACGTCGGGAACCCTGACAGCTCTTTCTCCGAGCCGGTCGCAGCGCTCCCGTCCCAAACGGCAAGAAGCTGATTGATCGGGTTGCCAGAGCCGGGGTAGGCGAGCGCCGCCGCGAAATGCTCGGCACCCATCTCCGGGTCGGCAAAGGCGATCTTGCCGCCGAGCAGGCCGAAGGCGCCCGATCCCGTGAACGGCATCGGCGTGGTGGGCGGGAGCGGCCCGTTGATCGCCTCGCCCGGATTCGTCAGCAGCCCTTCGAGAGCTAGGAGAACGCCGGTGCCCGACCCGTAGCCGCCGAGGTTCTTGCCACCCGCTCCCAACAGTGCTTCCGGAGACCAGACGAGCCCGACGGCCACCTGATCCCGCCCATTGCCCAGAACGTCGGCGGAGACGGGAGAGTCCGTGCCTTCGGTGATGAACTCCTGCGCGCTCCCGTAGTCCTCGATCGTCCCGGCGAGGCGCGCGGGCCAGCCGGGCAGCAACTTGCCGGCGCTGTTGTACGCCAGCACGAAGCCGAACGGGAACGGCTGCAAACTCTCACTCGTGTTGATCTCGGTCTCCTGGCTGCGGATCACGAGGTCGGCACCACCGGACTTGCCCGAGAGGTAGGCGAGGGTGGGAGGAGTGTCGAGTTTCTGGTCGTCTTCGAGCGTGTAGCCGGCCGGCAGTGTCTTGAGGGCGCTCGCCGGCACCGTGACGTGGACGGGCCAGCTGTGGAGGGGCGAGCCCTTCGAATTCCAAGCGTGGAGGTAGCCGTCCCAGCCGGCCTGAATGATGTCGAGGTGGGAGCCGCCCTGCAGCGGTGCCAACACCGGAGGGGCAAGCGCGCCGGTAACCGGCAGGCGGACGTTGGCATCGTCCGGGCGCGGGATGGCCGGAGCGACGACAGCGGTGTTCATGAGCTTCGGCCAGCCCGGCTGGAGGACCCCGTGGGAGTTGAAGACGTAGACGCGACCGTCGAGAGAGGTCGCCACGACCGAGAGGGCTCCTGTGTGCTCGAGGTCACCGGCGGCGACGTCGGCGATGATCGGTTCGTCACCCGCCTTCACGCCACTCGGGAGGTCGGTCACCTTGATGGGCAGGGTGTGCGCCGGCCAGCCCGGCAACTCCTTGCCGGTCTTGGGGTCGATCGCATCGATCGTGCCAGCGGCGGTGCCGAAGACGACGTCGAGGCGGCCGGTGCCCTGCAGGTCGACAAGCGCCGGCTGGCTCTCCCCGCTCGAGCCGATGGCGAGCGGGAAGTGCGCGAGCGCTGTCTGGTCGTGGAACGCGTCAACGACGCGGCGCGCGACACCTGTGAGGGTGTGGCCCCCGGACGTGGCGGTCGCCTCGAGGCGGAACGTCACGTCGTACTCGTCCATCGAGGGAATGGTCTTCTTCGTCGACAGGTGGAATTTCGCGAAAAAGAAGGACTTCGGGATCGACGAGAGCAAGAGCGTCCCGAGCGTTCCCGAGTACGAGCCGCTCGGGGTCGTGCCGCTACCGATGGTTCGCCACGACCCCGGGTTCTCGCCGAGGCCGACTTGGAGCTTCCAGCTGACGGGCGCGCCGTCGTATGAGTCGACGTTGCCCGTGACGGTGACGGACTTGGTCGTCGTCGGGTCTTCGATCGTGTACCAGGAAGGGGTCTCGATCTCCGCTGCCGGCGGGATCTTGCCGCCCTTCACGTATGCAAGCGCCTGCTCGACGTCCGGCATCCCGTAGCCGTACTGAGGGTTCCACGAGCCCTTCCCCGCCGGCCACGGCAACGACGACAGATGCGGCAGCTGGTGAGAAGCCTCCTGCAGCACCTGGATCGCCTGTTCGGCAGTGGGCGGTGTTGGGATGGTCTTGGCGGCAGCCGCCTTGTCGCCCTCGGACAGCACGAGCGCGAGGATCCCGCCGAGCGTCGGCGTCGACTCCGAGGTCGAACCGCCGCCGGTGGCGACGGAGAAGACATTGTGCGGGCCGAACGAGGTGAGGTCGGAACGGCTCCACTCCGGTCCTGGCATCGCTGACAGGACCGATCCGCTAGGGACGCCGGAGGTGTTCGGGACGAGGCCGTTGCCCGGGAGCACGTTCCCCCAGAACATGCCGCCCTGGTGGTCGGCGGAGTCGAAGTCGTTGCTCGCCTCGACGACGATCACGTTGTGCGCGTCGAGGTAGCGCAAGACCGAGGCCTCGAAGGGCGAGTAGCTGAGGTCAGCTGTCACAGAGACGATGACGCTCGCGCCGGACTCGGCCGCGAAGAGCCACGCCTTCGCGAGGTCCTCGCTCGTGTCTGCTGCCTCGTCACCGGCTTTCACGGGCAGGATCAGGCAGGCCGGGCACATCGTGTGGATGACGTTCATCTGGTCGTCGGAGTGGCCGTAGGCCGCGTCGACCGTCGCCGGATCGTTCTGCCCACCGTGCTGTGCGTTGTCGTAGAAGTCCCAGCCGGCGATGGCGTGCGCGTACCCGGGAGGAGAGGGGTCAGGCGGGTTGTAGGACTTGCCGGAGAACGCCGCGATCAGGTCCTCCGGGTCGAGGAAGCCGCCCTTCGGGACCTTGACGCGCGGGTCGTTCGCCCAGTCCGCCACGGTGACCGACGTGTTGCCGTCGACCTCGTAGTCCGACTCGCTGCTCGAGTACACCGTGTGGCAGCCCTCCGTGGTGCCACCGACGACCATCGTGCTCCCGGAGCACGGCACGGGCGTGTCGTGCCAGTTGATGTAGCTCGCGCCTGCGAGTGTCTGGGCGTTCGAGCCCCGCCAGTTGACGCCACCCTCGACGTAAGCGACGACGACGTTCGGATCGCCTGTCGTGAATTTCGCGTGGGCCGCATCGACGTTCATCCCCTGTGACCCGTAGGGATCGAGCGAGCTCGAGGTCGCGCGCGGCTGCAGCGCGGCAAGTCCTGCGCCGGTCGCACCGCTGGCGCCGCCGGGGAGCGACGCGAGAATCGAGGAGGTCCCGAGGGCGATCGCGGCCGCTACGAGAAGGAGGGAGGGCCTGGCCATTCCGTGACCATACCTCTCTCGACTTATTCTCTCTCCGTGCTACCCGACGTCCGCACCCGGCTCCTCGAGGCCACGTATCGCCGCATCGCCGAGAACGGTCTTGCCGCCACCTCGCTCGAGGATGCCGCGAAGGAGGCGGGGGTGTCGCGTGCGACCCTGTACCGGTACTTCCCCGGCGGGCGCGACGAGTTGGTGGGCGCGGTGATCACGTTCGAGACGTTGCGTTTCTTCCAGACTCTGGCCGAGGCGGTGGCGGACGCACCCGACCTCGAGACGCTGCTCGTCGACGGGATTCTCTTCGCCCACGCCGCGATCGCCGGGCACGCGGTGCTGCAGAAGATCCTCGAGACCGAGCCGGAGCGCCTCCTCCCGCAGCTGTCGCTCGAGTCCGCCCGCCTCGTCGGCCTCATCGCCGCCTTCTTCGAGGCGCGTTTCACGAAACATGTCGTGGCGGCCGGCGTCGACCGGCACGAGGCCGCCGAGTACGTCGCGCGCATGTCGCTCTCCTACATCGGCTCGCCGGGAGGGTGGGACCTCTCCGACCGGGGCCAGGTCGTCGAACTCGTCCGGAGCGAGTTCCTCGCTGGATTGCTGCCTCGGTGACCACGTAAAGTGGTATTCCGACCACTGAATGCGAGTATCCCTTGACGGTGAGACAGATCGAGGTCTATTGTCTCAGGCGTGGGCACAGCCCTGGTGGACACGAGGCTGGCGGGTTTCATGCCGTCAGTTGACGTCCACGACTCAGATCTCGGGCCTGGGACCGCTGTTCCCGGCACCCCCCCCTCGCCGCAGGAGAGCGGTTCCAGAGCCCGGGTGATCTCCGCTGCACTGCGCTGCGTCGCACGTTTCGGCGTCTCGAAGACCACCGTCGACGACATCGCCCGCGAGGCCGGCCTCAGCCGGGCGACGCTGTACCGGGCCTTCCCTGGCGGGCGCGACCAGGTGCTGTGCGCGACGTTCGACTCCGAGATGCAGCGCTACTTCTCCGAGCTCGCCGCCCGCCTCGAGGATGCCCGCGACTTGGAAGAGCTGCTCGTCATCATGCTGACGACGGCGGCGGACCAGATTGCTCGGCATGACGCGCTGCGTTTCCTGCTGGCGCACGAGCCAGAGGTCATCGTGCCGTTCGTCTCCTTCGGAGGATTCGACCACGTGCTCTCGGTTACCGGACCGTGGCTCGAGCCGTATCTCGTACCATCGCTCGGCCCCACGCAAGCCCGCCGGGTGGCCGAGTGGGTCACCCGCCTCGTCATCTCCCACGTCGCCTGCCCACCTGGCGCCGCCGACCAGCCGACCATTCCCGGTCTCGCCCCGACGCGCTCGGGAAACGACACGCCTTTCGCCCTGCATCCCGAACCGATAGGCGAGGAGCGCGCCCGGCGCCTCGTCCGGCACTTCGTCATGCCGGGCATCGAAGTCCTCGTGGCTTCGGAGTGTTGACCGCAAGTCACGACAGACCAATCAAGCAGACAATTCAAAAAACAGGGGGAGTCCCACAACATGGCAATGAACATCGACGACATGATCGGCCGGAGCGAGATCGACGACATAGAGGCGATCCTCTCCGTCAGCAACACCGATCGTGACGAGCTCATCCATGCTGTTCGCTCCGAGTACGACACGATCTTCACCTGGGACTACGACAAGGGCTCGAAGCCGAAGCTGAACCGCCTGTACGAGAAGGCGAAGACCTCGATGTGGAACGCCCAGACCGACCTTCCCTGGGACACCGACGTCGACCAGGAGAAGCTCGTCGTCGAGCAGCAGATCATGATGGGCCCCCCGCTCCACACACTCGTAGACCTTTCCGGCACCCCGCTCGCGAAGTGGGGCGAGAAGGAGTGGATCCAGCTCGGCGTCGAGGGCCAGAACTGGACGCTGTCGCAATTCATGCACGGCGAGCAGGGCGCCCTCGTCTGCACGGCGAAGGTCGTCGAGTCGGTCCCGTGGATCGACGCCAAGTACTACGGCTCGACCCAGGTGATGGACGAGGCCCGCCACGTCGAGGTGTTCGCGAAGTACCTGGACGAGAAACTGTCCGGTCACTACCCGATCAACGCCCACCTCAAGTTGCTCCTCGACGACATCATCGCCGACAGCCGGTGGGACATGACGTTCCTAGGCATGCAGATCATGGTCGAGGGCCTTGCTCTGGCTGCCTTTGGGTTCATGCACGCTCTGACACAGGAGCCTTTGCTGAAGCAGCTGCTCAGATACGTCATGTCGGACGAGGCGCGCCACGTCGCGTTCGGCGTGCTCGCGCTGCAGGACTTCTACACCGAGCTGTCGGGCCCGGAGATCCGCGAGCGGCAGGAGTTCGCGTTCGAGGCGGCTGTGCGGATGCGCGACCGTTTCTTGCAGCAGGAAGTGTGGGACAGGATGGGCGTGTCCCCGAAGGACGTCCTGCCTTTGACCATGGCTGCTCCTGACCGCAAGGCGTTCCAGGTCATGCTCTTCTCGAAGATCGTCCCGAACCTGAAGAAGCTCGGGCTGCTCGACGCCGGCGACGGCTGGCTGCGCACGAAGTTCACCGAGCTCGGCGCGATCCAGTTCGAGGACTGGGAAGACACTGCGGAAGAGTACGCCGCCTTCCAGCTCGCCGACGGGGAGCTCAAGCTCAGGACCGCCTGAGCGGCTGGCTCTCCAGCTGCGGCTCAGCCCAGCACCTCCATCAAGCGTTGTGGCACACTCGTGCCGATGGGCGCGCCTGGCGTTGAGCGCCTCGCAGGGCGGAGTTGGCTGCTCCCATGGACCAGGTTGTGAGGCGACGTTCTGCGCTCAGCGTCATCGGAGCCGCCGCGCTCGCCGGCAGCCTGTTGTTGCCCGCGCCGGCCGGCGCATCAGCGACCAGCAGCGGCCGGGGGGCGCTTCGCCACTCCGAAGCCTTCGCGGCTGGTGATCCCGCGTCGCCGGCCACAGCTCCGGAGGCGGGCTCGCTCACCGGCGTGATCGAGCGTGCCGATGGCTCGCCCGCGTCGCGCCTGTGCTTGCTCGCAGAGCCGGTCGATGCGGCGAGGTCGCCACTTAGAAGTGCCAGAGTCGTTTTCGCGACGACCTCGTCCACGGGGCGGTACCAATTGCTCGGGATGGTGCCGGGCAGGTACCGGGTCGCGGCGGACGCGTGCCGGGGCGAAGTCGCCCGGGCGCGGTCGAGTGGCGCGCGACGCGGTGGGATCACCTTCGATGTCCTCGTGGTCGCAGGCGCGGAGTCGCCCGTGCCGATGAAGCACCTCCCCCCGGTCCTGATTCGCATCGGGCCGGACGGGCACGCGCCTATCGGTGCGTTCCCGCGAGAAGTACGAGGCGAGCTCGCGAGCGGTGCCGGCGTGACCATCAGCGGTGTCATCCGCTCGGCGACGGGCAGAGCGCTGAGCGGCACCTGCTTTCAGGCGTTGTCGAACACCGCCCGCTCCTCGTACCTCGCCGGAGGGCCGACCAAGCACGGCAGGTACTCGGCGACAGGGCTACCGCCCGGGCCGTGGACGGTCGAGTTCATGAGTTGCGGGACAGCCAACTGGGCCCCACAGTGGTGGCGCGACGAACCATCTGCCGCCAAGGCGACCATCCTCCACTTGACCGCCGGGCAGACCGCCTCCGGAATCGACGGGACTCTCGTCCCAGGCGGGGAAATATCCGGGGAAGTCGAGACCGCTGCCGGTCAACCTGTCGTCGGGGCGTGCGTCGAGGCGTCGAGCCGCACGCTCTCGAACAACACGAGCACGGGAGCCGGCGGTCGCTACATCATCCCCGCGCTCGGGTCGAGTCGTTACAGCGTCCAAGCGGGACCGGGATGTGGGACGAACGCCAACCTTGCGCCGACAGCGCTGAAAGGCGAAGTGGCGGTCATCGTCGGGAAGGTCAGCAAGGCGCCAAAGCTTGCCCTTGCGACCGGGGCGGTCATCTCAGGCACTGTGACGAGCACCGCCTCGGCCCCTCTCAACGGGATCTGCGTCATGCCGTCGAGCCTGGCCCTTGATGAGTCCGACTTCTTGGTCGGACAGGACGTCGTGACGGGAGCGGACGGCTCGTACACAATCGACCAGCTGCCCAAAGGCTCCTACCAGCTCGTGTTCGTGACCGGCGAGTGCGGGAACGCCGGCAACTACGTCACCGAGTACTACCCAGGCGTCCCGGACGACTTCTCCGCCTCCACCCTTGCCATCAGGGCGGGCGAGACGCTCACTGCGAACGTCGCGCTACGGCCGGGCGGATCACTCGAGGGCAGGGTCGTCGGGCCGAAGGGCGCGGGCGTCCCCTCGTGCATCGCGCTCGCATACGCCAACGTCTCCTTCGCCCCAGGCGTGGAGCTCGGAGAGCACGAATCGTCCTTCTACTCACTCTACGGGGGAGCGACCGACAACTCCGGCTACTTCGACGTCACCCAGCTGCCCGCTGCGGCTTACTCCGTCCTCGCGCTGCCTCATTGCAACTTCCCGGGAACGCGCGATGCCCCTCAGTACCTCGGAGGCACGGCCGGCCCGCCCGGTCGCGTCGTCTCGATCGCGGCGGGAGGCGTCGTGAGCGGCCTCCGGATCGTGCTCGAGAAGGGTGCGAGCCTCCGAGGGACGTTTCTCGCCGGAGGAAGGCGCCTCGCGCCGCCCCCTGACCTGGCCGGCCTGGAAGCGGCGTGCCTGTACCTATTGCAACCCAAGACGGGATCCTTGGTGATCTCAGCAACCGTCGATCCATCTTCCTCCGGCGCCTACCACCTCTTCGGTGTGCCGCCCGGGACCTACGCCATCGAGGGGGAGCCGTGCTTCTCCGCCAGCACCTCTTTCGCCCCGGGCTACTACGGCGGCGCCGACCGGCTGTCGACGGCGAAGATCGCTGTCCTGCGACCCGGCGCGACGCTCGGCTCCGTCGACATCGACCTGCCCCCGACGGCGGTCATCGAGGGCAGCGTCGCCTCTTCCGACGGCAAACCCGTGCCGTATGCCTGCGTCAGCGCCGACTCGGCCGATCAGTCGGGATATGCCACCACGCGACCGGACGGTGACTTCAAGATCGAGGGGATCGGGCGGGGGAGCTACGAGATGTACTTCTCGCAGTGCGTCGGTCGCGTGTCGCTGGCCGCCGCCGAGTTGAGCGGTGTGCACGCCAGCGACGGGAGGATCACTACCGGCATAGACGCAGAGCTCCGCCCTGGCGGCTCCGTCTCGGGAACGCTGCTGGACAGCTTGGGAGAGCCGCTCGGCGGCGTCTGCGTCGACGCGGTATCCCCTGACCCTTCAGTGCCCGGATCGGGCACAGAGGCAAGCGCCGGCGGCACCTACTCGATCATGGGTGTCCCGGCGGGTGACTTGAAGATCGTGGTCTACCCGGACTGCCTCGTCGCGCTCGGCTTGGCGTCGCGACAGATCCGCTCGGTCTCGGTGTCCGCAGGAAAGGCGACGGTCGCCCCCACGGTGACGCTCGTCGCCGAAGGTTCGATCTCCGGCGTGGTCCTCGGTACCGGGAGCATCCGGGTCGCCGGGGCGTGCGTGATCGCGGTGCCGCTCGGTGCGACCGTCTACGCGGCAGACACGGAGATGGCCGAGACGGGCAGCAACGGCGACTACGACATCTCGGAGCTAGCGAGCGGCAACTACGCCGTCGAGTTCACCTCGGGTTGCGGCGCGACCGGCTACGCGACGCAGTGGTGGGACGCCTCGAGCAGCCAGTCGGCCGCAACGCCTGTCCGGGTGAAGCAGAACTCTCAGACGGCTGGCATAGACGCCACCTTGTCGGCGACCTGAGCTGTGTGGCGGTCAGCCGCTCGACGCGAACGAGATGCGCTCGCTTACCCACTCCTTTTTGTCCAAGGAGTTGAACGCGAGCACCCGGCAACGCCCGGCCCCGGTGCCGCAGCTGGGGCCGTTGTTGAGCGTCGTCTCCACTTGTAGGCCCTCGGTGAATGCCCCCGAGGCGTCGGCTGTAATGGCCGGACCTTCGGCGATCCCTTCGCACGCCTCGGGCGAGGAGCCGCGCAGGCACTCCACCACGAAGACGGGGGAACCGGCGGCGAAGGCCGACCCGGTCACTGATACCAGCTCGCCACCGACGAGGCTTGTAGAAGGTGACACTGCCAGTGAGGGGGTGACCCGGGGCAGCGAGCTGTTGAAGCCGATGGTGACCGCGGAGGAGAACCACTCGTCGTTCGCGTCCGTGATGATCACGACACATGACTTCACTGCGCAGTCGGCGGCACCCTTGCCAGCCCCGCTCGTCTCGGTCACCGCCAGCTGCATGCTGACGCTGCCGGCGGCATCGGCCGTCGAGGTGGCGGCATCGATCAGCGCACAGCTGGCAGGGAACTCTCCGGCGGGGCACTCGACGACGTCGACCGGTTCCAGCGCGGGAAAGCCGCCACCTGACACTGTGATGATCTGGCCGTCGGCCAGCCCGCTGCGGGCCGAGAGGGCGATCGTCGGGACTATCGGCGCCTTCTTCGCGTCGAGACCGATCTTGACGCGCAGCTCATCCCTCAACCGGCTCCCGCCTTGTACCTCGATCACACATCCGGCGCCGTGCTCGCAGCTGACTGCTCTCTCACCACCGGCCGGCGCAGGACCGAAGACGAGGACCTTGCTACTAGCCCGGAAATCGGCTGAGAGCCTGCCGGTCGCCGAGACTGGCTCCGAGCGCCCTGTCACTATGTCGCACTCTCCGGATGCCGTGCACTCGGAGACGTCCACGAAGCTGTTCGGCAGGAAGCCGTGCCCCGTCACGGCCACGGTCTCGTTCGGAGCGAGCGAGCTCGAGGGTGAGACGGCGATAGAGGGGCCAAGAGGCTTGCGCTTTGCGTTGAAGGCGAGCGTTACCGAGTCGTGAGCCCGTTTCACGCCGGGATAGGTGGCCGCGCCGAGCCTGCACGCCCCGGGCTTGGCGCAGTCGACCTCCTCCGTGCCGCCGATACGGATGAAGCGGGCGACTTCGAACGAGATCGCGAAAGTGCCGTTCTCGTTGCTCCGAAAGAGGGCGGAGACGCCGAGCGAGCAGTCCGAGACTGCCGTAGGTCCGGGGTTCTTGCACTCCGATGCCGCCATCTCGGCGTCGCCTGGGAAGTCGGATCCGGTGATCTTCACGATCTCGCCGTCCGCTAGGTCGGTGTGGGGCGTCACGGTGATGCGCGGCGTCGCCGCCGTCGTCGTCGCTCCGCCGGTGTCGGCGGCTGAAGCTGAGCCCGCTGGAACGAGCATCACACCGGTGATTGCCAGCGCCGCGCTCGCGAGCGTCAACGACCGATGTCTGGCGACGAGCTTCATCGTGTCCCCTTGGCTTGGCCCAATGCTTAGACGCTCGACGGGCGCGATGTGTTGCGGTGGTCGAGGCGCGCTGCCTGCCAACACGGCGCGGTCTCTGAGGTCCAAGATGGATGGGGCAGCGCCCGGGTAGGGTCCCGGCGAGGGGGAGGGGAATGCGCCCGTCGAAGCGAGGTGGGATCGGAGTGGCGCTCGCTGGGGTGGTCGCGCTCTTGCTGGCACTGGCGGTGGCGGTGCCCGGCGCAGGCGCGGCGTGGGCTGCCGCCGCACCGCCACGCATCCATCTGAGCCAGGCGAACGATCTCGCATCCGGGCAGATCATCACGGTCCATGGCTCCGGCTTCCCACCGTCCACCTACCCGACGATCGACGAGTGCGAACCGGGGGCGACGACGCTTGACGAGTGCGAGGGCGGCGAGTACTACCCCGTAGGGGCGCCGGATCCGAAGGGCACGTTCAACAAGGCATTTCAGGTATCGGCGCAGTGGAATATCGGGTCGAAGAAGATCGACTGCGAGGTAAGCCCCGGCTGTGTCATCGAGGCCGGCCTCCGGTACATCGTCATCGCGGGGAACCCGACCGCCTCGGAGCGCATCTCGTTCAACCCGAAGGCCGCGCCGCTGCTGCCGGCGCTCTCTCTGTCCGCCGTGTCCAACCTCGTGCCGAATCAGGACGTGACGGTGTCCGGAGTCAACTTCGGGCCTTTGCGCCGCGTCTTGGTCTGGGAGTGTGCAGCCGGGGTCTCGCTCGTCGTGGCCCACTGTGACTACGGGCAAGGGCCCAGCTCTGCTTTTGTCGACTCGGGGGGACGGTTCAAGGCGACGTACCGCGTGAGCAGCGAGATCCAGGAGCCCCCGCGCGGCAGGATCGTCAGCTGCGAACCGCCGAAGGCTTGCGAGCTCGCGGCCGCCCTTGGGTTCGGCGGCTTCTTGACGTCAGGCCCCGCCATCGCCTTCAACACCGACGCGACACCGATCGGCCCGAGCGAGACCGTCAGCCCGACAAGCGAGTTGGCCGACGGGCAGAGCGTCCAAGTGACAGCAGCGGGCTTCAGGCCCGAAGTTGAGGTGACCGTGCGGGAGTGTGAAGCCGGTGGGATCGTCTGCACGCAGGACGAGATCTACCCGGAGGCGAGCGACACGGGGTCGGTCAGCGTCACCTTCACCGTTGCCGAGCATCCCGGCAAGCTCGACTGCGACATCAAGACGTGCGTGATCGAGGTATCGGACGACCAAGACATCTGGTACTCGAATGCCGTCCCTCTGTCGTTCGACCCGTCGGCCCCGGCGTTCGAGCCGACGATCGCCGTCACGCCGTCTACCGGCCTCACGGACGAGAGCGTCGTCTCGGTCTCGGTCGGGGACTTCGCCGTCGGGACACCAGTCGCCGTGAGCGAGTGCGCGACCGTCCGTCGCGTGCTCCTTTGCTTCGAGTACGCGCAGCTGGTGGCAGACACCGCCGGAGGAGGCGAGACCGGGCTGCAGGTGACGAGCGTCATCGAGGCGACGACCCGCGGCACCCTCATCATGTGCAGCAGCACCCACCCGTGTGAGGTAGTGACGGAGAACGAGAACGATCCCTACCAGGCGGCGAGCGCGCCGATCAGCTTCGCGGGGGACTCGTGATGAACCGGCGCGCCAGAGGCTGTGCCCGAGCCGTCTTCGGCACGGCAGTTGTGCTGTCTCTCCTCGTGTCCGGCGCACACCGAGCCGGTGCTTCGGGCTCCACCAAGCCGCGCATTCACCTGAGCCAGGCCGACAACCTCACGCCCGGCCAGATCATCGACATCAAGGGGTGGGGCTTCCCGCGGGGGCGGTTCCTCTTGGGCGAGTGCGCGCCAGGGTGGACGGCGGGCCATCATTGCGACACCTTCAGCCTGGATTTCCACGTAACCGCGTCGACCAAGGGGACTTTCAACTACCCGTTCCAGGTGGAGCGCGACATCCTCGTCAACAGCAAGACGGTCGACTGCGTGACACTGCCGGGATGCGACGTCGAGGTCGTCTACTTCTTCGGACCAGATAACACGGACAAGACGGCGACCCAGACGATCTTCTTCAATCCGTCAGCCAAGCCGCTTGTCGCGAAGATGGTCCTGTCACCCGGCACAGGGCTCGCCCCCAACCAGATCGTCACCATCAGCGGCGTCAACTTTGCGCCCGACCTCTCGACTGGTGCGTCGGAGTGCCTCGCAGTCGCGGATCTTCTCTTCCGGGACTGCGACAACGTCGGATACGGACCCGCGTCAACGAATGCCGCCGGCCAGCTCCAGGGCAGCTACAGGGTGAGCAAGTACATAGCCCTCTACCGGGGCCACGGCCGCCAGATCTTCAACTGCGAGCGGACGAAGTGCGAGATCGCGCTCGTCGAAGGTGGATCGCTCGGCTCGGCGCCCCTCTTGTTCAATCCGAAGGCTGCTCCCATCGTGCCGGGCCTGACGCTCAGCGCAAGCTCGCATCTCGCAGATGGCGAGATCCTCGACGTGGATGCCTCAGGCTTCGCCCTCGACACACCGGTATACGTGCAGGAGTGCAAGCTCGGTGAGCCGAGTAGATGCAACAGCGAGTATCTCGGGGCGACCGCAGACGTGGCAGGATCCATCTCGGTCCAGTTCCCGGTGGCGGAGGACCTCGGGGCACTCGACTGCAACACCGTGACCTGTGAGATCCTCGTCTCAGACGAGAGCGACACCTGGTTCGAGTCGTCGCACCGTATCTCGTTCGACCCGACCGCAGCACCTGTAGTGCCCGTCATGTCGGTCACGCCTTCTACCGGCATCGTGAGCGGAAGCATCGTCACCATTGCCGTGGGCAACTTCCCCGTCGGGGCGCGTGTGGCCATCGAAGAGTGTCACAGCAAGTCGCATGACTGCTTCAGCCGCGTCGGCGTGATGGCCGACGCGACGGGATCGGCAGAGACCGGCCTCGAGGTCACCGACGACTCGGGCACCTGCACCACCGCAGCACCCTGCCGCGTGCTCGCTGAGAACAACGAAGACCCGCACGACACCGTGAGCGAAGAGATCGCCTTCACCTGACCGGTGCGATGCTCACCGCTGCCAACATTCGATGCGGTCGAGCATCCACAATGGTGTGGTGAACCCCTACAGGGGACAACTGGGAGAGGGGTGCACAATGCGCGGGACTGCGCGGGTGGTAAGGAACGGGGCAGTCGCCTTGCTCGTGGCTCTTTCGTCGATCGCGGTCGGCGCCGCTACGGCCGGGGCCACCCTGAGTGCGAAGGCATCCATCCATCTCAGTCAGGCGACCAACCTCGCCTCCGGCCAGATCGTCACCGTCCACGGTTACCACTTCCTGAAGAGGACCTTCGTCGGGATCCTCGAGTGCGAGCCGGGGGCGAAGACCGAGGCGCAGTGCGAGAACGCGGAGTTCGCGACGACCTTCGACTCGTCGACGTCCGGGACCTTCGCGGAGCCGTTCCAGGTCTCGGAGGACATAGTCGTGGGCTCAACGACGATCAATTGCTTGAAGACGCCTGGTTGCATCGTGGCAGCCGGGGACGCCCTCGACCCTGCGAGGCAGTCGGCCGGCGAGAAGATCTCGTTCAACCCGAAGGCGAAGCCGCTCCTGCCGACGCTGTCGTTGTCGAGCTCCAAGAACCTGACCCCGAATCAAGCGGTCTCGGTCTCCGGCGAGAACTTCAGGCCTGATTCCAGCTTCTTGCTGAGGGAGTGCGAGGATGTCGCCCAACCGACCTCTCTCCAGTGCGACTTTCGCCAATTCGACAGCTTCCTGAGGACGAGCGCCACGGGTCAGCTCGCGGGCACCTATCGCGTCAGCAGCGAGATCGAGCATCCGAGCGGCCACAAGCAGGTAACGGTGGACTGCGAGAAGTCGCCCGGGTGCGCCCTGACGGTGTACTACGGAGAATCGGGGTCTGCACTCTCCGTTCCCATCTCGTTCAATACCAAGGCCAAGCCGCTCCAGCCGGGCGAGTCGCTCAGTGCCCGGTCCGGCCTGGCGGATGGGCAGATCGTCACGGTGACGGCGTCGGGCTTCTCGCCGAGTGACCCGGTGACCCTGTCGGAGTGCGTCGCCGGAACGACGAAGTGCGTGGCGGACTACTTCTACACAGCCGCCAACTCGGCCGGGGATGTGAGCGTCCAGTTCCCCGTGTGGGAGGTCCCGAGCTCGAACGTGAACTGCGACACGGACCGGTGCGCCATCTCGGTGCAGGACGACGCGGACGGGTGGTACTCGACGAGCCGGTCGATCTCGTTCAACGCCGCGGCGCCACCCGTCGTCCCTGACATCTCGGTGACGCCCTCGACGGGTATCGCAGACGGGAGCATCGTCTCTGTGGCGGTGAGCAACTTCCCGGCCGGAGCGCAGCTAGAGGTCTCCGAGTGCGCCTCGCCGGACGGCGAGCTCATCTGCTGGCAGACCAGCCCGGTGACAGCCGATGCGACGGGTGCGGCCGATACCGGCTTGCTGATGACGAAGGCGATCCCGAGCAGCACTCTTCAGTGCAGCACGACTACGCCGTGCGAGGTCGTCGCCGAGAATCAGAGCGACGTTCACGACTCGGTCAGCGAGCCGATCAGCTTCTCGTGATGGCTCAGGGCGGCCCCAGAGCGCCGAAGCGCTTAGGCGCCCTCGAGCACGTCGGCCACGACGCCCTCGGCCGTCCCACTGCTGACTGCCGCGACGCCATGCAGCGAGCCCGACTGGAGGGACTTGCGCAGGGTGTCGTAGATGGTCATCCCCTGCGCGACGAGGCCCACGGCGACATCGTTCACGCCCGCCGAGCCGTTCAGCACCGTGAGGTTCGACCCGTTGATGCCGACGGCCGCCGCCTCGACGAGCTGGGGCAGCATCTCCACGAGCTTGTTCGCCGCGATCAGCACCTGGTTCTCTCCGCCGAGGGCGTCGGCGCGTGCGTTGATCGCATCTGCCTCGGCCTGGGCGACCGTGCGCTGCGCGTACGCGCTCCCGTCCGCTGTCGTCTTGGCCGCATCGGACTCGGCCTGGGCTGACACCACGCAGGCCTTCGCATCGGCCTCGGCAAGCGACTTCTTCCGGCCCGCCTCGCCCTCGGTCGACAACATGAGCGCGTCACGGGCCGACTCGGCCATCATCCTCTGCTTGTTCGACTCGGCTTCGGTGTTCGCCTTCATCGCGTCGCGAGCCGCATCGGCGAGCGTGCGCTGCTTGTACGCCTCGGCGTCGGCGGGGCGGCGAACCTCTGACTCGAGCCGCTTGTCGGTGAGCCCCGCCTGGCGCTCGGCGAGCGAGGTCTGCTCGGCTATGACGTCCTGCGAGGCCTTCGCCTCAGCGAGCGGGCCGGCTTGGGCGGCACGTGCCTGCGCCTCTTGCACCTCGGCTTCGATCTTCGCCCGCTGCACGGCCGTCTCGCGCTCGAATTGGTTCTTCGCCCGGGCAGCTGCCTGCTCCTTCTCGGCTGCCTCCTGGTCGCGCCGCGAGGAGGTGCGGAGTCGCAGTGGCGGCTGTCCTGGCCTTACCGACTGGTAGCGTCGTCCCGTGGCACGAATGAGTCGCTTCGGCCGCCTAGCGACGGCGATGGTCACACCCTTCGGCGCCGGAGGGGAGCTGGACACCGACGCCGCGGTCGAGCTCGCCCGCCATCTCCAGTCGACCGGCAGCGAGGCGCTCGTAGTCTGCGGGACGACGGGTGAGTCCCCGGTCTTGTCCGACCCGGAGAAGATCGAGCTGTGGCGCGCCGTCGCCGATGCCGTCACCATCCCGATGATCGCCGGCTCGACGACGAACGACACAGCGCGCTCGGTCCACATGACGCGCGAGGCCGCCGAGAGCGGAGCGGCTGCCATCCTCGCCGTCACCCCGTACTACAGCCGGCCCTCTCAGACCGGCCTCGCGCGGCACTTCAGCGCCGTCGCCGAGGCCACCTCCCTGCCGGTGATGCTCTACGACATCCCGATCCGTACCGGGCGCAAGATCGCGACGGACACGATGGTGCGGCTCGCGCGTGAGCAGAGAACCATCATCGGCGTCAAAGACGCAGCGGCCGACCCCGTCGGGACTGCGCGCCTCATAGCGGAGGCACCCACGGGCTTCGAGGTCTACAGCGGCGACGACAGCCTGACACTGCCGTTCCTGTCGATCGGCGCGGTCGGCGTGGTGAGCGTCGCGGCGCACTGGATCGGGCCCGAGATCGGCGAGATGATCGACCGATTCTTCGCAGGCGACGTCGATGGAGCCGCGCAGCTGAACCTCGATCTCATCGACCTCGTCTCGTTCCAGTCGAGCGACGAAGCCCCGAACCCCATGCCGGCAAAGGCGATCCTCCGGGCGATGGGGCTACACGTCGGAGAGTGCCGCCTTCCCCACGGGGCGGCGCCCGGCTGGCTCGAGGAGCGGGCGGAGGCACTGCTGGCGGATCTCGAGACCCGTCGCGCGAGCCAGCGCTCGCAGGCGGTAATCGCATGAGCCGCTTCGCAGCGGCCGCCGGGAGTGTGCCCGGTGGGTGAGCGGGTACGGATTGCGTTTCTAGGGGGACTTGGCGAGATCGGGCGCAACTGCGCCGTGATCGAGCAGGCGGGACGACTCGTGGTCCTCGACTGCGGAGTGCTGTTCCCGAACGCCGACATGCCCGGGGTGGACCTCGTCCTCCCGGATTTCTCGTTCCTCACCGAGAGGGCGGGCGACGTCGACGGGATCATCCTCTCGCACGGGCACGAGGATCACGTCGGCGCGATCGCCTACTTGCTGGCGGAGGTGAACGTGCCGGTCTACGGATCGGCGTTCACGCTCGGCATCGCCCGCAACCGGTTGGACGAGGCGAACCTCGCCTCCTCGGCAAAGCTCATCGCGGTCACCGACGGCGAGCGCCGCCGCATCGGGCCATTCGACGTCGAGTTCATACCGGTCACGCACTCCGTGCCGAACGGTTTCGCGACGGCGTTCCACACGGACCAGGGCGTCATCCTCCACTCGGGGGACTTCAAGCTCGACCTCACTCCCGTCGACGGGCGGCGCACGGATCTGTCGCGCATCGGCGAGATCGCATCGACCGTCGGCGTGCGGCTGTTGCTGTCGGACTCGACGAACGCCGAGGAGCCCGGGTTCACCGGGAGCGAGCGCTCGGTCGGCGAGTCGCTCCGCCGGATCTTCGACAGCCACCCCGGGCGGCGCATCATCGTCGCCTGTTTCGCGAGCCACGTGCACCGCATCCAGCAGCTCTCCGAAGCCTCCATCGCAAGTGGGCGGCGCATGGCGCTGCTCGGCCGGTCGATGGTGAAGAACGTCGCCCTCGCGAGAGAGCTCGGGCTTCTCAAGATCCCGGACAGCTCGATGGTCGACATCGAGGAGATCGACCATGTCGATCCCGGGGAGCTCTGCATCCTCTCGACGGGCTCGCAGGGTGAGCCGATGTCGGCTCTCTCGTTGATGGCCGGCGGCGAGAGCCGTTGGCTCAACATTGCCGACGGTGACGTGGTCGTGCTGAGCTCGCACGCGATCCCCGGCAACGAGTGGGCCGTCGGGAAGGTCATGGACGGCCTCGCGCGGCGAGGTGCCGAGGTGATCCACGCGTCGGTCGCGCACGTGCACGAGAGCGGCCATGCCCGCCAGGGCGAGCTCGCGACGCTGCTCTCGATCGCCCGGCCGGCAAGCTTCGTCCCGGTTCACGGTGAGTACAGGCACCTGTTGCGGCACTCCCGGCTCGCGATCGAGATGGGCGTGCCTGCGAAGGAAGTCCTCGTCTGCGAGGACGGCGACGCGATCGCTCTCACCGACGACGGCATCGACTTCGACGGCGAGGTCTCGTCGGACTACATCTTCGTGGACGGCATCGCGGGGGACGTCGGCCTCGGCGTGCTGCGCGACCGTCGGGTGCTGGCCGAAGAGGGAGTCGTGGTGGCGGTTGTGACGGTGGCGCGGCGAACGGGAGCGTTGGTGGGGCGGGCTGAGGTGGTGAGTCGGGGTTTCTTGGATGATGCGGGTCATGAGGACCTCGCGGCGGAGGCGCGCGCGGCCATCGCGAAGGCCGTCGAGGTGGCGGTCGGCGAGGGCAAGCACGAACCCGATGCGTTGCGGCGGGTGATCCGGCGGACGCTCGGACGCCTCGTGAACGAGAGGACGCGCCGCCGGCCGATGATCGTCCCGGTCGTGGTGGAGGCCTGAGCGCCTTGCCGGCTGGCCCTGCCGGGTCAGCACCGGCCGATGAGGCTCTGCCCGAGCGGCTGCGCGAGTTGCGCTCGGTGTTGGGCATGAGCCAGGAGCAGCTGGCGCATCGCCTCGGGGTCTCGTTCGCGACGGTGAATCGTTGGGAGACGGGGCGGACGCGGATCTCGGCCGCGGCCGAGCTGCGACTCGAGGCGCTCGAGGCCGAGCAGTCGGCGAGCGAGCCAGGGGGTGGGTCGTTGCCGTGGCCGATGTCGAGTTTCGTCGGGCGTAGCGCGGAGCTGGCGGCCCTCCGCCAGCTGCTGGTGCACAGCCGTCTCGTGTGCCTCACCGGGCCTGGCGGTGTGGGGAAGTCCCGCCTCGCTCTCGAGGCGATCCGGGGCAGTGATCTCCGGTTGCCGGTGACGTTCGTGGCCCTCGAGCCGATAAGGGGTGCGGCGTCCTTGAGCGCTGCGGTCGCTGCCGCCCTACGCGTGCGCGACCGGCCGGATGTCCCGACGAACGAGGCGATCGCCGACTCGCTCGTGGGAACCGAGCAGATGCTCGTGCTCGACGGCGCCGAGCAGCTCCGTGACGAGGTTGCCGACCTCATCCGGCACCTTCTCTCGGCGGCTCCGGGTTTGCGCATCGTCGTCACCAGCCGACGCGTGCTCGGTGTCGCAGGAGAGGCTTCGTTCGTGGTCCCGCCGCTCGCCGTGCCGCCGGTCGGGGCATCGGCGGCCCAGCTCGACGGCGCCGACGCGGTCCAGCTCTTCCTCACCCGTGCTCGGGAGCGCCTGCCGGATCTGGCCGCCGGGCGGGAGGATCAGAGGCTCGCCGGCGAGCTCTGCCGCGGCCTCGACGGGCTCCCGCTTGCGATCGAGCTGATCGCCGGGTGGGTGGGGACGCTCTCGATCGGGGAGATCGCGGCTCGGCGCGACACCCTCCTCGCCTCGGCACCGGCTGCTCCCGGCTCTCAGGCCAGCCGCACGCTCGAGTCGGTCGCAGCACAGAGCTATGCGCTTCTCGGCCCTGCGTCTCAGCGCCTGCTCCCGGCTCTCAGCACGTTCGCCGGGGCTTTCACGATCGACGACGCGCAGGCGGTCGCGGCCGTCGACGCGCACGAGGTGGCCGCCCTATTGCGCGAGCTCGTCGACTCGTCGTGGCTGGTCGCCAAGCACGAGAGCGGTCAGACGAGATTCACCATGCTGGACACGGTGCGCGTCTACGTCGCCGGGCTCGCGCCCGCGACCGAGGATGGGCCTGAGCTGCGGCGCAGGCACGCCGAGCATTTCGCCGAGCTCGCCCGTGGGAGCGAGGACGGCCTCGCGGGCAGCGAGAGCACGCAGTGGGCCATCCGGATGGATGCCGCCAATGCGGACCTCGAGCTCGCTCTTTGGTGGGCCGAGGAGGAGGGCGACGTCGACCTCGGCCTCGAGATGAGCTCTCGCCTGTGGCGCTGGTGGCTCATGTGCGGGCGCCTGACGGTCGGGCGCGGGTGGCTGCGGACTTTCCTGCAGGCGGCCGGCTGGCGGCGCGACGAGACTGTGGCCCACGGCCTCAGCGCGGCGGCCGTGCTCGCGGCCGAGAACGGCGACTACGCCGATGCGGTGCGCCAGGCGACGGTCGCGCTCGGCATCTTCCAGAGCCTCGGGCGGAAGGAGCTGGCTGCCTTCGCCGCGACGGTGCTCGGCTCTGCGCACCGTTACCTCGGCGCCCGTGAGGCCGCACGCCGCAACTTCCAGGTCGCGATGGAATTGCGCGACGCCACCGGCGATCGCCGCGGCGTGTCCGTCGCGCTCAACAACCTCGCTCTGCTGGCGCTGGACGACGACGACCTCGTCTCGGCGCGTGACCTGTTCGAGCAGTCGCTCGTGATCAAGCGCCAGCTCGGCGACCCGCGCTCGGTCGCGATCGGGCTCGCGAACCTCTCCGACGTGCTGATCCGCACCGGCCTGCCAGAGTTGGCGGCTCGTGCATTGGCAGAGGCGGGCGCGCTCGCGCACGAGCTCGACAACCGGCAACTCATCGGCACCATCCGCTGCAACCAGGGCGGTCTGTGTGCCAGCCGCCAGGACTGGTCAGGAGCTGCGGCGTACTACCAGTCGGCCGTCGTCGTCTACCGGGAGGGCGGGCATGCCCACGACGTAGTGAACGCCCTCATCGGGCTGAGCGGTGCATTGCACCATCTCGGTCAACTCGAAGACGCCGCCAAGCACCTGCGTGAGGCCGAGTCGCTCGCGGCGGAGACGGGCAACGCCCAAGGGTTGGCGGCCGCCCGGGCCGCCCTCGGGGAGCTCGGCGAGTTCACGGTCGTGGCTCTCCCGGGCGGGCTCACGACGCGCCAGGCAGAGGTGCTCGGCCTCGTCGCGGCGGGCTCGAGCAACAAGGAGATCGCGGCGCGCCTGCACCTGAGCGTCGCGACTGTCGAGCGGCACCTCGCCAACATCTACGCCAAGCTCGGCACCCGCAGCCGCGTGGAGGCGACGAGATACGCCGTCGCGCATGGGCTGGCAGCGAGGCCGGACCGTCCAGCGGGCTGAGCCACGATGCCCCAGTGAGTGGTGGGGCTGGTGTTAGCGTTGTTGGCACTGTGGCAGTGACGAAGTCAGCTGCCGGGTCGCGGTCCGCCGGTCGGACGGGTGCAGGCTCGTCGTCCAGATCCGGCACCCGTACCTCGGGGGAACCATCGACGCGGAAGACGGGGCGTTCGGGTTCCGCCGCGTCTACAAGCCGAGCCTCGAAGGCGAAGTCGTCTGCGTCGTCCGCTCGCACCTCGTCGACCGCCCGCAGGTCCCCTGCACGGACCGGCCCGGGCGCGCTCGAGCGCACTCTGAATCACCTCCTCGACCTGGTCGGCGCGCAGCCGGACGACGCCTGGGGCCTCTTGCTCGTGGTGGCCGGCGTGCTGATCTCACTCGGCGTCTCCTTCCACGCGCTTGGGCCTGCCGGGTCGTGGCTGTTCACGAACGGTGCCCGCACGCTTGGCTGGGGGATGGACGTCGTCGAGGTCGGCCTCGTCGTCGGAGGCGTCCTGCTGATCGCGCAGCGCTCGGTCTGGGGCGCTCTCGGCACTGTCTGCTCGGTGGCGGCACTCGCTCTTGCCTCGGCCGGCCTCGCCGACCTGGCCGGGGGCAACCCGCCGACCTCGGCCACCTGGCAACGCCTCGGCGGCGCGGGCGGCATCTTCGGCTCGGTCATCGCCGGTGGTCTGGCGAAGGGCATCGGTCAGGCGGGTGCGGGGGTCGTCATAAGCGTCGTTGCGCTCGCCCTTTGCTGCTGGCTGCTGGGCGGGCGCGTGGCAGAGGTCGTCCGTGTCGGATCAAGGGGTCTCTGGGCCGGGCTGCGCAGCGCCTTCGCCTCCGCGAGGACGTCACTCACCGGGCGCCCGGCTCTCGATGCAGCTGGCCACGGGGAGAAGACACCGGTTCAGCCGCTCACCGGCTACGACGGGTCAGGCGGGCTCGCTTCGTATGCATCGGGCTCAGCCGTCGGCCTGCTCGACGACGCCGCCATCGCAGAGGCGCTCGGGTCAGAGGTCTCTGTCCCTGTCGAGGTCACGCCCGCCGTCCCGGTCGCCGTCGAGCCCCTGAGCGACGGGGAGGCGGATCGGGTGTCGACCATCGTTGCGGGCGGCATGCTGGCTGTCGGTCGGGCTGATGCCGACGGAAGCGCCAAGGTCGAACAGCTGGCGCTCCCGGTCGCCGTGCCTGGCGGCAACTGGAAGCTGCCGCCGCTCAAGATCCTGAAGCGGAGCAAGGACCAGACGCACGACCGCAAGGAGGTCGAGGCCCGCGGCAGGGTCCTCGAGCGTGCGCTGGCTGCCCACGGCGTCGAGACGCATCTGGTGGGGTTCACCGTTGGGCCGACGGTCACTCGTTTCGAGCTGGAGCTCGGCGCAGGGGTGAAAGTGGCCCGCGTGACGAACCTCGCGAAGGACATCGCCTACGCGATGGCCTCGCCGGACGTGCGCATCCTCGCCCCCATCCCGGGCCGGTCGGCGATCGGCGTGGAGGTGCCGAACCAGCAGCGTCAGCTCGTGACGCTCGGCGACGTGCTCACGAGCACAGAGGCCCGCCGGGCGACGCACCCCCTCGAGGTAGCGCTCGGGCGGGACATCGCAGGCCGGGCGGTCATGGTGAACCTGGCCGAGATGCCCCACATCCTCATCGCGGGCGCCACCGGGGCCGGGAAGTCCTCCTGCATCAACTCGGTCATCTCGTCGATCCTCATGCGGGCGACGCCCGACGAGGTGCGTCTCATCCTCGTCGACCCGAAACGCGTGGAGCTCGGCCAATACAACGGCCTCCCGCACCTGCTCACCCAAGTCGTGGTCAACCCGAAGCGCGCCGCGAACGCCCTCAGTTGGGCCGTGGCCGAGATGGAGCGGCGGTACGACCTGCTCGCCGAGGTTGGGATGCGGGACATCACGGGGTACAACGCTGCGGTTGATCGGGGGGAGTTCGACGATCCTGGGTTGGATGGCGACGAGGACGACTCGTCGGCACCGACGACCTTAGAAACGGTCGTCGGCTCCGACGATCGTCTCGCGGCCGCCTCCAGCCTCGATGTTGACGGCGGGGCTGGCTCCGACACAATCGTCGCGGGCGCGTTCGAGCCGGATGATTCTGGGCTTGATCCTTCTGACGTGCCTGTGGCGGCGCCGTTGGGGATTCCTGCGGGGGGCTCGAGCGAGTTTGCTATGGCCTCGGTGTCGGCTGCTGAGGCTGTGGCCGAGAGCCGGCGGCGGATAGCGAGCGCCGGGGAGTCACGCCAGCACTCGCGGCTTCCGTTCGTGCTGATTGTCGTCGACGAGTTGAACGACCTCATGATGATCGCCGCCCGCGACGTTGAGGAGTCGATCTGCCGGATCGCCCAGATGGCACGGGCCGTCGGGATCCACCTCGTCATCGCGACGCAGCGGCCGTCGGTCGACGTCATCACCGGCGTGATCAAAGCGAATGTGCCCTCGCGGCTCGCTTTTTCCGTCTCGTCCCTCGCCGACAGCCGCGTCATCCTCGACCAGCCCGGAGCCGAGCGGCTCATCGGTCGTGGCGACCTGCTGCTGTTGACAGCGTCGTCGAGCATCCCGCGGCGCCTGCAGGGTCCCTGGGTGAGCGAGGAAGAGGTGCGGGCAATCGCCGCCCACTGGAAGCGACAGAGCGGTCCCAGGTACCTCGACGGCGTCGAGGGCGAAGAGACTGCAGGTCCAGGTGGTGCATCGAGCGGAGATGACGATGACGACGAGCTGCTCGCGCAGGCCATGGAGCTCGTGGTGCGATCGCAACTCGGCTCCACGTCGATGCTTCAACGCAAGCTCCGGGTGGGCTTTGCTCGGGCGGGCCGGCTGATGGATCTGCTCGAGCGACGCGGCATCGTGGGTGCCTCGGAGGGCTCGAAGGCGCGGACAGTGCTCATGTCACCAGAGGAGCTCGACCAGCTCAACCCGTAGGGTTGCGACACCCGTCACCAGTCGACGTACGCTCGACCAGTTCTCATGAGCCACCGACAGACCGATCGACCAGCTACGCGGATGCACTCTCCCGGCGCCACCGAGAGACTCGGTGGGTCTCTAGCTGACGGCGCGGACAAGACCGGCCAGTTGAGAGCCCGCCGGGAACGCGCTCGCAGGCTCGCTGAGGCACGTGCCCGCGCCCGTCGCCGGGGGATCATCGTCCTCACCTCGGTCGCGACCGTGGCTGTCGTCCTGCTCGCC
>JBKQLZ010000219.1:0-12533 GCA_052146895.1 Acidimicrobiales bacterium
CGGTTGCAGGCCTTCGACAACCGACTGCTCAGCGAGCTCTCGACCGGATCCCGACGGCTCGTCGACCTCGCAGGGGTCGTGGCTCACGCCCCTCACCTAGTGCTCTTGGACGAGCCGTCGTCCGGGATCGCCCAACGGGAGGTGGAGGAGCTGGCGGAGGTGCTGGCCCGGGTCCGAGCCGAGCTCGGGGCCACCTTCGTCGTGATCGAGCACGACATCGCCTTCGTCCGCACGTTCGCGCGCCGGCTCATCGCTCTCGACCGGGGGTCGGTCATCGCAGACGGCGACCCGGAGTGGGTGTTGGGTGAGGAGGCGGTACAGGTGGCGTTTCTCGGGGGAGGCTCGATCGCGGCGAGCCGGTCTGGGTCCGACGCACCGGCCGCGGCAAGACACAGGGGGAATGAATCGACATGAGTGATCTTCCGAAGCCGGCCGGGCCGCCGGCTCGCCCCTGGCCGAAGGTGGGCCGGACGAGGCGCTACGGGCCGGTCGGCGTGCTGATGGCAGCGATCATCGCGGCGGGGACGATCGCCTCCATCCACGACCGGGCGACCACGGTCGCCGGAGGGCAGCCGACATCGACGACCGCTCCCCAGGACAACAGCAAGCTCCCGATCACGTATGCGATGGCGAAGAAGGAGGGCAAGGTCGCCAGCTACAAGTGGCAGACCGGCTGCGATCCGAAGACAGGCCGGGTCGCGATGCCGACGCCGTATGCGCCGCCGTGCGTGCCCGCCTTCACGGGCAACAACGGCGGGTCGACGTGGAGTGGCGTCACTTCGAAGGTGATCAAGGTCGTGTACTACATCTCACCTCCCGGTGACCTCACATCTGCGCTCCCGAACGCCTCCGATCCGCAGCCGGAGATCAACGCGACCGGGGCCGGCATGGTGGCGATGTTCGACAAGGTCTACGAGCTGTACGGCCGCAAGTTGGAGCTCATCCCCTTCCAAGGCACCGGGATCAGCACCGATGCAGTCGCGGCGCGCGCCGACGCGATCACCGTGGCGAAGCAGATCGATGCCTTCGCCTCCATAGGTGGCCCGGGCCAGACCGATGCCTACGAGAACGAGCTCGCCCAACTCCACGTCTTGTGTGTCTCGTGCGGGATCTCGGTGGCGTACTCGACCTTCAAAGCAGACGCGCCATATCTCTGGGACACGAGCGCCGACCCTGACACGTTGCTCACCGAGGCACTCCAGTTCGTCGTGAGCCAACTGCTCAACAAGGACGCCGTCTACGCAGGCGACCCGGCATATCACCACGAGAAGCGGGTGTTCGGCTTCGTCCACTACAACACGAACCCGCCCGTTTTCAGCTCGCTCACGGCTTATCTCACGAAGGAGTTCGGCAAGTCAGGGTTGAAGTTCAAGATCAGCCCTTCGTACCTCCTCGACCTTTCGACGTTGCCCCAGGAGGCGGCAACGATAGTTACGCAGCTGAAGGCGGCGGGCGTGACGACCGTCGTCTTTGCCGGCGACCCAATCATGCCGATCTATCTGACGGCAGCCGCAGCCAAGGCGGACTACTACCCCGAATGGGTCATCACCGGCACCGTGTTCACCGACTCGTCGACGCTCGGCCGCTACTACACCCAGAGCGAGTGGTCGCATGCGTTCGGCGTATCGAGCTTGGCCGTCCTCACGCCGATCTACTGGAGCCTCGGCTGGACCCTGTACCGCTGGTGGTACGGGAAGGAGCCACCAGCACCGAAGACCGGCACGCTCGTGGCCGTTGCCCTGATGCAGCTCTACACCGGTCTCCAGCTCGCCGGCCCGGACTTGACGCCCTACACATTCCAAGGAGGGATGTTCCGCTACCCGCCCACCGGCGGCGGTCCGACGACGCCACTCATTGCATACGGTCCCTCTGGCGGTCCTCCGAGTCCTGCCTACACGACGCCTGACGACTACACCATCATCTGGTGGGACGCCACCGCCAAGGGCGACGACGACGAGGGTGTCTCCGGCACGGGCCTCATCCGCTACGTGGACGGCGGCAGGCGCTACAACCCGAGGGACATCCCCACCAAGCCGATCCTGCTGTTCAATGACGCCGGGACCGTGCTCCGCTACAACGTGCCACCCGGGACTCATTCAGCGCCGCCGTTCCCTGGGTCGCCGATGGCGGCGAAGACCTAGGCGGCGACACGCCTACGGCAAGAAATTTCTCAAGCCCGACCGCGCGCCGGCCGATACTTATTTCAACGGATGGGGGCAGTCGAGCGGCCCGGGGTTCCCAAGGGATCCCCGGGCTCGCTCGCGTAACAAGGCCCAATTCCTAGGCGTGCTTGCCCGCCGGATGCTCGCCTCCGGGAACCTCGAAGCTCCACACGACCACCCGCGTCCTCTCCCCGAGAAACAGATCCCTGCTGAACTCCACCGGTCGCCCTTGCCGGTCGTACGCAGTCCGCTCCACGAGCAGCAACGGCGTTCCGACGAGGACGCCGAGCAGCCGAGCCGTGCGCCGGTCGGCCGTGACCGGCTCGAGCATCTCCCGAGCATGCGTCGGGCCCCGCCCATACCGCTCTCGCAGCAGGTCGTAGAGCGCTCCGTCCAGAGGCTCGTCCAAGAGGCCTGGGAAGTCCGAATCGGGAAACCAGGAGCGTTCTAGAGCCACAGGCCTTCCGTTCGCGAGCCGGACCCTCTCGACCGTGACCACCGGGTCTCCGTCCTCGAGCTCGAGCGCCTCGGCCACCTCCGGATCGGCGGGCAGCCGAGCCCGCTCGCAGACGTTCGAGCTCGCTACCACCCCGGAGCGCCGCATCTGGTCGGTGAAGCCGGCGAACGTCGTGAGGTCCCTTTCGACGGGCGCCTCGCGCACGAAGGTCCCACCCCGTCGCCCGACGATGCGGTCGATGAGACCGCGGTGCTCGAGAACAGTCAAAGCGTGGCGCAACGTCAGCCGGCTGACACCGAACGACGCTGCCAGCACCGGCTCGGTCGGGAAGCGGTGACCGACCGGGTAGACCCCCGACTGCATCTCGCTCTCGAGGTGCTCCGCGATCTGCAGGTAGAGCGGCCGGCTCTGGCTGGCGACGAGAGGCACCGAAGCCGTCAGCTCACCGTCAGATTCGTCCATCCCCGCCAGTCTCGCCGACATTGCGTGAACATCGCACTTCCAGCGCCGTGGACAGCTTAAATGCCCATTCGGTCGGCATCTTCCCGGGAGCTCATCCGCGGCTTGCCCGGAATCGGCCGAGTTCCTTCATCATCGTGAGAACGTCGAGCCGCTTGTGACCGGGGACCACTTCAGCGAAGATGGCGTCCACGTTGATCACGATGCGCTCGCAGTCGAGCCACCCGGCGTACTCCCCCAGCTCGATGTCGTAGGCGGCATCGAGAGCACTCATGCCCGCTCGCGCCCGCGCAGACGCCTCGCTGTGCAGCCATTTGAAGTACTCCTCGAGCGGGCCGAGGGCGTCGACTCGCGCGACCGGCCCGTGACCGGGCACGACAACGCTCGGTGCTAGCTGGCGGATCCGATCACAGGCGCTCAGCCAGTTCGCCGTCGGTCCGGCCCAGATGATCGGCGTGGAGCCTATGAACAAGATGTCGCCGGTGAACACCGTCGCTGCGTCGGGTACGTGGACGATCACGTCACCGCCGGTGTGGGCGGGACCGACCTCGATCAACTCGATCTCCCGGTCGCCGACCGTGACAGTGAGTGACCCATTGAACGTCTCGGTCGGAGGAGAAAGGTCGATGTCTCCGAACTCGAAGGCTCCGAACGCCTCCTCGACGAAACGATTGCCCACCTCCCCGAGATCGACGCTCTTCAGCGCATGCAGCGCCGAAGCCGGGAGCTCGGTCATCTCGGCGGCGGTGCCGGCGGAACTGATGATCCTCGCTCCATCCACGAGCTGGTTGCCGTAGCAGTGGTCGCCATTCGCGTGGGTGTTGACCACAGTTGAGATCGGAGCGTCGGTAGTCACCACTGCCATCGCGGCGAGCATCGCCCTCGTCAGCTTCAGGTCGAACAGAGTGTCGACGAGAAGCGACTCAGTGCTGCTCGTCACGAGACCGGCGTTGCTGAAGCCCCACGAGCCATCGGGCTGAAGGTAGGCGTAGACGCGGTCGGCCACCTCGTACAGCCCGAGCTCATAAGGAATCGTCGTCATCGGTCCTCCAATCGTCAGGCGCCGAGGAGCCATCCGCAAATGCCGTCCGCAACGAACAGTTTGCATGGTCTGTCCATGCAGCGAGCGGTCGGCGCGCCGATCGGCTCGCTGCGAGCAGCACGGATACTCAGGCTCGCAGCCTGACGAGCTCACGGATCAGCGGTCCGCTTCCCAACAGCCGTCCCCAAGCGAAAGTGAAGGTCGAGCTCGTTCTGATACCGAGTGCCGAGGGTGTCGCCGTGCTCGGCGATCCATGACGAGACGGCGACGGAGCCTGTGGCCGGCGCATCCGAGTCGGCGAGCCCGTCGGCCATCGCGTGATACTCGGCCGGGGTGAGGACGACGTCATTCAAAGCTGCCCCCAGCAGCTTCGACACCCCGATGAGCACCGGAGCCGGCACGCGGACGATGCGCGCCCTGCTGCCGACTGCGGATCGGATCTGCCTCACCAGCTCGCCGAACGTGGGACGCTCGGGACCGACAGCATCGACGATGCGGTCGTCGGTCCACGAGGCCGCCTCGACAGCGAGCCGTGCGAGATCGTCGACGTGTGTGGGACGTACGCGGTAATCCCCGCTCCCTCCCACCCCGAACACGGGCAGCTTCCGGAGCAGCCACGCGATGTTGTTCAGGAGCACGCCCTGCTCATCGAAGAGTACGGTCGGGCGCAACACGGCGTAGGCCATGCCGGACTCGGCGAGCGCGCGCTCGACGAGCGCTTTCCCGCGGAAGTATGGGTAGGGCGAAGCGATGGACGGGTTGAGGATCGACACGTGGACGATCTTGCTGACCCCCGCCCTGCGCGCGGCATGGAACAACGTCCGCGAGTTCTCAACGGCGAGGTCGTGGTCGACACCGTCGTGGGCAAACCGAACCCAATAGGTATTGAACAAAGTCGTCACCCCCTCGAGCGACGCCGCCAGCCCGGGAAGGTCGTCGAAGTCGAGCGGCCGCGCCTCGATAGCTGACGTCGAAATGCTTCGCTCGGGATGGCCGGTGAGCGTGCGGACTCGGCGGCCCGACTCGAGCAGGTGGCGCGAAATGGCACGTCCTGAGTAGCTGAAGGCACCCGTCACCAAGTCGAGACCCGTGTCGGTGCGTGGCCCGGGGATCATGACTGGCCCCGCGGCGAAGCTGTGACCACGTCGGCGAGCGCGGCGAGTTGACGGGCACGGTCGAAGAGGGCGAGTGCCGGGGTTCGGTCACCGTCGAGGTGCGAGAGAAGCTCGAGGCCCAGATATAGGGCGACGACCGCGTGAGCGATCTCTGAGGGTGCGACAACGCCGGCGAAAGGAGATTCGCCGATCACCGTCTCGAGCGCTCCGGTCGCAAACTGCGTCCAGGGTGTCACCCGCGCCTTCACCTCGGTCCCGAGTCCCGGTGTCGACGTCGTGCCGGTGATCATCTCGACCAGAAGCGCAGCGTCGCCGGTGTCGAGGTCTTCCTGGAAGATCCGCGCGGCAAGTTCGACGAGCTCGCTCGGGCGGCTGAGGCCCACCAACGCGTCCTCGAATCGGCGGCGCCTTTGTTCGCTCACCTCGTCGAGCGCAGCCAGGAGAAGGTTGGTCACCGAGCCGAAGTGGTAGAAGACGAGACCCTGGTTACACCCGGCGCGAGCCGCGATCGACCGCGCAGTCGCGGACGCGAACCCCTCTTCCCTGAGGACCGCGACCGTCGCCTCGACGAGAGCGCTCCGCGTCGCCATCGAGCGCGCGGCGGGCCGGCTGGCGCTTCCGGCTCTCACCACAGGTCCGGTTGCACTTCTTGAGCGTTTGCTTTGAGCATCTGCTCAATCTATGCGTCTTCGCTCCGCTTTGCAAGGCGTTCGGATCGTGCAGGTGGTGGGCCTGAACGTGACGGGTCGCTCGCCATCGCTTTGTGGGGACAAGATGAGCGGGTGGCTTGGGACCAGCTGAGGTCGTCGTACGATACCGTCGCCGACAAGTACGAGGCTCGGTTCCTTCACGAGCTCGACGCCAAGCCGCGCGACCGCGAGCTGCTCGCCCTCTTCGCGTCGTCGGCCCGCGACCCCGTCGCTGAGGTCGGCTGCGGACCGGGCCAGGTCGGAGCATTCGTCCGGCACCGAGGTCGGCATGTCGTCGGTCTCGACCTCAGCCCCGAGATGGCGCGACTGGCAGGCGGGCGACTCGATGGCGCTCTGGCGGCCGACATGAGGGCGCTACCTCTCGCGTCGGGTCGGCTCGGTGGGCTGGTCGCCTTCTACTCGGTCATCCACGTGTCCCGCGCCGAGATCGGAGCGGTGTTGGAAGAGTTCCACCGTGTGCTCAGACCGGGAGGTCTCCTGTTGTTCTCGGCTCACGAGGGTGACGGGGAGGTGCACAACGACGAGTTCCTCGAAGAGCCTGTGCCATTCGTCGCCACCTTCTTCAGTCTGGATGAGCTCACCGCTGCCACCGAGGCCGCAGGTCTCGAAGTCACGCTCGCGGAGCGCCGGCCACCGTATGAGTCCGAGCACCCGACGGTTCGCCTCTATGTAGCTGCGACAAAGCCGGCGGCAAGGCCGCACGGCCCGGTCTAGCCGCCGATGGGGCCAAGCTCTTTCTCGTACGAGCGACTCTGTCCTGACTCGGCGTACGGGCCGACGCCAGCGATCTCGACGTAGCCGAGGCGTTCGTACAGCCGCATTGCTGAAGGTTGGCGCACGCCGGTCTCGAGCACGACCTTCCTGGCTCCAGCCAGAACGGACCACTCTTCGAGGGCGGCGAGGAGTTGCGCCGCGATCCCCCGCCCTCGTGCTTGTGGGACCACGAACATTCGCTTGACCTCTGCCACGTCACGCGACACGAGCCGGACGCCGCCGCAACCGACGGCGACACCGGCTTCGCGGGCGACGAGGAAAGTCCCGCGGCCAACCTCGAAGTCGTCGGCTGAAACCTCGAGAGAGTTGTTCTCGATCTCGTACAAGCCGCCCAGCAGATCGTCTAGCGCGTCGATCAGCCTGAGAGAGTCCGGCCCATCTACGGGCTCAGCCGAGATCGTGACTGACGGAGCGGTCGTGGCGGGCTCCGGTGCCGGCTCGTCCTTCACCTCAGCCATCAGAGCTCCCGCAAGTGATGCCCAGTCCCCGTCAACGCTCGAAAAGCAGCGCCTGCAAGGCTGCGGAGAACGCGTCGAGCTGACCGCGGATCCACGGCAGCGAGGCGGGGTCCTCGTGATGAAGGGCGGTGAGCCGCTGCTCGTCGTCGTTGCCGTAGAGAAGGCTGGTGGCGATACGGAGTGTGAGGGCCTCGTCGGCTTGGCCGAATGCGGACCCGGGCAGCGCGGCGACGCCGAGCTCGGAGAGCATGTGCCGAGCGAGATCAGAGCTCGTCTTTATGGACCAGGACTTGCCGAGGCGCTCGCGGTACTTGTCGAAGCTCGCGTAGAGGTAGAACGCGGCTTGCGGGGCGGGGTGCTCGACCCCGACATCGGCGAGCACGCGTGAGGTTGCCCTCACGACGGCGGCGTGCAGCCCGCGGCTCAGCGCTATGCGCTCGCTGACCTCCGCGGGCTCGCCGAACGCCCACGCCGCAGCGATCTGCACAGGTTGGGCCGGCGCCGACCACACTTCGCTCGCCACCGCCAACGCCCTGTCGCGCAGTCGCCTGCCGACCACCGAGTCGGGAAGGCGCGCTACACCGATGCGCCAACCACCGACGGCGAGGTTCTTGCTGAGGCCAGTTGTGACGACGGCGCCCTCGGGGAGAATCTCCCCCGGGCTGACGAACGGAGCCGATGGATCGTGGATGAGGTCTCGATAGATCTCGTCTGAGATGAGGAGGATCCCGTGCTTCGCGGCAATGTCGCAGACGGCCCTCACCGTCGAGGCACTGGCGAGCGTCCCGGTCGGGTTGTCGGGAAGCGTCACGATGACCGAGCGAATCGGATCGCCAGCGGCACGTGCCTTGGCGGCCGCCACACCGAGAAGCTCGGGATCCGGCACGCCGCCTTCACCGGCAGGCGTCGGTATCAGGAGAGTCGGGAGCCCGATGAGCCTTGCCTGCGCGGCATAGCTCACCCAGGACGGTGTCGGCATCGCGACGGCGCCGCCGGCCGCGTGCAACAAGGCGAACAGAAGTGGCTTGCTCCCGGGCCCCGAGATGACGAGATCAGGATCGGTCGGGAGAGCCCTGCGGTCCCAGTAGCCGGCCGCCGCGCGGCGAAGCTCTGCGACGCCGGCGACGGGTCCGTACTGACCCCGCGACGATGCCCGAACCAGCTGTTCCACCAGCTCGGGAAGCACCGGGAGCCCGGCCTCCCCAAAGCCGAGCGGCACCGTCGCCAGACCGGCGGCTTGGCGACGAGCCATCTCCTCGTTGATGGCGAGCGTCGGCGAGAGGAGTCCGGTGAAGACCATCGAGAGGCAGGCTAAGGGAATCTGGCCTGCACGGCGAGCGGTCGGAGTGGTAAACAATCCGTAACTTAGCTACATCCGTACACCAGCCAAAGCGGGTTGCGGGTCCTCTGGCGAGGTGCCAGCAAGAGGGGGAGATCAGATGAAAAAGCGCGCCTGGCTCGTATGCGTTCTGGCAGTTGCCTTGATGGCCTCCGGCTGTGCCAAGGGGACCAGCTCGGGCGGCGGTGCCACTTCGACTACCGGTAGTGGGCCGACAACGACCTTGGCGCCGCAGAACGGCGGCATCCTCAATGTCGGCCTGAACGCTGAGACCGACGGCTGGGACCCCGCGACGAGCGAGTGGGCCGGCGCTGCCTACTTCGTCGCACAGACGTTCTTCGACCCGCTGTGTGCCTGGGACTCTGCCGGTGTGGCGGTCCCCTACCTCGCCAAGTCGCTGACGCACAGCTCGAACTACGAGACTTGGACGATCGGCCTCCGGCCGGGCATCAAGTTCTCGAACGGTCAGCCTCTGAACGCCTCCGCAGTCGCACTCCAGCTGACGCTCGACAGGGCGTCGGCTCTCGTCGGTCAGGCATTGCTCCCGATGAAGACGGCCACCGCGACGAACAACCTGACGGTCGTCGTGCAGATGAGCGAGCCCTGGGTGGCATTCCCCTCGGTACTCGCCTCGCAGGCGGGCTACATGGCAGCCCCGGCACAGCTCGAGTCCAAGACCGCCTCGACAACGGTGCCGATCGGCTCTGGCCCGTACACCTTCGTGCAGTGGACCCCAGGTGGGACTCTGACCGTCAAGAAGAACCCAAACTACTGGCGTCCCGGTATCGCGCACGCCTCCGAGATCATCTTCCACGTCTACGTCGACCCGACCACGGAGTACGAGTCGCTCGAGTCCGGGCAGCTCCAGTTCATGTACACAGCCGAGGCCAGCCAGATCAAGCAACTTCAGTCGCAGACCACCTACGACTACTACCTGCAGTATCTCGACGTGCCGGTCTTCATCATGCTGAACACCGACTCGGCGCCGCTCACCAACCTGAAGCTCCGTCAGGCGCTCGAGTACGCGACGAGCCAGCAACAGCTCAACACCGAGATCGATCTCGGCCTCGGGTCTGTCGTGACCGAGCCGTACGGCGCGAAGTCCAAGTGGTATGTGCCTTCGGGCTATCCGATGGCGCCGAACCTGACGATCGCAAAGGCGGACATAGCCGCGTATCACGCCGAGACACATACGTCGGGGCCGGTGAAGTTCACGCTCGGGTGCACGGATTCGGGGACGAACCCGCAAGCAATGCAGCTCATCGAGGCGCAGTGGGCGAAGATAGGTGTCGACGTCACCCTCAGCTACACCGAGCAGGCGACGTACATCAACAACGCCGTCTTCGGCAGCTACCAGGCGAACTGCTGGACCCAGTTCGGCGACATCGACCCGGACATCGACGCCACTTGGTGGCTCTCGCAGAACGCCCATCCCGACGGAGCGGTGGCACTCAACTTCGCACGGCTCTCTGACCCGACCACCGACACCGAGCTGCAGATTGGGCGCGAGAACCCGAGCTTCGCTGCCCGGAAGGCTGCTTACGGCAAGGTCTGGCAGCAGTTCACGCAGGAGGCGCCTTACATCTGGCTTGGTCGTGGGCCTAATGCGCTTGTCTGGTCGTCGAACACCCACGGCGTCGGGGACATGGTGTTCCCGGGCGGTCAGAAGCAGGACGTCCTCAACTCAGATGCCTCCCCTTGGATCGATCAGCTCTGGCTGAGCAGCTAGCCGATCGCTGAGCTCTATCGATGTTGAGGTACATCGGCTGGCGGTTCCTACGGATGCTCTCCGTCGTGTTCGCCGTCTCGTTGTTCAGCTTCTTCTTGATGAACCTGCTGCCGGGTAGCCCGATCAACACCATCCTCGGACCGGGCGCAGGCGATGCGGCCGCCCGTCGGCAGGTCACCCTCGAATACGGTCTCAACCACCCGGTGTGGGATCGCTACCTGATCTGGCTCGGACATGCACTTCAAGGCAACCTCGGGCAGTCATACATCAGCAGCCAGAATGTTGCGAGCGCCATCTTGGAGCATCTCCCGCTCACCATCGAGATCATGCTCCTCGCCGAAGTGATCTCACTCGGTATCGCCGTTCCGGCGGCGATGTTCTGCTCGCTCAAGCCCGGCGGATGGTTCGACAAGATGGTCAGCCGTTCCACCTTGGCGTTGTTGGCCCTCCCGGCCTTCGTGCTCGGACCCGCGATGATCTTCGTCTTCGCAGTGAAGTTCCACGTCTTCCCCGCCAGTGGTGAGACGACCTGGTTCACTCTCGGCGGCGGCTACTCGCCGGCGATCGTGGCGACACCCCAGTCGCTCCTCATGCCTTCGATAGTCCTCTCCGCCGGTCAACTCGCCCTCTTCGCCCGGGTGCTCCGCGGGGACCTCATCACGACGCTCAAGTCGGACTTCATATTGATGGCGCGATCGAAGGGTTTCTCGCGGTGGTACATCCTCCGCCACCACGCGTTGCGGCCCTCGAGCTTCACTCTCGTGAGCCTCGTCGGCCTGAGCGTCGGCGGTCTGCTCGCAGGCGCCCTCATCGTGGAGAACGTCTTCGCCCTCCCGGGCATAGGCACCCTCTTCATCGCCTCGATCCTGAAACGGGACTACCTGATGGTGCAAGGCCTCGTCGTTCTTGTCGCTACCGGGTTCGTGACCGTCAACTTCCTCACCGACGCGTTCTACACCGTGCTCGATCCAAGGATTCGCCGTGCCCGACTCATCGGCTGATACGACGACGACGGCGCCACGGAATCGCCGCAGGTTGCGGCGGGAGCTGGATCCCTCCGTAACGAAGCGAGCCGAAGATGCAATGAGGGCCTCGCTCGCCGATGCAGCCGAAGCGAGAGTCGCCGCCGAGGAAGTTCTCGCCGATCCCGGGCTGACGGCAGCACATCGCGATGCCTTGTCGCTTCCGGCCGCGCCGATGGAGAGCCAGGTCATTCGTCAGAAGCTCGGACCTGCCTTCTGGGTGGCGGTCTCCTGGATGGGGCTCGTCATCTTTGCTGCGATCTTCTGCAACCTGCTACCGCTGCCCAACCCCAACATGCCAAACGTGGGGCCGCCGAACCTCGCACCTACTATGTCCCACCTCTTCGGCACCGACCAGATCGGTCACGACCTCTTCAGCCAGGTCGTGACCGGAGCCCGCGCAACGATGATCATCGGCGCCTCCTCGGTGGTCGCAGGTGTCTGCATCGGCGGCCTGATAGGCGTGATCGCAGGCTTCTACCGAGGATTCATCGACGTCATTGTCGTCTGGGTCACCGACGTCCTGTTGACGCTGCCCGGCCTCGTCCTCGCCCTGACTCTCGTGGCCTTCCTCGGACCGAGCCTCCAGAACGTCATCATCGCCATCGACGTGCTGTCCATCCCGGCCTATGCCCGCATCGCCCGAGCGACCTCTCTTGCCATCTCTCAACGCGACTGGGTCACGACGGCTCTCTCGCTCGGAGCCAAGCCACGTCGGATCCTGTTCAGGGACGTGCTCCCGCTCGTGGCGCTTCCGATCGCTTCGTTCACGGCCATCGGGGCGTCGGTCGCGATCCTCGCCCAGGGCGGTCTCGCGTACCTTGGCATCGGCCCGCCCAATTTGCTCTCGTGGGGCAGCATGATTGCAGCTGGCCAGCAGGAACTGCAGTTGGACCCGCAGGCAGTCTTCGCACCGATGATCGTCTTCTTCATAACGGTCATGGCCCTCAACTACATCGGCCAGCGGGCGAGCGGCGCCCTTGACCCCCGCGCGGGCTTGCTCTAACTCATCCTTGACAAGCATTTCGTGCACTGTGAGGCTTGCAGCGCTCGGTCCCAAGGGCCGACAGGGGAGGTCTGAGATGGCCAAGCGACAGCGAGACCCTTCCGTGCGTGCGCGAGCTGGTGCGCTGGCCGCAACGGGACTCATTGCCTCAGCAGCAGTCGCAGGCCTCGGAGCTGTCACGATGACGCCTGCGGGCGCTGCGACGGCCACGAAGTTCTACGCCTGTTACTCATCGAAGACTCACGAGCTGTCGGATCTCG
>JBKQLZ010000220.1:0-24559 GCA_052146895.1 Acidimicrobiales bacterium
TGCCTCCGCGCGACGTCGAACGCCACTGGGCAGAGTGGGACCCCGGCATCCCGCTACGGGTTCTTCACACCGACTACGCGTCTGTCGTCCAGCCCATCGTGAAGTTCGTCGACGAGCTGCTGGCCGAGGACGACCGCCAGGTGGTCGTTCTCATCCCCGTTGTTCTGCCCGAACGAGTCAGGTACCGGCTGCTCCACAACCAGACCGACCTGGCGCTCGCAACGGCGCTTCACCGCCGACCGAACGTCATAGTCGCCCGCGTGCCGATGCCGATCTCGCCCGCAGACATTCGAGAGCCGGAGCCGGAGCCGGAGCCGCAGCCGGAGCCGGAGCCGAGGGCGGAGGCAACCGACGAACCTCCCGGCCAGCCCCCCGCCACGCACGCGGGCGAGCGCGCCGATAGCGACTAGCTCAGCAGGCCCCGCGTCGGCCGCAGCCCGTTGACTGAACCCCATCTCATTGATAGACAACCTCGTGGCACTCGGGCGCACAAAGGTGCGCGCCCGCAGCAACCGATCGGCATGACCGACAAGAGGGAGGCACCGTGCCCAGACCAGGAGCTCGCCGCCAAGACCAAGAGATTGCAAGCTGGACCGGCAGGCCGCCGGGTTCACGCCAGGCAAGGCCGGGCCGCCGTCTGGTCGGAGCAGGTGTGGCCATGCTGACGAGCGCTTCGTTTCTCGCGGCATTGTCGCCTACGGCGGCCAGCGCAAGCACCCGCGTAGTGGTCACGCGCTCCACGCCAATGGTGGCCATCGGGCACGCACCTGAGATTCCCTCCGGTGATCGGGCACTCGGCGCCGCGTCGGCAACGAGTGAGCAGAGCGGCATCGTCGTGCTACGGCCCCGCAACGAGGCGGGACTCGTCAACTTCATCTCGGCGGTGACGACGAAGAACTCGCGCACCTACCACGACTACCTCGGACGTGGTCAGTTCGCGAACCGGTTCGGTCCGACCACGCAAACCCTCGCTCGGGTCGAGTCGGCTTTGCGTTCAGAGGGCCTCCGCATCACGAACGTGTCCTCCGACCGTCTCCTCGTGACCTTCTCCGGCTCGACCGCCAAGGTCGAGGCCGCCTTCCGCACGGGCATAGAGCGCTACCGCCTCGCGGACGGGACGCTCGGCCAGGCGACAACCTCCGCGATCCGCGTGCCGGCAGCCATCGCCCGCTCGGTCAGCTCGGTGATCGGGCTCGACTCCCTCATCCACGAGCAGGCTGCGGATGTCCGTCCCGGCCCGTCGACGGTCCAGAGCACCTTCCCGAAGGCGACGGCGCCCAAGTTCACGCACCCGGCCGGCTCCCCCGATGCGTGCGCGCTCGCGCAGCAGGACGCCGAGACCTCCGGTGGCCTCACGGACGACGAGATCGCAAACGCGTACGGCGCTTTCGGGCTCTACAGCCACGGAGACTTCGGCGGTGGCCAGCACGTCGCGGTCTACGAGCTCCAGCCCTTCCTCGCAACAGACATCGAGACCTTCGACACCTGCTACTTCGGCGCGACCGAGGCGGCGCAGATGTCGGGCACCGACGGGAACTTGAGCGGTAGCCGCCTCTCGATCACGAGTGTCGACGGCGGCGAGCTCCAGCCCGGTCCCGGCAGCGAGAACGACGAGGCGATCCTCGACGTCGAGGACGTCTCGGGGATGGCTCCTGGGGCCGACATCAACGTCTACGAGGCACCGAACACGACTTCTGGCGGTATCGACGAGTACTCGCAGATCGTCAACTCCGACACCGACCAGGTCGTCACCTCGAGCTGGGCAGTCTGTGAGCAGCTGGCGCAGGTTGCCGAGCCCGGCGTCCAGGAGGCCGAGAACCTCATCTTCGAGCAGGCTGCCGCGCAAGGGCAGACGGTCCTGAATGCAGCTGGCGACACCGGCGACGACGAGTGCAACGAGTACCGCGACGTCGAGCCGCCAGCTGGTCAGAACTTGCTCTCGCTCCTCGACCCCGCCAGCCAGCCTTACGTCGTCTCTGTCGGTGGCACCTCGATCAATGACGCCACCCAGCCACCAGCCGAGCAGGTGTGGAACGACGGCGCCCAATGGGGCGCCGGCGGCGGCGGAATCTCCGAGAGCTGGGCGATGCCCACGTGGCAGAGGCAGCTTGCGGAGACGACAGCCGACGCGACTGACGTCTCTAACGCTGAGGCCTTCGAGACGGCGACCGCCTCGGAGTCAGCGCCCTTCACCACGCCGACGTTCTGTGACGGGACCTTGGGCCTCCCTGCTGACACCCCCTGTCGAGAGACACCTGACGTCACCGCCCAGGCGGACGAGTTCACGGGATCGGTGACGATCTACGGTCAGTCGCTCGGGTACGGGAACCCGAACGGCTGGGCGACCATTGGAGGCACGTCCTCGGCCACGCCGATCTGGGCTGCCATGCTCACGCTCGTCAACGCGTCGTCCTTCTGTGTGAGCGACACCGTCGAGTTCAACGAGGGCGCCGTGCAAGACGCCGGCTTCGCCAGCCCGATCCTCTACGGGATCGCGGCGGACCCGACGGCAGATGCCGTCTCGTTCAACGACATCACTTCAGGCAACAACGACGTCTACGGCCTCGACAACGGCCTCGTCTTCCCGGCGCGTACCGGCTACGACATGGCCTCGGGACTCGGGTCACCGCAGTTGACGACGCCTACCGGGGGCAACGCCCTCGCGTATTACATGTGCAATTACGACGGGCAGCTGAACCCACCAAGCGTGACCGGGCTCGACCCGACCTCCGGCACGACGGCGGGTGGATTCACCGTGACCGTCTCGGGCACCAACTTCGGTACCTCCAGCGCCTCGAACGTCGCGAGCGTCCAGGTCGGAACGGCTCACGCGTCTGACGTCACGGTGACGAGCACCAACACGACAGGCACCCAGACCCTCACGGCTACGTTCCCGAACGCGGACGAGACCACACCTCCTGCATCGGAGAACCCGAGTCTCGACGGCGCGGGCCCCGCATCGGTCATCGTCACCTTGAACAGCGGTGCGTCGAACACGGCGAGTGCCGCGTCGACCTTCGAGTACGTGGACGAGAGCGCCACTCCGGCCACCATCCCGACCGTCACGAGCGTCGGGCCGTACGGCGGGTTGGAGACCGGTCCGGCGCCCGTCACCATCTACGGCTCCGGTTTCACCGGGGCGACCGGCGTGACCTTCGGCGGAGTGGCGGCCGCGAGCATCACCGTCAAGTCACCGTACGAGATCACCACCACCCCGCCCGCGTATTCAGGCGGTTCGACGACGTGCGCCCCTCTACCAACTACGGGCGTCTACGCCGGCGAGAATGCAACCAACGACATTTGCCAGGTGCAGGTCGTTGTGGCGAACGGAAATGGGCCGAGCTACACCGCCGCGATCCTCCCGCCCTATGAGGGAGCGCTCAACTTCGACAGCATGGGCGGGGAGATCGTGCCCACCGGCTACGAGGACGTCCCCGCTCCGACGGAGTACGACTACATCCCGGCTCCGACGGTCACGTCGGTCTCGACCGGCACGATCGCGGACCTTCCGGCCAACGCAGGGGACTTGGCGAGCGAGTTCGGTGGGGCACCGACCAACCTGGTCACCGTCACGGGAACCGGGTTGAACGACCTCACGCTCAACTACATCACGTTGGGCACGCCGCTGAGCGAGAATTCCGTCGACTTCCCCGTGGCCGCGACCGGCACCACGATGGAACTCGAAGCTCCCGCGGTGGCGGGCGAAGGCGGGCCCAGCTCCGAGCCCTTCGCCCTTCCAGTCGGGTTCAACTCGATGGCTGGTCAATCGCCCGTCAATGCGGCTGACGGCAACATCGTCTACGCCGGCGCACCGAACGTGACGAGCGTCGTCGACACCGCCACCGGATTGCCGGGGGTCCCGGACACCACCGCGTGCGTGAGCCCGGCTCCGTCTGCTGGCTGTGGCACGGCGCTCACGATCTCGGGCTCAGGTTTCGATCAAGTCTCGGGGCCGCTCGGATTCGTGGACGCCGTCTCGGGCTTCTCGCTCGGCTTGCAGTACAACTACGTGATCGGCTCCGACGCGGGCATCACCACTCAGTCAGTGGCGCAGAACCCGGGCGTCATGGACGTCGAGGTTTGCAGCAACACGACCTGCAGCTACAACCCGCCGGACGACCTGTTGTACGTCTACCCACCGGGCAACCCGGAGATCTCCTCACTCTCGAGCACGAGCGGGCCGGCCTCGGGTGGTAACGAGGTGGTGATCGACGGCTCGAACCTTGGCTGCGCTGTGGAGGTGAAGTTCGGCTCCGTTGGGACCGACGAGCTGACCAACTCACAGGCGCTGCTCGACTGCGGCACCACCAACCAGCTGGTCGTCACGGCGCCGCCGGGCGTGTCCGGTGCAACGGTCAAGGTCTCCGTCGTGACGGTCGAGAGCCTCTACGCGCCTGATGGCGCGGCGAGCAACGGGATCGACTACGCCTACAAGGCGAGCGTTCCGAGCGCCCCGCAGACCCTGAAGGCATCGGCCGGCTCAGGAACGGCGTCGGTCAGCTGGAAAGCGCCTGCGAGCGACGGTGGAGACGCGATCACCGGTTACTCCGTCACAGCGACCTCGCCCGGGCTCAACTCGGTGTCGAGCACCGCGACGGCATCGGCGACGAAGGCGAGCTTCAGCGATCTTCAAGCCGGCGCTCCCTGGACCTTCACCGTGGCTGCGCTCTCGAAGAAGGGCACAGGCATCTCGGCGTCCTCAACCGCTGTGGTACCGAGTCTCGGAGACGACGGGTATCTCGTCGCCACGAGCGACGGTGGTGTGCTCGGGTTCGGTGACGTCTGGTCGCACGGTGGCATCGGCGGCGAGGGCCTCCACGCCGCCGGTATCGCCACGACACCCGATGGCCTCGGATACTGGGTCGTCACGACGACCGGATCGGTGACACCCTTCGGCGACGCCGCCAACCTCGGGCAGGAGTCGACGACGGACGTCACCGGCATCGCGTCGCAGCCTGACGGAGACGGTTACTGGATCGTGACCAAGAGCGGTTCGGTGAAGGCATTCGGGACGGCGACCACCTACAAGGGCTCGGTCGCGAAGGGTTCCGACATCACTGGTATCGCCTCGTCGGTCGACGGGGGCGGCTACTGGCTCGTTGCCAGCAACGGCACAGTGACCGCCTTCGGTGACGCGAAGACGCACGGGAGCGTCAAGTCGAGCTCCCCCATCGTCGGGATCGCTGCGACCGGCGACGGGAAGGGCTACTGGGTGGTGACGGCATCTGGCCAGGTGTTCGCGAAGGGCGACGCCAAGATTGCATCGGGCGCGAAGCCGTCGACACCGGTGGTCGGCATCGCTCCGGCCCCGGTGGGTAACGGGTACTGGCTCGTTGCGGCTGACGGGAAGGTGTCCGCCTACGGTTCGGCCAAGCACATCGGCAACGCAGCGAGCGCCTCGGGGGTAGCCGTCTAGCCCCTCTGTCTTGATGGAAGCGACACACGGGGTCGGGCCGAACGTGCCCGACCCCTCGTCGCGCTCAACCGCCCGCCAAACCTCGTTCGAGGCAGAACTCGTTGCCCTCCGGATCAGCCAGTACGACCCATCCAGTGCGATCGGGCCGCCGGAGGTCGTCGACGACGGTCGCACCGAGCGCGACGAGCCGTTCGAGCTCGGCGTCTCGTGCCTCAGGGCTCGAGTCTGGTGGGACAAGGTCGAGATGGACCCGGTTCTTCGAGTTCTTGGGCTCGGGGACCCGGACGAAGAGCACGTTCGCGCCCCCGTCAGGCGCGACGAGCAAGCCTTCCGGGTCCTCTGGATGATTGGGATTACCGGGATCCTCGGCGTACCCGATCGCCTGTGCCCAGAACGACACCATGCCGTAGGGATCAGTGCAATCGAAAGTGATGGTTCTGATTCGAACTGACATTGGGTATATGCGCTTCCTTTGGGCGAAGGCGCCACCCGCGATCAGACGTCAGCCGCGTGATCGAGGAGGCGCAAATTGGCTGTTCATGGGTTTGCGAGCCTCCCTTCGCGAAGTCGAACCGACGACTGATTATGGCACCGCCCAGCGTGCGGAGTGTTCGCGATCTACGATCTTGGCGTGGATACAGTCGTCTCCGACGAGGCCAAGGAGTACGTGAAGACGCACGGCGGTGTCGTCTTCGTCAGAGCTCATTCCCACCGCTGCTGCCACGGGGTCACCACGTTCCTCGATACGACGACCAAGCCTCCTCACGACAGCGACGCTTTCGTCTCGGTGAGCTCCGACGGCATCGACGTGAGGTTCAACGGCAGCTCGGCAGGTCAGCCGCACGAGCTCGTGATCGAGCTCAAGGGAGTCGTCCGACGCCATCCCGTGAGCTACTGGGACGGCTGCATCTACAAGCCCTGACTGGCGTCAGCTCCGCGAGCTGGGTCACTTTTCCCGCGGGCACCGAAGTCGTCGAAGCGCGGCGCTCCAGGCCGCGCTGCTTGCCCGTCTGGGAGCCATTAGGCAGTAGGCGACGTGTTCTGATCGACCGCGGTCAACCCGTTAGCCGGGGAGAACGATCGCATTCGAGCGCGCGACCGCGCCCAGCCACTCCCCGCTCTGCTTGGCCGAGCGCTCGAAGCTCTCGCGGTCGACAGACGCCAGACCGAAACGTGGACCGTACCCGAACGCCCACTCGAAATTGTCGAGCAGACTCCAATAGAAATAGCCCCGGACGTCGAGCCCGTCGCGCAAGCAGCGCCCGACGCCGGCAAGCGCACGAGAGACGTACTCGATCCTCTCGGAGTCGTCGTCTGTCGAGATCCCGTTCTCCGTGACGAACGCGGGCAGCCCACCGGTGACCTCGTGTGCCCGGCGGATCGTCGCTTCGAGGGCCTCGGGATAGAACTCGTAACCCATCTGGGTGACGCCGAGCCCGTCTTCGTTGCCGAGCGCTCCCTCCGGGCCGATGCGCCGGCGTGTATAGGTCTGCACTCCGACGAAATCGTCGCCGCCGGTGGACTCGAGGAAGACGTCCTCCATCGAGCGGCGGATCCGGTCGAGCTTCGCCTCGCCACCATCGACCGCCTGGTAGTCCGTCATTGCCACGGTCAACCCGACCGGGAAGTCGCCGGGCCCTGCGCGCAGCGCGTCGACCGCCAGCCGGTGCGACCGGCAGAGAGCGTCGTTCACGTTCCGGCGGCGCTCGGGGTCGCGGGCTTTCGGCGGGAAGTAGCCGGCCAGGTAGCCCATGAGAGAGACGATGTTTGGCTCGTTCAACGTGCAAGCCATCCCGACGACGTCGCCGAGCGCCGCCACCGACCGCTCGCACATCCGGGCGAAGCGCTCCGGCGCGTCGGAGGCCTCGAACCCGCCTCGCTCGGCGAGCCACCAGGGCGTCGTGAAGTGATGGAAGGTAACGACCGGCACGAGTCCCCGCTCGTGGCACCCGGCACACATTCTCCGGTAGTGGTCGAGGGACGCGGCCGAGAACTCGCCCTCAGCTGGCTCTATCCGGCTCCATTCGATCGAGAAACGGTACGCACCCAAGCCGAGCCCCGCGACCAAGTCGAGGTCTTCCTCCCACCGGTTCCAGGAGTCACATGCGTCACCACTCGGCTCGACGCAGGCGGTGTCGGGGTCATGCTCGTAGTGCCACCAGTCGTTGTTGACGTTGCCGCCTTCGATCTGATGGGCAGCCGTCGCAGTGCCCCACAAGAAGCCGTCGGGGAAGGTCTCGGTCGACATGGGCACACACAGTAGAGGTCTCAGCGCCGGCTTGAACTGGATCGCCTGAGGCCCAAGCCGCTCGTGAGCCGAGGGAGCGCGTCGCCAGAGCGCACGTACGGCTAACGTCGCCGAGTCGCTCACGCGACTCGAGAGGACCGAATGCACGTCGATCCATACATAATCCTAGGGAGCAGCGTCGTGGGTCTCCTCGTCGGCCTCACGGGCGCCGGTGGTGGAGCGCTCATGACACCGATGCTGATCCTGCTCTTCAGCGTCAAGCCGTCGGCCGCGATCTCGAGCGACCTCGTTGCCGCCGTGGTGATGCGGCCGTTCGGCGCCGCGATCCACCTCAGCCAGCGCACCGTCAACATGCGGCTCGTGGGTTGGATGGTTCTCGGCTCGGTGCCGATGGCGTTCCTCGGCGCCTACCTGCTCCACCTGCTCGGCAACTCGTCCTCAGCCGAGCTCAATGTCGAGCGGGCGCTCGGGGCTGCGCTGCTTGTCGGCGCTGGAGCGATGGTGCTGCGGTACATCCTGGACAGGCGCAGCTCCGAGACGCGCCAAGGCGCGATCCGCGCAATCAGTGCTCGTCCATTGCCGACCGTGCTTGTCGGCATGACCGGCGGTGTCATAGTCGGCATGACGTCGGTCGGGTCAGGCTCTCTCATGATCGTGCTGCTGCTCTTCTTGTACCCGACCATCGGCGCCAAACAACTCGTGGGAACCGATCTGACTCAGGCTGTGCCGCTCACGCTCGCGGCGGCTCTCGGTGCCCTTGCATTCGGGCACGTCGAGTTCTCGCTCACGACGTCGATCATCATCGGCAGCGTGCCTGCGGTCATAGTCGGCTCGCTCCTCTCCTCGAGAGCTCCCGACAAGTACATCCGGCCGATCATCACATTCGTGATCTTCGCCTCCGGGCTCAAGTACGTCGGCGTGGGTACGACTGCTCTCGGTTGGATCCTGTGCTCGGTTCTCCTTGCCGCCGCAGTCGTGTGGGTCGTAGTCACGAGGCCGTGGACGAAGGAGCCCCCTGAGCCTGCCGGCACCGGAACTGCGCCTACTTGAGGTGGAGCGACTCGTACCACGCGGTCGAGGTCCGGTAACCTGAGGTGATGCGCCATCGCCGCATCACCTCAATCGCCCTTGCCTCGGCCTTGGCAGCCGTCTCGCTTGCCGCTTGTGGCAGCTCGCCTGCCGCTTCCAAGACTCCGGGAACGAAGGCCGCCGCCACTACCACTACGCAGGCTTCGCCCGCCGAGGACGCCGCCACCAACCTCTTCCCGAAGGTGGCAGGGTCACAGATCCTCACGCTGCAGGCATCGGATTCGTACACGCCGCACGCGGCGGACGGCGGGACCGACGATTACCACTGCACCCTCGTCAATCCTCATCTCAAGGTGAACTCGTACATCGTCGCGACGCACTTCTACCCCAACTCCGACGAGGTCCACCACGCGATCTTGTTCGAGGTCCCACCCGACGTGGCGGCCGAAGCCGAGGCAGCGGACCACAACGGCAAGGGCTGGACGTGCTTCGGCGAGACGGCGCTCGGCCAAGGTCTCGCTCAGCTCGGCTCTACGCCTTGGCTCGCGGCGTGGGCACCAGGACACGGACTCGACGTGACGCCCCCCGATACCGGCGTCTACTTCCCCAAGGGCAGCCTCGTCATCATGCAGGTCCACTACAACCTGCTCGAGGGAGACAAGCCGGTCCACGTCCAGCTGAAGCTCCAGACGGTCCCTGCGGCGACGCACCACTTGATCCCGCTCCACCTCGACCTCCTCCCCGCCCCGCCGGACATCCCATGTCCGTCTGGTGTCCACGGGCCGCTTTGCAACCGGGCCGCGTCGCTCCAGAACCTCGGGCAGCTGTTCGGCTCCCAGATGGTGAGCTTCGTGAACATCATCGAGCAGGTCTGTGGACGCAACCCGGTGGACCCCCCGGGTGGCGACACCACGACCTGTACCTGGCCGATCAACTGGTCGGGGGAGATATTGCGGGTCACTCCGCACATGCACCTCCTCGGTACAGGGATGAAGGTGACTCTCGACCCTGGCACGCCTCAAGCAAAGGTGCTGCTCAACGACACCTCCTACAACTTCGACTACCAGAGGTCGTTCACGATGCCCAAGCCCGTGATCGTGAAGGCCGGCAGCAGCATCCAGGTGACCTGCACCTACAACCCGAGGCTCCGCCAGGAGCTTCCCCAGCTGAGGAAGCTCCCCCCGCGCTACATCACCTGGGGCGACGGCACGGCCGAGGAGATGTGCCTCGGGATCATCACCTGGGTAGCCCCGGACGACCCCACAGCCTGAACCTCTCGGCCGGCACGTCGCGCCAAAGGCGGTCCCTGACCGCCCGACAAGGGTCCGGCAGCCCACGGCTCGGCTCATAGCCCGGAACGAAATCGGGCCTTAGAATAAAGACATGGAGTTCATCAGGACTGGGCCTTACCTGGTATTCGGGCTCTTCTGCGGAGCGATGTCCTACATGCGCACGATGCAGTACCGCCGGATGTACGGCCGGAGCCCTTGGGGTATTCACCCGATCATCTGGGGTCTTGTCAGCGTGCCGATCGTCCTGCTCGGAACCGTCTTGTCCATAATCGCTTGCTCGCGGGGCGGATCGCGCGTCTACGCGAACCGGAGCAACCCCCAGGCCTATGGTGGCGTCCCACAAGAGCGCGGTCCTGGATACGGCGCGCCTACCCCGGGTATCGGCCAGTCGAATGCGTGGCCGCAGGCCGCCGGGGCCAACGTGCCGGCATCCTGGGGTCAGCCACCGCAGGTAGCCCCGGCACTCGCCGCCAGCTGGGTGCAGGATCCGACGGGCCGCCACGAGCTGCGGTACTTCGACGGCTCGAAATGGACCGAGCACGTGTCCAACCAAGGGCAGACCTCGATCGACCCAATCTGAGAGGACCAAACCCGGCCGGCACCGCGCTCATCGCTCACAAGGGCGCGCGGCTCCACTGCGCGAGCACCTCGCGGTACCGCCGGTCCCAGTCGTCGTACGACCGGCGCAACCTCTCGCCCGGCCACGATCGCCCGAGCAACTCGCGCGGAAGCAACGGGTCCGCCTGCAGGTGCCTTAGCACCGCGGCCGACAGCACAAACCCGGGCGCTAGATCATCAGGACCTCGAGGCGCCAGCGTGCCGAGTCCGAAGAGCAGCTCCTCGGCCACCTTCGCCCAACCGTCGATCTCGAACAGCCCCGTCAACTCGTGGTCGTCCGAGCCGAAGGTGCGGCGGCCTGTGAACACCATGACGTCGCGACTGACATCGCCGGCGAGGTCGAGCACAAGGTTGTCGGGACGGATCCAGGTCCCGTCCCGCAGCTCGGCGAGCCGAGCCCTGGAGAGGGCGCGCCGGCGAGACCCGCGCACCTCAGCGGAGCTACCGGCTGTCGTCACGACGACCACGTGCCAGTCCCCCCGCCACCTCCGCGTGCGGCCCTCACGGCTGGCACTCTGCCGATGCTGACGCTCGAGCAGGTGGCCTGCGAGCCGGTAGTTGCCGTCGCCGTCGGTCGAGCACTCTCCGGCTTGCACCATGCGGCTCAGCGCCACCCTCGCGCGGTTCTCGTTGACTGCGAACAGGCTCGCCACGTGGACCAGATAAGCCACGGGCAGCTCGCCGGTCTCTGCGCCGAGGAGTGTGCTGGCTAGCACCGATCGAGCGGTCAGCGGCGCGAGGGTAGGGAGAGCGACATTACGCACTTGTCACAGTTAATCAGATTTTGTAAGATGAAGCCATGCCAACCAGCATGGTGCTCGACAAATCGGCGCGTCCAGACGTCCTGCCGACCGATCGCCTCGGACCCACCGGTGTCTGTCGCCCCGAGCTGAGGGCGGAGCTGCGGCGCATCGACGACATGCGCAACGCGATCACGGTCATCACGTTGTGGGGCGCCGTCGTCGGCATCGTCGCGCTTGCGGTGACCCTGAACAACTGGGCGTTCTACCTCGTGGCGTTCATCGCCTTCGGCCCGATCTATGTCCGCTTCGCGATCTTGATGCACGAGGCGGCCCACAAGCTGCTGTTCACCAACAAGCGGATCAACGACTTCGTCGGCACCTGGCTCATCGCGTACCCGGCCTTCACGCCGATCCAGCTCTACCGCAGGGCGCACTTCTCGCACCACCGCGAGGAGTTCGGGCCAGAGGAGCCGGACATGGCCTTCTACAGCGGCTACCAGTGCGACCGCCGGACGCTGCGCCGCCGCCTGCTCCGCGACGCCGTCGGCATCTCGGGATGGAAGAACTTCAGCTCGCTCGTGATGGCGATCCGCAACCCGGCCGCCCGCAAGGTCGTGTCCTCGATCCTCGGCGCGCAGGTCGTGCTTTGGGCGGTCAGCTGGTTCGCGACCGGTCGCTGGTGGATCTACCCGCTCTTGTGGTGGCTCCCGTGGATGACGCAGTGGCGCGTCCTGAACCGCCTCCGCTCGATCGCCGAGCACGGTGGTTTGGAAGCGAGCAAGGACAGGCGGGTGACGACCCACGCCGTCCGCCAGTCGATCGCCGCCCGGATGTGGCTCGTTCCCTACAACACTGGCTGGCACCTCGCCCACCACGTCGACATGGGCGTGCCATGGCGCAACCTGCCCCGCTACCACGAAGAGCTGGTGCAGGCGGGCTACGTGACCAACGAGCTCGTGTACCCGAGCTACTTCGCCCTGTGGCGTGCGTTGTCCGGCGCAGAGCCCGAGGCGGCGCCGGTCCCCTCAGCCGCCTAGGCTGATCCGGAACGTGGCGAGGGGGTCGCCGGAGAAGGGGAGCAAGATGCCGAGAACACCGCCGGTGGCCCGGTGGGATACGGACTTCGACGTCCTCGATCCCGAGTACATATCGAATCCGTTCGAGATCTGGGACGAACTGCGTCAGGTGTGCCCGATCGCCCACACCGACAGGCGGGGGAGCAACTGGCTCCCCACTCGATATCGGGACGTCACCGCAATAGCTCACGATATCGAGCACTTCAGCTCTCTCGAGGTGGGCGTGATCCCATTCGATGGCGAGCCCACCGAGGAGCAGGAGCAGGTCCTTCCGTACGGCCTACCCCCGATATCGGCGGACCCGCCGCTCCACACCTGGACTCGCCGACTGCTTCTGCCTTGGTTCTCGCATCGCCGTGTCGAGGGTTACGAGGCGCTCACACGGGAGCTCTGTCAGTCCGCGATCGCTCAGTTCCTTGCTCAAGGACATGCCGACGCCGCCGAGGAGTACGCGCAGCAGATTCCCGTCCGCGTGATCGCGCACATTCTGGGCGTGCCGAGCGACCTCGCCGACACGTTCACCGGATGGGTCCGCGATGTGCTCGAGTTCGCCGACGACGAGGATCGTCGCATCCACGGGATGGAGGGGTTGATCAACTACTTCATCACCGAGCTCGAGGAACGTAAGAAGAACCCCGGCACAGACCTCTTGAGCGAGCTGCTCCACACCGAAATCGACGGCGCTCGCGTCGAGGAGAGCCTCGTGCTCGGAGTTGCCGCTCTCGTGCTGATAGCCGGCGTCGACACGACCTGGAGTGCCATCGGCTCGTCCCTCTGGCACCTCGCGACCCACCCTTTGGACCGCAAGCGCCTCGCGGAAGAGCCCGACGTCTGGCCGCTCGCAATCGAGGAGCTCCTCCGTGCGTACTCTCCTGTGACGATGGCCCGGCTCGTCACCTCCGACGTCGAGTTCGCCGGCTGCCCAATGAAGGAGGGGGATCGCGTGCTGCTCAACTTCCCGGCCGCCAACCGGGACCCGGAGACGTTCGAAGACGCCGACGACGTGATCCTCGACCGAGCACACAATCGCCACGTGGCCTTCGGGTCGGGGATCCACCGATGCGCCGGCTCTAACCTCGCGCGGATGGAGCTCCGGGTGGCCCTCGAGGAATGGATCAAGGCCATTCCCGAGTTCACGCTCGCCGAGGGTGAGGAAGTCACCTGGGCGGGCGGGCAGGTGCGCGGCCCGCGCCGTCTCCCGGTGGTGTTCTGATGAAGATCCGCGTCGATCCCGACAAGTGCCAGGGCCATGCCCGCTGCTACGGGCTGCTCCCGGAGCTCTTCGACATCGACGACTACGGTCTCTCGACCGTGATCGGCGACGGCACCGTCCCTCCTGAGCTCGAGGAGAAGGCACGCCTCGCGATCGCGAACTGCCCGGAGTATGCGATCGAGGAGACCGACTGAGCGGCGGCTCCACCGTTCGGCAAGCACGTTGACCGACGAGTTCGACGAATCCCGACCGCCCATCAGTGAGCCTCTCACGGCCGCAGTCCTGCGCGACCTGATCTCGACCTCGTCAAGGCTGGCGCGCGAGCGCGATCAACTGCAGCGCCTCGTCGAGCACGTGCCGGCGGTCCTCTACATCGACGAGGTCACAGATCCCGGTGCTCACCGCTACCCCACCGTCTACGTCGGCCCCCAGGTCGAGACGGTGCTCGGCATCACGGCAGCCGAGTGGATCGGGAACGACGAGCTCTGGCAGCAGCACATGCACCCCGACGACTGGGCGCAGACGAGCGCCGATTTCGACGCATACCTGGCCCGAGGCAGGGGCGACCTCGTGCAGGAGTACCGCATAGTCCGCCCGGACGACGGGCGGACCATCTGGGTGCGTGACCAGTGCGCCATCGCACGCGAGCCCGAGACCGGTCGTGACGTGGTTCTCGGGGTTATGTCAGACATCACCGCCCAGAAGACCTTGGAAGACCAGCTCCGGGCGGCCGAGGCGAAGAACCGCGCCCTCATCGAGCAGATCCCGAACATCGTCTGGACCCAACCGCTCAACGAGAACTCCGAGCCACCCTACGTCAGCTCCCTCGTGCGGGAGGTGTTCGGTGTGACCCCGGCCAAGTGGCTGACTACCGACTGGTGGTCGAACCATCTGCACGCAGAGGATCGCCAACGAGTGCTCGACTTCCGCACGGAATTGATGGCGAGAGACGGCCCCGCCCGCATCGAGTACCGGATGATCACGTCGCGGCGGGTGGAAGTTTGGATCGGGCAGGTGTCGCAGGTCGTGATGAACGGCGACCAGCCCTGGATGGTGCAGAGCCTCCTCGAGGACATCACCTCCCGCAAGCTCGCTGAGGAACAGCTCGAATTCCGCGCGACCCACGACGCCCTCACGCGGCTGGCCAACAGATCCCTGTTCGAAGAGACGCTCGAGCTCGCCCTCGCCCGCGCGAGCCGCCACAACCAGGGAGTGGCGCTGCTCTTCTGTGATCTGAACGGCTTCAAGGCTGTGAACGACACCTACGGCCACGACGCCGGTGACGAGATCCTGCGGGAGATCGCCGCTCGGATGCTCATCTGCGTGCGCGAGAGTGACGTCGTCGCCAGGCGAGGCGGCGATGAGTTCCTCGTGCTCCTTCCCGACATCGATCCCTCGCCGCGCGAGTCGGCGACCGGCATTCACCGAGCTGAGAGGGTGGCGGACGCGATCAGCCGCCGTATCACGCGCAGCCTGAAAGTCCCGATCGAGGTCCAGGCCGGGCCGGTCATCATGAGCATGAGCATCGGCCGCTGCGTGTATCCCTGGGACGCAGCCGACGCCCGCGAGATGCTGGCTGCCGCGGATGCCGCGATGTACCGCGCCAAGGGAACGCCGTAGGTTTGGGTACATGAGAGATATCGCGCTGGAGGCCACCGAGTCGCTCGCCGCCGATCGTGCCGGGCGCGTAGCCCGGGTTGTCGAGTTCAAGGGACTCGGCGGCAGGCGGCAAGGCGACGCTGTCCTGGCTTACGCGGACGGCACTAGCAGCGGGAGCCTCCTCGGTGGCGCGGCAGAGTCCGCTCTGAGACGTGAGGTGGGCTTACTCGGGTTGTTCGAGCTCTCCGTCGGTGAGGCTGACGCAGCCTCGGCCGGTCTCGCTTGCGGCGGGGTTGCGAGCGTGCTCTTCAACGAGCTGGGAGCGATCCCGCGGCCTGCGTGGGAGGCGCTCGCCGTAGGTCGCCCGGTGGCTCTCGTCACCCGGCCGGACGCTCCGTCTGCGGCCTCGGCAGTCCTCGCCCTCGTGGACAGCCCTCTCACGCGCTCGTACGAGCACCATGGTTCGGTCGGCGACGCGGTGCTGGACCAGATCGCATCGGAAGCAGCGCGCCTGGCGCTGCGCCGCGGCCGAGACGTCGCCGAGGTACAAGTCCACGAGGGGGCGACGCTCGTCGTGGAGGTATTCCTGCCGCTGACGAGTCTCGTGGTGATCGGTGACGGGCAGTTGGCCGAGGCCTTGGCGGCTCAGGGCTCGATGCTCGGCTGGGAGGTGAGCGTCGACGGCTCGTGGGGAACGGAGGCCGAGGCGCTCGTGGGATCGCTCGGCCAGGCCGACGCCCTCGTCGTGCTCTCCCATGATCCGGAGGTCGACACGCCGGCTCTGGCTCTCGCCCTCTCGAGGGGCTGTTACGTCGGAGCGCTCGGATCCCGCCACACGCAAGCGGGCCGGCGCGAGCGACTGCTCGCAGGCGGAGCGGACGAGTCATCGGTCGGCCGCATCCACGGCCCGGTCGGGCTCGATCTCGGCGCTCGTACGCCCGAGGAGACCGCCGTGGCGATAGCGGCCGAGATACTCGCCCACCGTTCCGGACGCGACGCCGGCAGCCTCCGATCGGCGAATGGTCCGATAAACGGCTGATGCGGTGCGACGTCGCCCCGGCACCGGCGTAGCATCCCGGTCATGGTCACAGCGATCGTCTTGATCAACGCCGAGCCCGACCAGGTCGCGCCGCTCGGCCAGGTTCTGGCGGACGTCGATGGGGTCGACGTCGCGTACTCGGTCGCAGGCGACGAGGACCTCGTGGCAATCGCTCGGGCCGCCGACCACGAGCTCCTTGCCGAGCTCGTGACGAAGAGGATCGCCCCGCTCCCCGGGATCACGCGCACCCGGACTCTTATCGCCTTCCGCGCCTACTCGAGCGACGACCTCGCGAATATCTGACGAGCGGGCCGGAGACCTCGGGCCTGAGCCGTGCTGCCAGTCTGCGTGAGAGCCGATTCAGGCGGGGACGTGAAGCGTCCTGTCCCACACCATGACGCGGTAGGTCCCCGCCACGGTGAACGCGCTCGATGGAGGCCCGAACGTTGTGACGGCGGTCTGCCACGAGACGTCACCCCACGGAGCCTGAATGTCGAAGACGAGGAAATTGAAAGGCTCGGTGTACCAGTACGCCGCTGAGTTGCGGTCGTAGCGCACGAGGTCGTGACCATTCCTCGCCACGACAGGACGGATCTCGACGCGCCCTGACGACTCCACCGTGACGATCGACGACGACCAGTAGGCGCCGATCCCATCGTGCAGGTCATGTGCCTCGAGCCAGCTGCCGAGCGTCGCGGCACTCGACTGCGGAGCCGATTGGTCGAGATTGATCGCCGCTCCTGCGATGTAACAACAGCTGGCCGCGAGCCCGATAGCTGCCGCGGCGCGGCCGAGCACCCCCCACGAGAGGTCCTCCGCCAGGCGGCCGACGACGCGGCCGGAGAGGATCGCGCCGAAGATGATCCCGGGCGTCAGGTACCGGGCATACTCCGGATCGGGAGAGGCGGCGAGGATGACGAAGGCCACCGGCGCGGCCAACGTCGCGAGCAGCAGCATGTCGTCGAGCCGCCAGGCCGCTTCCGAGCTCGTCCCGACGACGGTCGGCCGCGCACGGAGGGCGCCCGAGATGGCGGCAACCGCCGTGCCCACGACGGCGACGCCCACGACGAGGATCGCGACGAAGTGCGCGTAGCTCAGAGCTCTCGGATCGGCTCCGATCCCGTAGTACGTGGTCCCGACCCCCATCATCAGCTCGCCCTCGTGCAGCCCGTGCTTGACGTTGTGCAGCATCTGCGTGAGCGTCGCGATCGGGTTGGCCTTGGCGATGGAGAACGTGCCAAGGGCGCGGGCGATCCGCCGCACGACCTCGGCAAGCACGAGAGACGAGATCGCTGCCGTCGCCTGCGGCAGGCCGATGCGCCATTGCCGGGTCCGGCACATCGCCAGCACGCCCGCGCCGAAGACCGGCACGACGCCGAGCGCGAGCATCTGCAGGTCGCCGAGCAGTCCCGCTGCCAGGAAGAGCGTCGCAACTACGAAGCCAACGCCGAACTTGCCACGCCGAACGGCGAGAAACGCCACAAGGCACCACAACGCCGTCCCGACGTGCAGCGGCCCGCGCAGGAGGAAGATCGCGAGCGCCTGCGCGGGGAACGCAAGGATCGCGACGACCGTCGCCGTCGCCGCGGCGATGGCAGCAATGCGGCGGCGTTCCTCGACGGCCATCACAACGCCGATCACGACGACTGCGGTAGCGATCGCCGCGGGCACGGCGTGGAGGAGGTCAGCGTGAAGGCCGAACGCGGCGTCGGCCACGAGGTACCAGAGAGCGTCGATCGTCCAGAACGAGTCGAGTGAGATCGCCCATCCGCTCAACAGGAGATGACCGTGTGCCATCGCCTGACCCTCGAGCAGGACGGTTGCGCCGTCCGAGTCGGGTGCGAACGCATGGACTGAGATCGCATAGAGCAGCACGAACAAGCCGATCACCGCGGCGGCGGCCGCGACGGCTAGGCCCGCGCGCCTGTACCAAGCTCCTAGCACTGAAGCGACACTAGCGATGCCAGCTCCACAGGCCCAGGATCACCCGGGCAGCGACCACGCTCTCCGGCGCGATCAGCCGTCAGGGGCGGTCAGGCCGACCGGGCAGGACACCCCCGTACCGCCAAGCCCGCAGTATCCGCCTGGGTTCTTCGCGAGGTACTGCTGGTGGTAGTCCTCGGCGTAGTAAAAGGGCCCAGCCTCGACTACTTCGGTCGTGATCTCTCCGTACCCGGCCTTCGTCAAGGCCTCCTGGTAGTGATCCCTTGAGCTTTTCGCCGCTGCGAGCTGGGCGTCGGAGCTCGTGTAGATCCCTGAGCGGTACTGGGTCCCGACGTCGTTTCCCTGCCGCATGCCCTGCGTCGGGTTGTGGCTCTCCCAGAAGACCTGCAACAAGTCGTCGTAAGTGACCTTTGTCGGGTCGAACACGACGAGCACCGCTTCGGCGTGGCCAGTCTTGCCTGAGCACACCTCTTCATAGGTCGGGTTCGGAGTGATGCCGGCTGTGTACCCAGCCGCGGTCGAATAGACGCCCTCGGTCTGCCAGAACCGACGCTCCGCACCCCAGAAGCACCCGAGCGCGAACATCGCTGTCTCGAACCCCTCGGGGAAGGGAGGCGCGAGAACAGCGTCGAGCACGTAGTGGCGCTCCGGCACCCTCATTGGCGTGCTACGACCCGGCAGCGCGCTCTCAGGGCTCACCATCTCCTGCTTGCGGGAATTGAATAATGCCATGGCACTCCTCGTCCTTGTATCTGCGCCGTGCTTGTACAACACCGTGTGGCCCTCACGCGTTCCCGCGTGCCTGGTCCCGCTGTACCGACGAGACCCATCGCTGCAAGTCTCGTCCCTCCAGCCCGGCATTCGTTACAAAAAGCGGACGTGGACTGCTCGAAGGCTGGACGGCTCAGCCGCTCGGCGGGCACCCGTGGTCCGGCGCACCAGCCTGGCGGGCCTGGCCGGAGTTCGGGAAGCACTCGAGCGACGATTCGTTGACGGCGACGAACTCGCTCGCCGGGATGTTCTTCAGCTGGTCGACCATCGTGTAGGTCCACTTCGAGTTGGTCGCGCCCTGGAAGAACCAGTTGCTCCCGTTGTCCGCCAGGATCAGCCCGTACTGCTTCATGGCGGTGATCACCGTCTGGCAGGGAGCAGCGCACTCACTCTTGGGGAGGGAGAAACTCGCGTTCAAGCGAAAACGCGCGCCCATCGGCGGATAGCTCGCATTCTTGGCAGCTCCCGCTTCGTGCCGCGCCGGCCAGAGATAAGCCTCGTCCGTAGTCTGGGCCGTGAAACGGATCGCATGATCGATGTGGCCGGACATCACCTCGGCGTAGTTGACGAGGCCCGGGAGGATCGGCAGTCCGGCAGCGTCGGCAGAGGTCCAACTCGCTCGGCGGAGCTTGTTTGACGTCAAGCTCCAGATCGCGCCTGAGCCCGCCGTCGACTTACCGTCTGGCTTGTAATAGGCGTCGTAGAGCTCGTAGAGCGTGCAGGTCTTGGGGTTGACCATGATCGCGTGCCGGTCGCCCGATGCGCTCTGGCCACCCTCGATCGGGGTTGAGGCGCTGAACGGGTACGGCCCCCTGTCGCTCTGGCCCGGATCCGAGAACTTGACGTGCACGAGCGGCTGGGTTGGCGACACGACGACGTAGGGAATGCCGTAGGGCGTCTTCTTGCCACCACCGGGACCGTAATCCGGATGGAGATATGTGCTGGAAGCGTCCATGGTCTTCAACCAAGCCACGCTGTGCGAGTCCACAGGGAGTCCGGTGATCTTCGTGTTCCAGATGTCGTCGGCGGGAAAGACCGGGCAAGTCGTGCCGGGCAGCGTCGTCCCGGCCCCCGCAATCCCGGCCGCGCGCGCGGTGGCTCTCGACCGCAGGCTCGACGAAGTGGAGGCAGCCGTCGAGCCGTATGCGGTCAGGACTACGACACAGGCTCCGAGGCCGCCCAGACGGCGGAGGCGGGACACCTTGCCCAGGTCCGGCCGGGACTCGCGGGCGGTCATACCTTGACCGCCACGGTCCCGGCAGCCTTGTCATGCCAGGTCTGGTTCTTCTGGTCCCAGAGTGGCCAGAGGAGGTTGAGGAACACGAGAATGAAGCCCAAGGGCACATGAAGGGCGAACGGAAGGGCTACGAGGATGGCCACACCGCCCCTGAGGGCAGCCCTCGGGTACCCGATGTCGCCTGAGCCGGACTGGAAGTCGTAGAGCTTGATGCCCGCCGCCATCATCCCGACCGTCTGTCCTCGGGCGCCGATCATGAGCGTGACGTAGACGAAGCCGATCGCCTCACCGAGGACTGCGCCGACGTCGTGATAGTTGCGCAAGGCGAGGATCAAGATGACGAGGGGGACCGCGACGATGAGGTCGTCGATCAGGTACCCCCCGACCCGGCGCCACCACCCGGCGAGGACCCAACCACCCGGACCGACCCCAGAACCGCCACGCCAGCCCGGCGCGTAGCTGGGGGGCGGCGGCGCATACGGTGGTGCCCCGTACGGTGGCTGTCCGTATGGTGGCTGCCCATACGGAGGTGCCCCATACGGTGGCTGTCCGTACGGTGGTTGTCCGTAGGGTGCCCGTCCGGCGCCGTAACCCGGAGGTGCGTAGCCCTGGGGATAACCGGGAGGCTGCTGTCCGTATCCGGGCGGCGGGCCGTAACCAGGCGGCGGCTGGGGCTGGCCGTAGCCGGGGGCAGGTGGCTGGGGCTGGCCGTAGCCAGGTTGGGGTGAGTAGCCGGGGGCAGGTGGCTGGGGCTGGGGCTGGCCGTAGCCGGGGGCAGGTGGCTGGGGCTGGCCGTACCCAGGTTGGGGTGAGTAGCCGGGAGCTGGCTGGGGCTGGCCGTACCCAGGCGCGGGCGGCTGTGTTGGCTCGCCCGACTCAGGCGCGCTTGGCTGAGGTGGCGTCCCCGGATAGGGAGGCGGCTGATACGCAGGCGGTGCTTCGTAACCGGGGTGGCGCGGGGGCGGCTCGACAGCTGGGGGTGCCTGGGGCGACGGGTCCCACGAAGGCGTCAGAGGCGAGGGGTTCCAAGAGGGCGTTAGCGGCGGATCGCTCCTTGGCGGACTGTGCGGCGGCGTCTCGCCTTGCCCCTGTTCGGGTGTGTCGGCCGGCGGGTCGCCTGGCTGTTCGTCACTACCCGAGGGGGGCGACTCCGACATCGTGCCTCCGAGACCGGCTACAAGGTGTCTCCCCGTAGATGGCGCGCTGACAAGTGTAGAGGCCGAGCTATCCGGGGCCGGAGAACCACAGCGGCGGCGCCCAAGTGGGCCCGGGCGAGCAAACCCGACCGTGCCACAATGCGAACCATGGGCAGTGGTCGTTGCAGCTTCGCCTGGGGACCCGCAGGTGCCCTGGACCTCGTCACAAGAGAGAGCTGCTCGCTCGTCGCCGTCGTCGACGTGCTCTCGTTCTCGACGACGGTCAGTGTCGCGACAGCGAGGGGAATCGCGATCATCCCCGCCCGCCCGGACCTAGCGCGGCAGATCGCGAGCGATAGGGGCGTCCCACTCGCGAGCGAGGCGCGGTCGGGCACGCCCGAGTCACCTTGGAGCCTGGCACCGAGCCGCATGATGACTGCCCCGGTCGTGCCCGAAGTCGTGCTGCCGTCGCCGAACGGCTCGGCGATTGTGGCAACTGCGACAGACTCACCAATCCCGGTTCGCGTCGTCGCCGCCTGCCTGCGCAACCGGACAGCCGCTGCAACGTGGCTGGCGGCTGCGGCGGCGGAGGGACGCGAGATTGCCGTCGTCGCGGCCGGCGAGCGCTGGCCCGATGGAACGCTCCGTCCCGCGGTCGAGGACCTACTCGGCGCGGCAGCGCTGATCCTGGCTCTAGGCGATCTCGGGGTCGAGATGAGCCCGGAAGCCGCTCTGACCGCGCGGTGCGCTGCGGGCCTGTCGCCAGTGGATCTCGGCGATCTCGTCCGCCAGAGTATGTCCGCCCTGGAACTCAGAGAGCGCGGCTACGGCGAGGACGTCGGCATTGCCACCGAGGTGGACGTCAGTGCTGGCACCCCCGTGCTCCTCGCAAGCGGTGCATTTGTCGAGGAGGCTGGCCCAGGAGTGAGCAGCGGTCAGAAGCCGGGGAAGAGCTGACGCAGCTGATCCAGATCGACACCTTCGCTCGTCACGCTTGCCGGGGCATTCCCGGCGTCGAGCCGGCCATAGACGAGGCGTAGGAACGCCTCAGCGGGCAGGTTGAGGCTCGCACCGGCGCCGCCGTCCCCGGCTGTCCCCGTGTCGAGCGAGACGGTATCGCCGATCCGGAGTGTGAGATCGCGCTCGGGCGCAGTTGTGTGAACGGCCACCGATCCTGGACCGGTCCAGTTTGCGGCCTTGCCGAACCAGGGAATCATGCGACCAACCTGATCGACGAGAAGCTCGACGGCGTCGGGATGGACGCGGGCCTCGGGATCGAAGGTTACGAAGACGTCCCAAGAGTGAAGGGCACGCTCACCGAGTACGAGACCGACGGATTCGGCAGCACCGAATTCCATGCCGGCGAAGAATGGAACACGCAGCGTCGCCAAGCGATCCGGCTCGATCTGCTCCCACTCGGAGACCAGGCCCTCGTCCGCAACGGCCGCATCGGCTGCCTGCTCGTCGGGCGATTTCGCATTCCAGCGTGCCCAAAGTGCCTCTCGGCCGGCTTGATCGTATGGCTCGCCGCCCCCAAGAGCCGAGAGGAGAGTTGCCCTCCCAATCTCGGCGGCGCTCCCTATGTGGGAGAGCACCTGGGCGACGCTCCAGTCGTCACAATACGACTGACGTCGCAGATCATCGGGCTCGAGCGACGCTACGAAGGTGAACAGGCGATCGTGGGTGTCCCGCAGGACCTCGATCCATCGTTGGGCAGTGGCTGTCATCGAACGACACCCTATGGCGAAACAATGTCAGTTCAGGCCGTCAAGCTCCACGAGCAACCACTCGAGCAACAACGTCTCGTTCACGTTCAGCAGCAATCGCGAGGCGGCGTCGTCGATCAGCTCGATCGCGGCGATCGCCGGTCTCGCGCTGGCAGACCCACCGAGGCGGCTGCGGTACACGCCCGCGAGTGCTGCGAGGCCCGCACGCAGCTCGTCGGTACGCGCCCGGCGCTGCTCACGGCGATGGCGAGCATCGATCTCCGCCCGCCCGGGCACTCCACGCTCGCCGGCCGCCTTCGCCTCCTCGGCGAGATGTTCGAGCTCGGCCGCCTGACGAGCCTTGATGGCCTCGACGGTCTCGTTGGCGGCCGCGACCAGCTCGGTGGCGAGCTTCGCAGCGGTGGCGCCCGTGCCGTCGAGCAACGACGGCAGGCGCCTCCAGTGAGCGATCCTTCCCGCGAGGCCCTCATCCGTCATCGAGTCACGCGCCCGATCGAGCCGGCCCTGTGCAACCTGGGCGACCGCCTCCGCCGTCACGCGATCGGTTCCCTCCCGTGTCAACACCTCGACAAGATCAGATTCGGACAGCGGCCTGAACTCGACGCGAGCGCACCGGCTGGCGATCGTCACGAAGTCTGCGGGGACCGACTCCGCCGTGACGACGATCACTGTCGTGTCGGGAGGCTCTTCGATCGTCTTCAGCAATGTCGGAGCGGCGGACCCGATCAGGTGGAAGTCAACGAGCACAAGCAGCTGATGCGGAGCTGCTCGCGGCGTGCGCGACGCGAGGCGTACGACTTCGTTCGCCTGCGGCACACTGATCGAGGCGCCCTTGCGCTCGACGACGACCAGGTCGGGATGACGGCCCGCAAGAGTCTCGGTGCAGACCACGCACGTCCCGCAGCCTCCATCAGGACAGAACAGTGCCGCCGCGAACGCGGTGGCCGCCTCCTCCCTGCCGGTGCCCGGCGGGCCGACGAAGAGATATGCGTGAAGAGGCCGCTCGACGGACGCCTTGAGAAGCCGCACCGCGCTCGGCTGGCCGACTATCCGATCGAGGACCGGCGCGACCGCCGTTGAGGTGCTCACTCGGCATCCCTTATGGCCACACCCAGCCGGTCCGTCACCGATCGCAGTATGCTGCTCGCCAATTCGGCCGCTGGCGCATCTCCCGATACGACGATCCAGTGGTGGGGGTCCAGGTCGGCCTCGGCAAGGTACCCACGTCGCACCCGTTCGTGGAACTCCACGGCCTCAGCCTCGATCCGGTCCGGACGAGCATGGCGTCTAGCCGACCCGACTCTCACCGGCACGTCGACCAGCACGTTCAAGTCGGCCCAACGACCGCCCGTCGCCAGGTCGCACGCTCGGCGCACCTCGTCGAGCGGGAGCCCTCGTCCGTAGCCTTGATACGCAAGCGTCGACCCGGAGTAGCGGTCGACCACGACGTGACGACCGGACCGGAGCACCG
>JBKQLZ010000221.1:0-14285 GCA_052146895.1 Acidimicrobiales bacterium
CTCTGGTTCGCCCGGCATCCGCCAGCGCGAACGGACCCGGAGCGCCAGGTTCGGGTAGCTCGGGGATCCCCACGTGGGCGACCATCGCCATTGCGGGCACAGCGATCCACTCGTTGGCGAACAACTCTTGCCAGCACACGAAGCACAAGCGGCCGCCCGGGCGGGTCGCCTTCGCCAGGTTCGCGAAGGCGGCCTGCGGACCGTCGAAGAACATCACACCGAAGCGGCTTAGGACCACATCGAAGGGGTGGTCGAACGAGGCGGTCTGGGCATCGCCCTGGACGAAGGAGACATCGATCCCCTGTTCCTTGGCGCGCCGCCGGGCCACCTCCAGCATGGGTGCCGAGAGGTCGAGCCCAGTCACCTGCCCGTCGCGCCCTACGGTACGGGCCGCCTCCAGGCTCACGGCACCGTTGCCGCACCCGACGTCGAGGACCTGCTCGCCCGGCTTGAGGACGGCGGACGTCAGCAGCCGACGGCCGAACGGGGCGAGGATCGAGTCGAAGCGCTCGGCCTCTGTCACCCAGACATTGGCGGGGCGCCCGTTCCAGTACTCGGCCATGCCTGTGTTCGCCATGGCCCATTTCTACTGCTGGCATGTACCCGAAGCGCCGCCTGTCAACGGCTGGGATACCGAGCGGGCAGGGCGCAGCTCAGCGAGGCCGCGAGGCCGGGGGGCTCTTGACTGTGATGGCGTCGATGGCCGACAGCGGGCTGGCGACCTCGTCGGCGTCGCCCACGACGACGGTGACCATCCCGGCGGGGGCGAGGTAGCGCCGGGCGGCCGCCTCGACCTGGGTCTTCGAGGTCTTGGCGAGCATCGCCGGATAGCTCGTCAGGTAACCCGGACCGACGCCCCCCACCACGAGGGCCGCCAAGGTGTCGGCTAGCCCGGATTGGGTCGATGTGAGGAACGCGAAGGTCCCGATGCCGTACCGCCGGGAAGAGTCGAGTTCGGCGTCGGTCACGCCGCCCGCGGCGATACGCCCGAGCTCGTAGCGCGTTTCCACGAGGGCCGCTGCGGTCACGTCCGTGCCCACGTCTGCCTCGACGATCAGGGTCGAGCCCGCCCGCTCGTGACGAACTGCGCTTCGAGGTGAGTACGTGTAGCCGTTTCGCTCCCGCAGGTTCGTCACCAGTCGCGAGGCGAACATCCCGCCAAAGATCAGATTGGCCAGGGCCGTAGCCGGCCAGTCGGGATCGGACCGAGCCGGAGCAGTCCGACCGAGCCGGATGTTGCTCTGGACGCTCGCTTCGCGGTCAACGAGCTCGATGGGACCCGTCTGCACTTCCGGCAGCGCCGGCAGGCTCACATCGGCGGCGGCGGCGGTCTCCAGCCAGGGTGCGAGAACATCGGAGGCGACAGCGCTGGCGCTTTTCGGATTGAGGTCGCCGACGAGCACGAGATGCGCCACCGCCGGGTCCAGCAGAACGGGGTGGAGGCTGCGGAGACTCTCGGCTCGCACCCGTCGCAGGGCGTCCGGACGGGGCGTGCCCGCTGCGTAGGGGTGGCCAGCATAGAGCCGGCGCCACAGGGACTCGTCTGCGATCACCTCCGGTTGGCTGAGAGAGATGAGGGTCTCGTTGGCGATCCGGTCCCGGTCCGCCCGGACTTCGTCGCGGGGGTAGGTGGCGCCCACGAGCACCTCTGCCAACAGCTCCAGGAGGTGGCGGAGGTCTGGAGCAAGGACGGACGCGCTCATAACGAAACGGTCCTCATAGCGGCCGGCCGTAAGGCGGCCGCCGAGACGTTCGACTGCTTCGGCCAGCTGCCGGCGGTCATGCCGGTCGGTGCCGGCAAGAACTGACTCGGCCAGCACGGTCGAGTGGGCACCCCTCTCGACGTGCTCGGCAGCCACGGCGAAGACGAGCCGCACCTCAACGAGCGCGACGGCAGGCCGACGGACGCCGAGAAGACGCAAGCCACCGGGCAGCTCGTCCTCGTGGACGCGCGGCGCCTTCGGTAGTCGCAGGCGCCCTGGGCTGGGCCGGCTCATGGCCTGTCGACCGGTTGCAGCTCGAGGAGCGCCCGGTGCTGACCGAGCAGCTCCGAGGCGCTGGCTGCCACTGCCGCCGGTTCGACCGCAGTCAAGCGATCCGGAAGCTCGGCGACCAGCTCGGCACGACCGTGGATGGTCTCGACGCAGGCAAGGCTGAGCGTTCGTTCCAGCACCGGATCAATCGATCGCCAGTGGCCGGCGACCAAGCCGGCAGCGACACGAACGAGCTCATCGGCCGTCGGACCCTCGCTGGCGAGCTGGGCGAGCTCGCTATCTATGACGCCTCGGAGCTCGTCGGTAGTGGCGACGCCGGGGTGGAAGACCACGACCTGAAACAGCACGGGATCCCGCATGAAGAAGCTGTCGTCACCGAAGGTGCCGAGGATGCAGCCGACGTCTGTAACGGAGGCATCTTTATAGACGAGGCGCCGCCGGAGGCGACTGGCGGCGCCGTCGGCGAGGAGGCTCGCGAGCACCGCGTAGGCGGCGTAGTCGTCGAGCTGGCTCACGGGGTCAGGGCAGCGAAAGCCCATGGCGAAGGCGGCCTGGGGAATGGTCGGATCCTCGACGAGCTTGCGTAGCTCCGAAGTCGGAGGCGGTTCCTTATACGGCCCGTGTGGTGGTGGCGGCCGGCGGGCGATCGCCCCGAAGTGCCGGCTCGCCATCGTCACGACTTCGTCGGGGTCGCAGTCACCGCAGACCACGAGTACGGCGTTTGAAGGTGCGTAGTACGTGGCGTGAAAGTCGGCGGCGTCCTCCAGGCTGGCCTCCTCGAGGTGAGCGAAGTCGCCGTAGCCGTTGTGGGCGTTCGGGTAGGTCTTGAAGGCGAGCGCTGGCAGCATTATCCAGGGGAAGCCGCCATAGGGACGGTTGAGGACGTTGACATTGATCTCCTGCTTCACCACGGAGATCTGGTTGCAGAGGTTCTCCTCGGTGAGGGCAAGGGAGGCCAAGCGGTCGGCTTCGAGCCAAAGGGCGAGCTCGAGCTCTCCGGCCGGAACGGCTTCGTAGTAGGCGGTCAAATCCGGTCTCGTGTGGCCGTTGACGAATCCGCCAACGCTCTGCAGGAGCTGGATGTGCTCCTGCTTGCCCACGTGGGCGGATCCTTGGAACATGAGGTGCTCGAAGAGGTGGGCGAAGCCAGTGCGTCCTTCCGGTTCCGAGCGGAACCCGACGTCGTAGATAACAGCCACGCCGACAAGCGGGCTCGAGCGGTCCGGCGCAACGATGACGCGAAGGCCGTTGTCGAGTGTCGACCGTTCGAGAGGTGCAAGGCTTGATCGCGGCGGAGGCACGAGGAAAAGCTATCCCGGTACCGTCACGAGGCGAGAGACGGGGGGCGTCGGCGTGCCACCCGTGCTGGACGTGCCCGTCCCTGCAGTTGCGTTAGTCGCCATTGGCGATGACGGCGTCGTCGATCAGACGCTCGATCAATCGCTGACGGGTGGCGTCGGAGTCATAACCCCGCTCGAGTCAGATCGTCTCGATCTCGGCGAGGAGGGCCTCGCCGTCCCGCATCGTCGAGCCTCGGTTCGAGCATCACTGGATCCCAAGGGGATGGTGGTCTTGGGGAGCGGGGATGTGGCCTTGGACCGCAGCCCAGACAGCGTCCTTCCCTTCGGAATGGTTCACGAAATCAGCGCGGATACTCCCAGTTCACAGGCTTGCTGCCTATCCGCGCGGCCTCTTACCGTCAGTCACATGTCCGAGTTCCGCCGTCGAGTAGTACGCTCCCGCTGGTCATTGGGGGTCCAAGACTGAAGCGTCGTGTGAGCGAGAACGGAGATGTTGGAGCCGTGTCCGTCATCGCTGACGGTCGGCCAGCTGGCCGGCGCCGATCGCGCGCTGGCGCGTTAGTGGTCTTTGCCGTTCTTGCGTTGCTCCTAGGGAGCATCGCGGAGGGCCTCGTCACGGCGGTACCCGCGTCCGCGGACGGCCGCCCGACCCCGAGCCTCACGCTCAGCCCCACCGACGGCCCGGCCGGTGCCGCCCCCCTGGCGAGCGCGTCAGGTTTCGCCGCGACCGAGAAGGTCGACTTCACCTACGACGGCATCCCCGAGGGGTCCTGTGAGACCGACGTCGCCGGCGACTGCTCGGCGCAGGTCAACGTCCCCCCCGAGCCGGCAGGCAACTACACCGTCAGCGCCGAGGGCGAGGACAGCCTTCTCACCGCCACGGCCAGCTTCGCCGAGCTGGTGCCGTCGATCTCGATCAGCCCCTCCTCGGGACCGGCCGGCTCGACCTTCAACCTCGTCGCCAATGGCTATGCGCCGGGCGAGTTCGTCGAGACCTACTTCAACGGCACCCCCCTCAACGTGTGCACGGCCGACGAGAACGGTGACTGCAGCGTCGTCGACACCGTGCCGGCCGAGCCTGCCGGCTCCTACTACGTCGTCGCCGAGGGCAACCCGAGCTTCGCCTCGGCGAACACAATCTTCACCGAGACCCTGCCGTCTGCGACCGATGCCTCTCCGTTGGACCCGAGCATCGTCCTCGGCAACAGCGATAGCGACGAGGCGGTTGTGATAGGCAACGGCGGTGTTGGCCCCGCCCCGACGGGCGAGGTCACGTTCTATGAGTGCGGTGCCAGCGAGAACCCGGTGCCATGTAACTCCGCCTCCTGGACTAAGTTCGACACGGAGTCCGTCGGTTCCGGCCTCAATCCCGCCAATGTCGGCTCGGTGCCATTCACCCCCACGTCGACCGGCTACTGGTGCTTCGCCGCGGTGTACTCGGGGGACTCGAACTACTCCGGTAGCTCGGACATCGGAACCGACGGATGCTTCGAGGTCACCAGCCCGGAGCTCTCGGTCGCCCCGTCGTCGGGGGTGGCAGGCTCGACCTTCCAGGCCACCGCCACAGGGTTCGGTGCCGACGAGAACGTGAACATCAACTACAACTCCCTGTTCACGGGAGCGCGGTGCACGACAAACGCCAACGGTGACTGCACGGCGACGGTCACAGTCCCCGCCGATCCCGCCGGAACCTACACGGTGACCGCGGTCGGGCAGCAGACCGAACTTGCTGCCACCGCCACGTTCACCGAGACAGCACCGCCGACCGTCACCAAGGTCTCGCCGTCGTCCGGTCCGACGAGCGGCGGGACTGTGGTCACCATCACCGGGACCAACTTCGCCTCTCCATCGAGCGTGCTCTTCGGTGGGGTAGCGGCGACGAACGTCACGGTCGTGAACGCCACCCGCATCACCGCCGTCAGTCCCGCCGGCAGTGGCATGGTGGACGTCACGGTGGCGACGCCGGGAGGCACTAGCTCCACGTCGTCGGCCGACCAGTTCAACTACGTACCCCCGGCGTAAGTCCCGAAGAATCCGACGGCGCGCCGGTCGAAAACGACAGCGCTGTGGCAGCAGGCCAGCGGGTGGTCTTCGTCTCGTCCACGGTCTCTGAGGCGGCTCGTGGTGGCGAGATTGCGGTAGCGCCGGGGTCGCTCGTCTTGCTCCGGCGGGTGCCCGAAAGAAGCGGACTTTGTAGCCCCTCGCACACGCCTTCTCGTTGTCGCTCCAGCACTTCATGGGCGAGGCCGCAAGTTCTTCGACGGAGGAACTCCGAGGCAACTAGTACTGATGCGCAGCGTGACCTCGCTATTGGGATCCCTTCTCCTCGACTATCAACTCAGGAACTGAGACCCACGGGGATGGACTTGACCCGACTAACGCCCGTATGAGCGCACACGCGATTGCAATCGGGGTTCGGCGTCAGCGCCCGGCAGCCGCGAACAGCATTTCATCCATCGTGGGTGGCCGGCGAGGCCATCGGGACTGAAATCCGAAGAGCCCGTTGTGTTTTTCCGACAACGAGTGGGCGTTACAGGACTCGAACCTGTGACCTCAGCCGTGTGAAGGCTGCGCTCTAACCAACTGAGCCAAACGCCCGCGGCGATCAGACTACCAGCGGCCCACCAGCTCCCAATAGGGAGGGGGTGCTCCTCCCAGGTAGCCTGTCGCCGATGCCTCCCGACACGCCGGACTCGAGCACTTCCGACGAAGCCGACGTTGAGGACGACGGCGATGTCGAAGCCGGTAGCGATTTCGACCTCGAAGCCGACGTCGATCTCGAGGGCGACACCGATCTCGAGGGCGATGGCGCCAGCGATGCCGACGTCGGAGGCGACGCCGAGCCCGACTCTCACGACGAGCCTTTCAGACCGCCGGGGTTCCTAGACGCACTGAAGACCGTCTTCCGACCGAACGGCCCGCGAGCAAAGGCACAGCCGGCGACGGGGACGGACGCCGATGCGCAGGCGGTGAACTTCATCGACCGCCGCGAGCGCTTGATCGCCAGCTTCCTCGCCGGTTTCCAGATCCTCCTCGGAGTGGTCGTCTACTTCGAATACAAACGCTACCTGGTACGACCTTCGACGAAGAAGCCGATCGTCTCGATCGCCCAAGCCCACCTCGACACCCTCAACTACCACCACCAGGCTCCTGAGCTACTGGCCATCAATGCGGTGCTCGGCCTCTTCATCTTCGCCGGCGTTCTCTCCAAGCGCCGGGCGCTCGTCGGATTCACGATCCTGCTCGGCGGGCTCGGGATGAACGCGTCCGGCGGCGGCGTCATCGGCTTGCTCTACCTCGGAATCGGGATCTGGCTCGTCTTCCGCGCGATGAGGCGTACCCCTTCGGCCCGCGCCGCCGCCGCGGCACGAGCAGGTGGCAGCACGTCGAGCGGGACCAGTCGGGCCGGGCGCGGCTCGGCCAAGTCCGCTGCCGCCTCCGCGTCGGCAACAGCGGTCCGGAAGCCGCCCCCTCCCTCGAAGCGGTACACGCCGCCAAGCTCGCGCCGCCCATCTCCTCCAAAGCCGGCGTTGAAGGCCGAGCCTGAGAAGGAGTCCCGACTCACCAGTTGGCTCCGACGCTGAGAGCGCGGCTCAAAGTGCGCCTGCGCACCCCGGTGATAGACACGTGCCCGTGATCGCCGAATCGCTCGCCGGCAAGAGAATTGCCGTCACCGGAGCGACTGGTTTCCTCGGGACTGCGATCGTCGAGCGCCTGCTGCGATCGGTCCCTGGTTGCGACGTCATCGTGCTCGTCCGCCCCGGTCAGCGGCAGTCCGCCACTGAGCGGACGCGGCGCGAGATCGTCAGGAACGACTGCCTCGACCGGCTCCGCCGCGAGCTCGGCGACGGATTCGACGCCGAGCTCGAACGCAGGTTGACGGCAATCGCGGGCGATGTCTCGAGAGACGGTCTCGGCCTCAACGACGAGGACCGAGCCCTCTTCGCGAACTGCGACATCGTCATCCACTCCGCCGCGACCGTCAGTTTTGACGCGCCTCTCGACGGTGCCGTCGAGGTGAACCTGCTCGGGCCGACCCGCGTCGCAGAGGCGATTCGCGCGGCGAACGAGGGCACCGGGCGCCCTCTCCCCCATCTCGTCGCCGTGTCTACCGCCTACGTCAACAGCGGGCACAAGGGCGACGCGGCGGAAGAGCTCATCACGAAGAGCAGATGGCTCGCGATGCCCGACTGGAAAGGTGAGGTCGCCGCCGCCCGGCGGGCGCGATCCGACGCGGATGCCGCCAGCCGCCACCCGGATCGCCTCGAAGAGTTCCGGCATCGGTCGAGGGCTGAGCTCGGCGCCGCCGGTACCTCACTCCTCGCAGACCGCACGGAGAAGATCCGCGAGCAATGGGTTACCGACGCCTTGGTCAACCTGGGTCGCAGCCGGGCCCGAGCCCTCGGGTGGCCGGACGCGTACGCCTTCACGAAGTCCCTCGGCGAGCGAGCGCTGCTCGAGACCCGGGGCGATGTGCCGGTCACGTTCGTGCGGCCATCGATCGTCGAGTCGTCACTGTCCGAGCCCCGACCGGGCTGGATACGGGGCTTCCGCATGGCGGAGCCGGTGATCATCTCCTATGCGCGCGGTCTGCTCAGTCAGTTCCCCGGCGTGCCCGAAGGCACGGTCGACGTGGTGCCGGTCGATCTGGTGGTGGCGACGATCATCGCCGTCGCGGCCAAGGGACCAGACGAAGCAGGCCCGACCGTCTTCCAGATCGCCTCTGGAGCGCGCAACCCTCTGCGTTATGGCCTCTTGGTGAACCTGACGCAAGCCTGGTTCACCGAGCATCCGCTTTACGACCACCGCGGCCAGCCGATCGTGGTGCCGAAGTGGGGATTTCCAGGGCGTGGCAAGGTCCAGGGCCAGCTCAGGAGAGCAGTGAAGCTCTTGTCGACCGCCGAGAAGGTGGTCAACCAGCTACCGGTGCGTGGCGAGCGCGCAGAGGTCGTGGCTGACCTCGAAGACCGCCGGATCCAGGCAGAACGGGCGCTCGACTACGTCGAGCTCTACGGCGCTTACGCCGAGACCGAGGCGCGCTTCAGGGTCGACCGAACCATCGAGCTGTTCGAGAGCTTGGACGCGGGTGACCGGGAGAGCTTCTGTTTCGATCCCGCGGTGATCGACTGGCACCACTACGTGTTGGACGTGCACCTGCCGTCGGTGGTCGAGCACGCCCGCGTTCGGACACACCCTGGCAAGCGGACGATGGCGACCCGCGAGGAGCGCTCGAAGAAGGCCATCTTGTCCGAAGAGCCACGGTTGGCCGTATTCGATCTCGAGAACACCCTGATCGCCTCGAACGTGGTCGAGACGTACGCCTGGCTTGCGACCCGTCATCTCGAAGCGAAGGAGAGGACGCGGGTCGTCACCGAACTGTTGGCCGAAGGGCCGAGGCTGCTCGCTCTCGATCGCCGCGACCGTGGCGACTTCCTCAGGTCGTTCTATCGACGCTACAACGGTGCTCCTGCTGAGCGTCTCCGCATCGACGGCGTCGAGCTCTGGAGTGACCTCCTCGCGCTCCGGGCCTTTCCCGACGGCCTTGCACGGGTCCGCCAGCATCGTGCCCTCGGCCACCACACGCTCCTGATCACCGGTGCGCTCGACTTCGTGGTGGAACCTCTTCGGCCGCTCTTCGACGAAATGGTCGCTGCTCGCCTCGGCGAGATCGACGGCCGGTTCACGGGCGAGATGGTGGCTGCACCCCCGACCGGCGAGGCTCGGGCGCTGCTCGTCGAGGAGTACGCCGGCCGCTTCGGCCTGTCCAAGGCCGAGACCGTCGCGTATGCGGACTCGACGAGCGACCTCCCGATGCTCGAGGCGGCCGGGCTGCCTGTGGCCGTCAACCCGGAGGCGAAGCTTGCCGCCATCGCACGGCGGCGCGGATGGCCTATCGAGCAATGGGGCAGGACCAAGGGGGCGCCGAGACGGCAGCTCGCCGTGGCGACGCTGCGGCCGGGAATCAGGAGCAGCGTCTCATGAAGGCGCTCGTGTTCGAGCGGCACATCGCCCGCTTTGCCGCGTCGCGGGTCGCGTCGACAATCGGCGGGTCCGGCCACGGCGTCGGTGTCGGCCCGCTCGAGCTTCTCGAGACGGATCCACCCGAGCTGCCGGGTGAGGGATGGGTGCGGGTGCAGCCGAGGCTGGCCGGCATCTGCGGCTCGGACCTCGCGACGCTCGACGGCCGCAGCTCACGGTACTTCGAGCACATCGTCTCCTTCCCGTTCGTACCCGGGCACGAGGTCGTCGGTGACGTCACGGGCGGCGTCTACGACGGCCAGCGCGTCGTCGTAGAACCGGTGCTCGGATGCGAGGCGCGGGGCCTCACGCCCCCCTGCGAGGCATGCTCGAACGGCGACAAGGGCCGTTGCGAGAGGATCGCGTTCGGCGAGCTCGCCCCAGGTCTCCAGACCGGGTACTGCTCCGATACCGGGGGAGGATGGTCGGGAGGGCTCGTCGCTCACGAGAGCCAGCTCCACGCCGTACCCGCCCACCTCTCGGACGAGGCGGCCGTGATGATCGAGCCAACGGCATGCGCGGTTCACGCCGCATGCTCGAGTGCCGTCGTCGCAAGCGGGCAGCGAGTCGTCGTCCTCGGCGCGGGGACGCTCGGCTTGTGCACGATCGCGGCCCTTCGAGCGCACGCCTTGCCTGGAGCGCTCGTGGCGGTCGCGAAGCACCCTGACCAGAGGCGGCTCGCCCGCGAGCTCGGTGCCGATCATGTCGTCGAACCGAGCGAGGTCATCCGGGCGGCCAGGAGGTTGACCGGCTCGCTCGCACTCGCCGGCGCCGGAGGCAGTGTTGAGCGCGTCGCCGGTGGCGTCGACGTCGTCTTCGACTGCGTGGGTAGCGCCGAGTCCCTCGAGAGCTCGCTCTCAGTCGTCCGCCCGGGCGGCGAGATCGTTCTCGTCGGGATGCCCGGTCCGATCAAGGTCGACCTTGCCCCGCTCTGGCAGCGAGAGGTCCGGCTGAGGGGGGCGTACGCCTACGGTACCGAGCAGACGCCGACAGGACCGAGGCGCACCTTCGACCTCGCGGCCGAGCTCGTGCACGACTGCAACCTCGAGCGCCTCGTGTCGGCCCGCTACCCCCTCGAGCGCTACGAAGAGGCGATCGCCCATGCTGCGGCCGCCGGCAAGCGGGGATCGGTGAAGATCGTGTTCGACATGAGGCGGCGGCCGCGCACCGGCCAGAACCCACGCAACGAGACGCATGACAAGGAGACGCCGTGAGCCCCCGACCCGGATTCGTCCTCGAGGTCGATAGATCGACCCCGCCGACGTTGTTCTGGCACGGCGAGGGGTTCCGCCTCGAGCGGCTACCTGTCGGGAGCCGCGTCATCTATGGCCCCGAGCCACTCCAGGCACTGAAGGACCCCGACGCCGCCATCCGCGAGGCCCTCGAGAGCCCCCTCGGCGACAGTGCCCCGCTCAGGACGCTGCTGAGCGCTGGCATGAAGCTGACGATTGCCTTCGACGACATCTCGCTCCCGTTGCCACCGATGCAGGCGCCAGACATCCGCCAGCGCGTCATCGAAGCGGTCCTCGACCTCGCAGCCGAGGCGGGAGTCGACGACGTCGTGCTCATCGCGGCTCTCGCGCTGCACCGGCGCATGACCGACGACGAACTGCGCCACGCGCTCGGGGAGCGGATCTTCAACGCCTTCGCTCCGCACGGCCTGCTCACCCAACACGACGCCGAGGACCCTTCCAATCTGGTTCACCTCGGGCAGACAGACCACGGCGAGGATGTCGAGCTGAACAAGCGGGCGGTCGAGTCGGACCTCCTCGTCTACGTCAACATCAACCTCGTCGCGATGGACGGCGGCCACAAGTCGGTCGCCACCGGCCTCGCCTCCTACAAGAGCCTGCGCCATCACCACAATGTCCAGACGATGCTGAACAGTCGCTCGTTCATGGACCGCCATCGCTCGGATCTGCACCACTCGAACTGGCGGATGGGCAAGCTCATCGCAGACTCGGGGGTCAAGGTCTTCCAGATCGAGACGACGCTCAACACCGACACCTTCCCCGAGCAGTTCCGCTTCCTGCAGCGTCGCGAGTGGGAGTGGAACCTGCGCGACCGCGCCGGCTTCCTCGCGTCCTCGAAGGCGCTCGAGCGGACGCCACCCGAGATCGCGCGCCGCATCTTCCAGTCGATCAAGGCGCCGCACCAGATGACGTCGGTGCAAGCGGGAGAGGTGGGGCCCGTGCACGATCGCACGCTCGAGAACGTCCACCGTCAACAGCTCGTCCATGTCGAGGGCCAGACCGACATCCTCACGATGGGCCTGCCGTACATCTGCCCCTACAACGTCAACTCGATCATGAACCCGATCCTCGTCGCCTGCCTCGGGCTCGGCTACTTCTTCAACCTCTACCAGGGCAAGCCGCTCGTGCGCGAGGGCGGCGTCGTGATCATGTCGCATCCGACGCCGTGGGCATTCAACCCGGTCCACCACCCGAGCTACATCGACTTCTTCGAGCAGGTCCTCGCCGAGACGACCGACATGGCCGAGATCGAGTCCAAGTACGAAGAGGCCTTCGCCACGGACCCGTGGTACATCCACCTCTACCGGACGAGCTACGCCTATCACGGCGTGCACCCGTTCTACATGTGGTACTGGTGCGCGCATGCCCTCAGCCACGTCGGCAAGGTGATCGTGGTGGGCGGCGATCGGGCTGCGGTGAGAAGGTTGGGTTTCTCGCCTGCGAGCACGCTGTCGGATGCGCTCGAGATGGCCGAGGACGTCGTCGGCCGCGACCCGACCATCACCCACCTGCACTCTCCGCCGGTGATGATCACGGACGTCGTGTGATGCCCGCCAAGGCGAGCGGTGGCGGAGCGAGAACCACGGTCGCCAACTTCTTGCTGCGCTCGCCGACCCGCCCGACCGGCGCCGACCCGCTCCCCCTCGACAAGAAGACTGGGAGCGATTACGAGACCGAGTGGGCGCGGCGCTACCCCGTCCGCCTCGCGCGGGCGATGGTCCTCGACGACGTCACCGTGCCGGTGGTGCGCGCCGTCGCCCGTCCGAAGATCCTCGGCCGCGACCCGCTCGAGCACATCGAGGGCCCTGTCATCGTGACCGCGAACCACACGAGCCACCTCGACACCGCTGTCCTGCTGGCGTCACTGCCGTCGAATCGCCGTCATCACACGATCGTGGCCGCCGCGGCTGACTACTTCTTCGACCGTCACTGGAAGGCCGCCGCGTCGGCCTTCGGCCTCGGTGCCATCCCGATGGAGCGCAACAAGGTCAACCGCAGGTCCGCCGACGCGGCCGCCACGCTCATCGACGATGGCTGGTCGCTCGTGATCTTCCCCGAGGGTGGCCGCTCGCCACACGGTTGGGGGCAGGAATTCAAAGGCGGGGCCGCCTACCTGGCCAAGCGATGCGACGTGCCGGTCGTGCCCGTCTACGTCCGCGGCAGCCGTGCCATCCTCCCGAAGGGCGGAGGCCGCATGAGGGTGCGGCTGCGACCGGGTCAGACCGAGGTGCGCTTCGGTGCCCCGTTACGGCCGGCCGAGGCCGAGGACGCGAGGCGATTCTCCGCTCGCATCGAGGCAGCCGTCTCCCTCCTCGCCGACGAGGCGGAGACCGACTGGTGGAGCGCCCGCCTACGGGCTGCCCGCGGCGAGACGCCGCCATTCAGAGGCCCGGACGTCTCGCCTTGGAGGCGGGCCTGGGCCCTGCCGGAGTCGGCCGACCCGATCAGCCGGCGCGGGCGGGCGGATCAAGCGCGAATCGACGGTGCGACCGACTGGGACGACCACGACGGCCTATTCGGCGAGGATCGCTGACGTCCTCGGCGCCCGTAGCGCTCAGGCGCGTTGCGGTACGACGCCCCAGCTCGCCCCGAGGGCGTAAGCGTCGCCCCTGAGTCGCGAGATGCGCCACTCGACTGCGGCCGAGCCTGCGTAGGTCACCCTTTCCACCTCGAGCACCCCCGCTGTGCCGTCGAGCACGAGCAGCTCGCGTTCTTCGGAGGTGCAGGTCACCGCCCGCACCTGCTCGGTCGCGCCGGTGACCTGGATCGAGCAGCGCGCGGCCAAGGCGTCATAGAGAGATCCCCGGCCCAGATCGGCCGCGAGGAACGCCTCGCGTGCCTCCTCCGGCAGCGACAGCGCCGACCGGTCGAGCGCGAGCGGGCGGCCGTCGGCGGTTCGGATCCGTTCGACCCAGATGACCGTCGCTCCTTCGTCAACGCCTAGCGCGACGGCAGCGGCAGCATCGGCCGGGCCTTCAGCCAAGCGCAGCACACGGCTCTCCTCCACGAGACCAGCCGCGACGATCTCGCGCGCGAGGCTCGGCAACCCGATCAGGACCTGATCGAGCTGGCGCCGGATGACGAAGGTCCCGCTCCCCCGCCGCGCGTCCAGTAGGCCTTCGTCCTTCAGCCGCCGAATCGCCTCCCGCACCGTTGCCCTGCTTACGTCGAACTCGATCGTGAGGTCCATCTCGGTCGGGAACCGGTCCACGTATTCGCCCGCCCCGAGGCGCTTGCGCAGGACCGCTGCCAGTTGTGCCCAAAGTGGGGTTGGGTCCCGCGGATCGAGCCGCTCGGTCGTCGCCACGCGAGCAAGTTACCGTTGTTCCGGGACGACGGCACCAACCGGGGCCTGCGCACTTGTGGCCTTGCGAGGTGCGAGTTCGACGACGTACATCGCGCCGAGCACGAGCGCGCCGCCTACGAGCACCCGCCAGCCGAGCTGCTCTCCGGCGAGGGCGGCGGTGATGCCGGCGAAGACGGGCTCCATCGTGAGGACTATCGCCGCGCGCGTAGGCGAGATGTGCACCTGCGCCCAGGTCTGTATGAGAAACGCCACAGCCGTCGCGAGGACGCCGGTGCCCACAACCGCCGCCCACACCCCGAGGTCCGGTGGCGGAGCCAAGCCGGATGGGGCCGCCAGGGCGACGCAGCAGAGTGCCGCTGTGAGCAGCTGCACCACGCAAAGGGCATAGGGATCGTGGTTGACCGCCCACTCG
>JBKQLZ010000222.1:0-9376 GCA_052146895.1 Acidimicrobiales bacterium
GCACCGTGCGCCCTGAGCTCGGAGGGCTCCCGGCCGATCGCAGCGGCGCGGCGGTCGACCGCCGCCTCGTCCTCGCCGCAGCACAGCACGAGTGCCGCCGAGTGCCGAAGCGATGCCGGATCCCGCCCGATCCGTGCGCACGCCTCGTCGGCGAGCCCGAACAATCTCGCGCAGGTATCGGCCGAGGCGAACGGGACGTTGAACTCGTCCGCGTGACGCGCCGCGAGTGCCGGGGTGCGCCGTGGCCCATGACCTCCGACGATGACGGGGGGATGGGGCTGTTGCACAGGTTTCGGGAGGGCAGGGCTGGCCTCGAGCCGATAGTGCTCGCCCTCGAACGAGTACGTCTCTCCGGCCCTCGTGTCCCAGAGTCCCGTGATGATCTCCAGCTGCTCGGTCAACCGATCAAAGCGTTCGCCCAACTGCGGAAACGGGATCCCATAGGCGCGGTGCTCCTTCTCGAACCAGCCCGCGCCCAGCCCGAGCTCGACCCGCCCTCCGCTCATCGCGTCGACCTGCGCAACAGAGACCGCAAGCGTGCCAGGGAGACGGAACGTCGCTGACGTCAGCAGTGTCCCGAGTCGGATCCGCTCGGTGTCACGGGCGAGCCCGGCAAGCGTCAGCCAGGCTTCGGTCGGACCCGGTCCCGGGTCCCCGTTTCCCATGCGAAGGAAGTGATCGGACCGGAAGAAGGCGTCGTAGCCGGCGGACTCGGCAGCACGCGCTACGGCGAGCAGCTGCTCGTAGCTGGCGCCCTGCTGCGGTTCGGTGAAGATTCGCAGTTGCATCCTTTAACGTCTAGCACCCGAGAGGTCGGAGCCGAGCTGCGCCGCGACCACCGGTGGAGGCGGGCGGACGTCGGCGTACCACACGAGCACGAGCGCGACGACTGCGCCGGCCCCCAGCAGGTATCGCGGGCCGGCAACTTGGGCGATGGGGCCGCCTATCAGGTTGCCGACCGAGATGACGCCGCCAAATCCCATGATCCACAACGCCATCACTCGCCCCCGGACCTCGTCAGCCAAGCGCTCCTGCATGGCAGTCGAGAGCGCGGTGATCATCGCGAAGTAGAACGTCCCGACGAGCGCGACGACCGGGTAGGCAAGCGCCGGGGACCTCACCACTGCGAACACCGCAAGCATGACGGCAAAGCCGACGAGGCCGAACCGGACGATCCGATCCTTGCGAACATGCGCGAGGAAGGTGCCGATCGATATCGCTCCGACGAGCGCCCCGACCCCGAAGCAGGCATACAGCGCGCCGTAACCCGCCGACCGCGGGTTGATCCCGAACTCCCGCGCCGCGACAACAGGCATCAAGCCGATGAACGGCAGGCACATCAAAGAGAAAGTCGCGACCGTCACGAGCGCCCGTGTGACCACCCGGTCGGCACGAGCGGCGCGGATCCCGGCGGTGAGCCGCCGCAACCCCTGCTCGTCGTGCGAACCTGTGACGACCACCGGGAGCCTCACGGACGCCAGCGCCGCGATCACGAACAGGTAAGTCACGGCGTTCCCGGCGAACACCCAGGACGGCCCTACGAGGTGATAGGCGAATCCTCCGATCACCGGGCCCATCACCCTCGACGCATTCATCTGAGCGGAGTTGAGCGAGATCGCCCCTGCGAGGTTCTCTCTGCCGACGAGACCAGGCAACACAGCCGAGTAGGCCGGAGCGTAGATGGCGTTGCCGATCCCGATGGCGACGACGAAAGCGATGATCAAGAGCTTCGCCGGGTGGGGCCCGCGGCAGACCCAAGCGAGCGCGGCCGAGAAGCCAAGCTGCTCGAACGACACAGCGATCAGCAACCGGCGGCGGTCGACTCGGTCGGCGATCATCCCGCCGATGATCGACAAGAGCAGTTGCGGCGCCATCCCCGCGAACACGACGAAGCCCACGAACGCGCTCGAATGGCTGATCGAGTAGGCGTAAGCGCCGAGGATGACGCTCTGCATCCACGACCCGATGTTGGAGGCGAAAGCGCCGAAGAAGACGATGCGGAAGGTCCGCTGCGCGAGTGCCGCCCGCGCAGTCCCCGTGCGGATCGGCGAGTCGCCGTCGACGAGTGAATCCTCGATCTCCTCGAGGGAGACCGGCCGAGTGTCGGTCACGAGCCTTTACGCGTCGGCGGGGAACCCGGAAAGGCCTTCGTCGAGCTCGACTTTGAGGGCGTTGAGCGTCATCGCCACGAGGTGATAGTGCCCGACGAGCATTGGGAGCTCGATGAGCTGCGCCGTGTCGTACCTGGCGGCGAGGGCCGACCATGTCTCGTCCGTGATCGAATATCGGGCGTGCAGCTCGTCAGCGGCCCTGAGCAGCGTCGCGTCGAAAGCCTCCCAACCATCTGCCTCCGGGCCGTCCACGACGCGCCTGATCTCGTCGGTGGTGAGGCCGGAGCGCTCGCCGATCACGGCATGTTGTGCCCATTCGTACTCGGCGCTGCAGTTCCAGCCCGTACGGAGGATCAAGAGCTCACGCTCGCGAGGAGGGATCTTGCCGCTCAGAAGCTTGCCGCCGAACGGCAGCCAGCGACGGAAAAGGCCAGGAGCTCGGACCAGCGTGGCGAAGATGTTCGCGTCCGGCGCACTGGCGGCCCGAGCCTGATCGAGAAGCTCCCTTATGTCGCCGACCCGTTCCTCGATCGGCACGGGCGCGATCCTCGCCCCGCCAGTACCGGTAGACCGGTCACCATTCTCGGGCTCGTCGATCATCTCGTTGCCAGGCATCTCCACAGGTGAGCACACCGGCCGGCTTCAAGCCAAACGGGATCCGACCCGGTTGAGTCACGATCCAGAGCCGGATGCGGTCGATGCGAGGGTGCGGCGGCCATCTGACCTGCTCTCTGCCCTGGTCGCCATAGGTCTCGTCGGTCTTGTCCTGCTGGCGGCTCACTCGCTGCCCGGATCGATCGAGGACGTCACGAGACAGGTCGTGAAGGGGACTCGCCACCTTCCGCGAATCCTCGTCGTCGCGTGCGCCGCCGTTGCGGCGCTATCAGCCGTGGCCCTTCTCGTCGCGATCGGCCTCTCGGTCGCTACAAGGCGTCGCCTCGATGGCGTGAACGCTCTCGTGAGCGGCACGGTGGCGGTGGCGTTGAGCGTCCTCCTGGTCGCGGCGTGGCACACGTGGCACGGCGGCATCGCCGTCGCCATGCTTCTCCGCACGGACGGCTCCACGTTCGTGCGGGACGCCGTCATCGTGGCTCTGATCACCGGCTCCGACATCACGCGCCATACGGGATGGGGCCGGTACTGCACGTCCGTCGTGGGAGCGCTTCTCCTCACGGGCTTAGGACTCGGCGAAGTCACGCTCTGCGGCGTCGTCGTGGCAGCTCTCGGCGGCTACAGCGCGGGGCTCGCTACCCGCTTCGCCCTTCGCACGACGGTTCGCCAGCCGAGCATCGCATCGCTCGTCGGCGGCCTACGGCGCGCCGGCGTAGACGTCGCTGACCTCGAACGGGAGGACCCGGCCGCCCGCGAGCTGTGCGGTTCCCTCGGCGACGGGCGCGAGATCGTCTTGAAGACCGCCGGACGGGAGTTCCACGGCGCCGGGCTCGTCTACCGCTTGTGGTCGATAGCCCGCCTGCGCGGGGCTGCGACGGGTCGCCAACCGATCAGCCTGCGGGCGGCCCTCGAGACAGAGGCTCTTGCGAGCCTCATGGCATCGAACACTGGGGTGAAGGCCCCAAGGGTCCTACTGCTGGCCCACTTCGAGCCGGACACTCTCGTCCTCGCTCGCGAGCGGCTGGAAGGTCCGGGCTTCGACGACAAGGCGAGCCCGGCTCAAGCTGCTGGGCTCTTCGCTTCGCTCAGGCGGTTGCACGAGATCGGCGTGGCCCATCGGGACCTCCGTGCGGGCAACCTGCTCTGTGAGGCCAGTGGAGATCCAAGCGTCGTCGACGTCGGCTTTCGCTCCCTCGACAGAGCGGTCGTCGGTGCTGGAGAGCTCGTGCGCCGCCTCGACCTCGCGCAGATCCTCACGTCGATCGGATCCGTCGTCGGCGCCGAACGGGCTGTGGCCGCGATGAGAGCCGGGTACAGGCCACACGACGAGCAGGCTGTCGCGGCGATCCTTCAGCCGATAGCGCTCAGCAGCTGGGGCTGGTCGGAGATGCGTGACGCCCGCGGCTGCCTCGGTGAGGTCCGCAGGGAGCTCATCGGCGAGAGCACGACCGAGATACCCGAGGTGCAGCTGGAGCGTTTCCGCTGGCGCACCGTGGCTGCCGTTGTGGCTGCTGTCGTCGCGGCGTGGCTCCTCGTCGGCCAGCTGTCGAAGGTCGACCTGCTCGGCGCGCTCCGGCAAGCGGACTGGTCGTGGTTCCTCGTGGCGATAGTGGCCTCGGCGGCCACCTACCTCGGATCGAGCATCAACCTCGTGGCGTTCGTTCCCCAGAAGGTGTCTGTGCTGAAGGGCACTCTCGTCGAGCTCTCGGGCGCGTTCTTCGGCCTCGTGGCTCCTGCTTCGGTGGGCCACGTCGCCGTCAACGGTCGTTTCCTCCACAAGCAAGGGGTCAGCGGCGCCGTTGCCGGGACGGCCATAGCTCTCTCGCAGCTCGTGAACTTCATCGTCACCGTCGTCCTGCTCGTCGTGGCCGTCCTACTGACGGGTACCGGAGTCGGGAGCCTCAAGATCGTCCCCGGCCCACGGCTGCTCGGAGTGCTCGGCGGCCTCGTCGTCATAGGCGTGCTCTTGATAACCGTCGTGCCCTGGACGAAGCGGCCGTTCTGGGACCGCGTCTGGCCCCGCATTCGCGGTGCGTGGCCCCAGCTGCTCGAGGTGATGTCGCAGCCGATGCGACTCGTAGAGGGCGTCGGCGGCAACCTGCTCCTCACGGCGAGCTACGCGCTCGCCCTCATCGCTGCTCTTCACGCCGTCGGGGCGCACCCCCCGATCATCGCCACCGCAGCAGTCTTCATGGCCGGGAACACGGTCGGTGCCGCCGCTCCGACGCCCGGCGGCCTCGGCGCCGTCGAGGCGGTCATGTTCGCCGGACTCACTGCGATCGGGATTCCCGCACACCAGGCAGTGCCGGGAGTTCTGCTTTTTCGGGTCGCCACGTTCTGGCTGCCAATCGTGCCCGGATGGGTCACGTGGCTCCTTCTGCAGCGACGGGAGATCCTCTGACCAGCTTGTTCACAGTGAGAGGAATCTATCGAGAGGTTTCTCTTGACAAGAGTTCTTTCGAGAGGTATCTTTCGAGAGATGAATATTGACAAGTTTCTCCTGAAGCTCCGGGCCCGCCCCTCTGGACGGTACCCCGGTCGCAACGAGCCCCTCCTCCGCCCTTCGGAGGTCTTCCCGATCCCAGGGCGCCTGCCCCGGTGACCGTCAGCGGCGCCGGAGCAGCCGAGACTCTCCCAGCATCGGTGGCCGACGCGGCCGAGGTCCTGGGCTACGCCGAGGTCGACGACAGCGACGACCCTCGAGAGATGCGGCAGCTCACGAGCGCGCAGGAGATGCGGGCGCTCACCCATCCCATCCGTCTCGCCCTCTTGGAAGTCCTGAGCCTCGAAGGTGCGATGACGGCCACAGAGGCGGGCGAGCGCATTGGCGAGTCCGCTACCACCTGCTCGTTTCACCTGCGCCAGCTCGCGAAGTACGGCTTCGTCGAGGAGGCGGGCGGCGGCGCTGGGCGGCGGCGGCCCTGGAAGGTGGTCCAGCGGGGCCTGCGTCTGTCCGGCGTGGCAGATGTCGAGCAATCCATCGCCGCGAACGAGCTGAGGCGCCTCGTCATGAGCCGGTGGCTGCAGCGCGACGAGCAGTGGTCCGCCGTGCAGCACCTCGACCCGGTCTGGGCGGAGATCCCAGACGCGATGCAGATAGTCGCTTACCTCACCGCCGACGAGGCGGCCACCGTGCAAGCAGAGATCACCGCTCTCCTCGAGCGCTTCCGGGACCGGCTGACCGACGCGAGCCTCCGCCCGGCCGCCGCCCGGCCGATCGAGTCGGTGCTCATGATGCACCCGCTCCTCAGCCCGCACCCGTTACCGACGGAGTCATGAAGCAGCTCTTCAAGGAGCGCAATGCCCGCATCTACATAGCGGGGCAATCCTTCTCGCTCCTCGGTGACACGTCCCTCTGGCTCGCGCTCGGCATCTGGGTGAAGGAGCTCACGGGAAGCGCCGGACAGGCCGGATTGGTCTTCTTCTTCTTCGCGCTGTCAGGACTGTTCTCGCCGGTGGCCGGCGTCGTTGTCGACCGCGTCCGCCGGCGGCCCTTGCTTCTCTGGGCGAACCTCGTGACAGGGCTCATGGTGCTGTCGCTCTTCGCTGTGCACGGCCGCGGCCAGGTCTTCATCATCTACATCGTCATGTTCCTCTACGGCATCTCCTATACGTTCCTCGGCTCGGCGCAGTCGGCTCTCCTCAAGGTCATGCTCCCCGAGGAAGTCCTCGGCGACGCGAACGGGATGCTGAGCACGGTGCGTGAGGGCCTCAGGCTCATCGCTCCACTGGTCGGAGCAGGCTTGTTCGCCATTGTCGGCGGTCATGTGATAGCCGCAATCGACGCCGCCACGTTCTTCGTCGCATCGGCGAGCCTGCTCGCGGTCCGGGTCGACGAGACGAAAGCCGAGGTGCCGGCGGGGGGCGTCGAGGCGGAAGCCGAGCACTGGTGGGCCGAGGTCACGGCTGGTGTCCGCCACATCTGGCAGACAACAGTGCTCCGGCAGATCGTGACCGGGACGAGTATCGCTTTGATGGTCGTGGGCTTCTTCGAGTCGCTGTGCTTCGCCATCGTGCAGCACGGCCTTCACCGGGCACCGACGTTCATCGGCGTGATCCTTGCCGTCCAAGGATGCGGGGCGCTCGTCGGTGGGCCGACCGCGGCTTCGTTCATGCGCAAGGTCGGGCCCGGCGTGCTCGTCGGCATCGGGCTCAGCGTTCTCGCAGGCGGAAGCTTGCTGATGATCCCGCCCTCGATGCCGTTCGTGTTCGCCGGCATAGTGCTGGTGGGGATGTCGATTCCCTGGGTCATCGTCGGGATCTACACGGTGCTGCAGCTGCGGACGCCGAACGAGCTGCAGGGCAGGGTCTACTCGGCGGCCGATACCGTGCTGTCCGTGCCCCAAACGTTCTCCATCGGCCTCGGCGCCATCCTCGTCGGCATCGTCGACTACCGGTACCTCCTCGCTCTCGTTGCGGCGGTGTTGGCTCTGTCAGCGCTCTACCTGTTGACCCGGAGCGAGCAGCGGGCACGTCTCGAGCCTGCGCTCGTCTCCTTGGAGCAAGACGGAGCATCGACGGAGGCGGCGTGATCTCGGCCCATTGGAATCCGGCCCAGATGGGCGACTGGACGGGCAGGCACGTCGTCATCACCGGCGCCAACTCCGGTATCGGCCTCGAGGCAACCCGGCTCCTAGTCGAGCACGGGGCGAGCGTCGTGATGGCTTGCCGTGACGTGACACGGGGAGAGGCCGCCGCCAGTTCTCTGTCCGCCAAGGAGGCGGCTGCCCGAGGCGGTGGCGCCGTCGTGCGGCGACTCGACCTCGCCGACCAGGCGAGCGTGCGCGAGTTCGCGGCCGAGTGCCTCGCCGACGAAGCCGCGATCTACGCACTCGTGAACAATGCCGGGGTGATGGCCTGCCCGCTCTCGTTCACGACCGACGAGATCGAGATGCAGATGGGAACAAATCACTTCGGTCATGCGCTGTTGACCTCGTTGCTGCTGCCCAAGATCGACGCGGCCGGCCGGGTCGTCATCGTCTCGAGCATCGCCGCTCGGGGCGGCAAGCTCAGCGCCTCCATGACGGCCGAGGACCTCACCGCCCCCGTGCCGTATTCACCGCAAGCGGTGTACTCGAACACCAAGCAGGCCAACCTCTTGTTCGCACAGGAGTTGCACCGCCGGCTGACTTCGGCTGGCAGCAAAGTGGTCGTGGTAGCTGTCCACCCGGGTGTGAGTGCAACAGAGCTCTTCCTGCGCCAGATGCGCGACAGTGGCAAAGGCTTCATCGTTCCTGTCGCCCGGCCGTTCATGAAAGTGGTGTTCCAGTCTGCGGCAGCAGGGTCGTGGCCGACGTTGAGAGGCCTGTCCGATCCGAGCCTGACCGGCGGCGAGTTCGTGGGGCCCCGCCACCTGGGGCAGTCGCGAGGTGTGCCCGAGTTGCTGAAGCTGTACTCGCAGGGCGCCGACACCGCAGCCGCCGCTCGTCTGTGGGAGTTGACCGAGGAGATCTTGTCCGTCGAGCTCCTCGCTGCCACTTGAGCTCCGTGCCATATCGAGATCCGATCCTTGTCCCGTCTTCTGACGGGGTCACGATCGCCGTTCATGATCTCGGTGGCGACGAGAGCGCAGAGACGCTCGTCATCTGCCACGCGACGGGCTTCTGCGGGCGCGCGTACCAGGCGCTCGCCGACGAGCTCACCGGGCGGTTCCACGTGATGGCGCTCGATTTCCGCGGGCACGGGGACTCCACGGTTCCTGCGAACGGGAACTTCGACTGGGCCGCGATGGCGGGCGACCTACTGGCCGCCGTCGATGCGATCGCCGCGCCAGGACCGGTCGTCGGATTCGGTCACTCACTCGGAGGCGGAGCGTTGATGCTGGCCGAGGCCCGGCGGCCCGGGACCTTACGGGCGGCCCATTTGTACGAACCGATCGTCTTGCCGACCGGGCTGCCGACCTCGCCCCCCTCTGCCCTGCCGACCTCGCCCCCCTCTGCCCTGCCCGCGGACCTGCCCCATCCCGGTGGCGGGCCGGACATGATGTCGATCGCCGCGCGGCGCCGCAGGGCGACCTTTGCCTCGAAGGCCGAGGCGATCTGGCGGTACTCGACCCGGCCGCCGCTCAACGTGCTGCAGTCGGGCTGCCTGGCCGCCTACGTCGAGCACGGGATGAGGGAGCTGCCCGACGGGAGCGTCCAGCTCAAGTGCTCGCCTGACAGCGAGGCTGCGACGTTCGAGGCAGCGGGCAAGCCGACGATCGACACGATCCGGGGCGTGCTCACACCAACCACCGTCGCTATCGGGACGACGGAGCGGGGTTGGACGCCGGCGGGCTTCGGGCCGGCTATCGCCGAGGCGCTGCCGCATGGTCGCCTCGACGGGCACCCTCTGCTCGGTCACTTCGGGCCTCTGCAAGGACCGGTGACCGTCGGCGCCATGATCCTCGACGCGCTCTTCTGACGACGGGAGCGCCGGCGCGCGCCTACCTCGCTAGCCGGGCTCGAGCCGCCGATAGGTGCTGCGGTAGTAGAGCAGCGGGAGCTCGCTCTCGGCACCGACGCCGACGCCACGCACTCGTCCGATGACGATCTCGTGGTCTCCCGCGTCGTGGACCAGCTCGAGATCGCAATCGACCCATGCGAGCACGCCGTCGAGTACCGGCGCGCCCGTCACCTCCTTGCGCCAGGCGATGCCCGGGAACTTGTCACCTC
>JBKQLZ010000223.1:0-6398 GCA_052146895.1 Acidimicrobiales bacterium
CTCCAGTGACCGATCCCGGCTTCCAGATGTCCGGAAGCTCTATCGCGTTCGCCGACACGTCTTCGGCGCCGACAATCGCCGAAGGCGTCAACATCTCCGTCTACTACCCGGCCAACATGCTCGTCGCACCGGGCGTAACGCTCGACGTCACCGGTAGCGGCGGTACCACGGCGCTCCAGCCAGCTTTCCTGAACGACGGCACGGTCGACGTTCCGGCTGGCGCCAGCCTCGACTTGAACGGTGGCGGCACGAGCACCGGCACATTCTCACTCACGGGCAACGGCATCCTCGGGGCGAACGACGTTGATTTCGACGGCTCTGGCACAGCCGTCACGGGCAGCTCGGGAACACTTCAGGTGAACGGCTCATCGATCTCCCCGAACGTGTCGGTCGGCACGATCACCGAGTACGGCTCCTCGGCGAGCTACTTCTACGGCACAATCAACGCGACGACGATCAGCACCGGGTCCAACACCGGTGCTGCTCCGCAGGCGAGCATCGGCTTCTTCGGGCCGACTGTCACGACCCAGACACTCGACATCTACGGCGGGAACATCTCCGGCGTTGCCGACATCTCGGCTGTGACGTTCAACTGGGACGGCGGCGCCATCGGCTCCCTCAACGGCGGCGTCGAGCTCGGGACACTCACGACCACGGGGACCGCGACGATCGACCTCTCGACAGCGTCCGGCACCTCGGTCGCCCAGGACTTCAACCTTGTCCTCGAGGGTCCCACGTCGGTCGAGGCTCCCGCGACAGACCCCGGCTTCCAGCTCTCGCAAGCTTCGATGACCTTCGGCGACACCACGTCCTCCCCGACCATCGCCGAGGGCGTCACTATCACCTACTACTACCCCGGCCAGGTCTACGTCTTGCCAGGGGTGACTCTCGACGTCACCGGTTCGAGCGGGGCGACGACGACAATCGAGCCGAGCTTCTACAACAACGGAGCTGTCGGTGTCCCTGCTGGAGGCGTGCTGTCTCTCGCCGGCGGCGGCACGAGCGGCGGTACCTTTGCGCTCTCGGGCAACGGGATCCTCGCGGTGAACGGTGTCAGCTTCACCAACTCCGGCACCGCTGTGAGCGGAAGCTCAGGGACATTCGACGTGAACGGCTCCTCGATCTCCTCGAACGTCTCTGTCGGCACGATCTCTGATAACGGCACGAGCCCGAGCTACTTCTACGGCACCGTCAACGCGACCACGATCAGCACGGGAGCGAGCTCAGGAGCTTCTCCTCAAGCGAGCATCGGCTTCTTCGGGCCGACTGTCACGACGCAGACGCTCGACGTCTACGGCGGGAACATCTCCGGCGTCGCCGACATCTCGGCTGTGACGTTCAACTGGGATGGGGGTGATCTCGGCTCCCTCAACGGCGGTATCCAGATTGGCACTCTCACAGTCACGGGAACGGCGACCATCGACCTTTCGACCGCCTCCAACACCTGGTACGCGGCCGATTTCAACCTCAACCTGAACGGGCCGACGACGATCGAAGCTCCCGCGACGGACCCCGGCTTCGAGCTCACACAAGCTTCGCTGACATTCGGCGACACGACTTCCTCACCGACGATCCCAGAGGGCGAGGCGATCTCCAGTTACTACCCGGGCACGGTCATCGTCTCGCCCGGCGTGACGCTCGACCTCAGCGGGTCGAGCGGGGCGCAGACCACCATCTCGGCGGACTTTGACAACAACGGGACCGTAGGCGTGCCGGCGGGGAGCACTCTGTACCTATACGGTGGCGGCACGAGCGCCGGCACCTTCTCGCTCACCGGCAACGGGATTCTCGCGGTGAACGGCGTCACCTTCACCGGCTCGAGGGCTGGCGTGACCGGCAGCTCGGGTTCCTTCGAGGTGAACAGCTCTTCGATCGTCTCGAACGTCTCGGTCGGCACGATCACCGAGAGCGGCTCAGGTACGAGCTACTTCTACGGCACTGTCAACGCGACCACGATCTCGACCGGGGCGAGCTCGGGAGCAACCCCGCAAGCGAACCTCGTTTTCGACGGGCCGACTGTCACGACGCAGACGCTCGACGTCTACGGCGGGAGCATCTCGGGCACCGCCGGCATCTCTGTGGTGACCTTCAACTGGGACGGCGGCAACATCGGGTCCAACAACGGCTCAGGCGGCTATGGCAGCCTCACCACGACCGGCACCGCAACCATCGACCTCTCGACTGCCTCGAGCACCTTCTACGCCGCCTACTTCAACCTGGCACTCGACGGACCTACCACGATCACCGCGCCACCGACAGACCCCGGCTTCCAGCTCTCGCAGGCTTCGCTGACCTTCGGCGACACGAGCTCTCCTCCGACGATCCCCGAAGGCGAGAGCATCTCCGCCTACTACCCGTCCACGATGGTGGTCGCGCCGGGCGTGACCCTCGACATGTCGGGATCGAGCGGGGCGACGACGACGATCGGGCCCGCCTTTGACAACAACGGGACCGTAAGCGTGCCGGCAGGCGCGACTCTCTTGGTGTCCAATGGCGGCACGAGCTCGGGCACCTTCTCGCTCGTCGGCAACGGGATTCTCGCTGTCAACCAGGTCACGTTCGTCGGCTCGGGGTCAGGTGTGACCGGTAGCTCCGGCACCTTCGAGGTCAACAACTCCTCGATCGTCTCGAACGTCTCGGTGGGCACGATCACCGACAATGGCAGCAGTCAGACCGACTTCTACGGCACTGTGAGCGCGACGACGATAGAGACCGGGGCGAGCTCAGGCGCCTCACCGCAGGAGAATCTCGTCTTCGACGGACCAACGGCGACTGCCCAGACGCTCGGCATCTACGGAGCAAGCGTCTCGGGCACCGCCGCCATCTCGGCGGTGACGTTCAACTGGAGCGCCGGCAACATCGGGACCTACAACCCGTCCGGCACCACGGGCAGCCTCACAACGACCGGCACCGCAACGATCGATCTCTCCACTGCCTCTAGCACCTCCGCCGCCCAGTACTTCACGCTGAACTTCGATGGGCCGACCGCGATAGAGGCCCCTGCCACCGACCCCGGTTTCCAGCTGTCAGCGAGTGCCATCGTGTTCGGCGACACGACCTCTGTGCCGACCATCGCGTCGGGTGTCGTCATCTCCGCCTACTACTCCCCGGCCCGCGTCGAAATCGCTTCCGGTGTCACGCTCGATTCCCCGAGCTCGGGAACCGCGACCATCGGTCCCGAGCTCGTCAACCACGGCACCCTGCTCCTGGCCGCCGGCGCGACACTCAACGTGACCCAAGACGGGTACGCGCAGTTCGGGGGCACGACCTCGTTGTCCACCAGCTCGAACTTGGACGTCGGAACGTCCCAAGGCCTGACCCTCCTCGGGGGAACCCTGGAGGGCTCCGGCACGGTGACGGGCAACGTGCGGGCCGTGGCCGGCAAACTCGAGGGCGGGACGGGCACCGCAGCCGGCACGCTCACCATCTCGGGCTCGCTGTCGTTGGGAGAGGGAGCGACCCTTGAGAGCACTCTCGACGGCACGTCTGCCGGCGTGACCTACTCCCAGGTGGTCGCAGCCTCGGCCGGCCTCGCCGGCACGTTGCAGCTCGCTCTCACGGCGGGCTACACACCAGCGACCGGTAACGCCTACACGGTCCTGTCGACGACGAGCACCCCCACCGGGAGTTTCGGCCAGCTCACCCCGGCTCTTCTCGGCACGAAGGACTATGCCGTCGCGTTCAGTGCCTCCGGAGCCGTCGTGACCGTCGGGTCCTCGCCAGCCATCCGGTTCAAGCTGAGCTCGTCATCTGCGTCGAGTGCGGCCGGGGCACGAGTGACGTTCACGATGTCGATCTCGGGAGCAAGAGGCGCTGCGGGAAGCGACGAAGGTGTGGTGACGTTCTATGACGGCACCCGCCGGATCGGTTCGGGCCCGGTCGCTGTCCGGGACGGGAGCGCTTCCATCAGCACGGCGTCACTCGGTGTCGGCAACCACCTGATCACGGCTCGCTACTACACCTTGAGGGAGGGGAAGATCATCGACGCCGTGGCCTCGACGAACCACGTCGTCCGTCACACCGCCAAATCCCCGGCGGGCGAGAGACCTCAGCACGCTCGATCGCCCGGCAACCGGACGCGCCGCGCCCCCGGACTCAGCAAGTAACGAGGGAGTCTCATGCAAACCCATCGCCGTACCTTGCGATACCTGCTCGGAGCGCTGCTCGGCCTTGCCATCTCCGGCGGCGTGGCGGTCGCAGTCGCCACCCTCTCGTCGATCCTCGCCCCGGCGGCTTCGGCAGGCTCGCCTTGCACCGCGACGTTCAACAACACCTCTGGTGACGATCAGTGGACCACAGCGGCCAACTGGGCTTCGAGCGCGCTCCCAGGGTCGAGCGACGTCGTCTGTTTCGGCGCCGGAGTGACATCCGTCATCTACAACAGCAATTCGAACAGTTCAGTCGCTGCGATCAATGGGACGGGAGTCACGCTCCAGGTGCTCGGAACGGGCGGTGTGATATTCAACTCCTCCGCCGACTCCTCGACGCTCACTACTCTCGACGACCAGAACGGTGGGGCGACCTTCGACGGCCCGACGACGATCACGACCGTCGACGTGGACGGCGGGGTGCTGAGCGGGTCAGGCACGATCACCGCCTCATCGCTTGACTGGACGAGCGGCGAGATCTCGGGAGGATCGGGGACGATCAACGTCTCAGGATCGACCACGTTCGATCTCAGCCAGACCCTCTACAGCTGGTTCATCAACCAGTACACGATCAACGCCAACGACGGCGCGACGTTCTCCGGTGCACCAACGGACCCAGGCTTCACGATGGACAACTCCGGCATCATCAACGTCGGTGGGACGGGTGACTCTGACATCGCGGGCGGCTACCTGATACAAGACAGCGGTGGCGGCAGCCTCGCGGTCGTCGGCACCGCCACTCTCGACGACACAGGCGGCTCGGGTTCGGTCGTCACCATCCAAGCGCCTTTCGACAACAACAGCTCCGCCACCGCGGGCGTGAGCGTCGGCACGGGCGCGACCTTCATCACCGACGGCGGAGGCACGAGCTCGGGCAACTTCTCCGCTTCTGCGGGCTCGACCCTCGAGATCGGCTCCGAGACGATCAACGGCAACATCGACGGCGTCGTCGGAAGCGGCGGCACGACAGTCGAGCCGTGGAGCTCGACGATCAACGGCTCGGTCACCGCCGACCTGCTCCAGACGGTGGGCTCGAGCACAACGACGTTCACAGGTGGGATCGACGTCACGGACCTCACGGTCTCGAACTCAACGTTCAACTTGAACGGAGCGAGCACCACCTACACGGTCACCGGCGAGATCGACCTCGACGGCGGGGTCCTCGGAGGAAGCGCCGACCCGACCGCCGCCACTCTCGACTGGAGCTCCGGCGCCATCGACGGGTCGGCCGGCAGGATCACCGTCGCGGGCCTGACGACGATAACGACGAGCCTCGCGACCGAGGAGTGGTACATCTACGACGAGGTGCTGGAGGCTTCCGGCGGCGTCACGTTCACGAGCAGTGGCATCACCGATCCCGGCTTCGAGCTCGACGGGAACGCCGAGCTCCTCCTCGACGGCACAGCGACGTCCCAGATCGGCGGCGCATACTTCATAACGAACAGCGGCGGCGGCAACAGCGTGACGATCTCGGCTGACGCGGTTCTCGACGACTCAGGCGGTTCGGGCTCGGCGGTCACGATCCAGACGCCGCTCGACAACAACAGCAGCGCGACCGCAGGCGTGACCATCTCAGCAGGCGCCACCTTCGTCACCTATGGCGGCGGCACGAGCTCGGGCAACTTCTCAGGGGCCGCCGGATCGACGCTCGAGATCGGCTCGGAGACGATCAACGGCAACATCGACGGCGTCATCGGGAGCGGTGGAACGATCGTCGGGCCGTGGAACTCGACGATCAACGGCTCGGTCACCGCCGACACGCTCGAGACGGTGGGCTCGAGCACCACGACGTTCACAGGCGGAATCGACGTCACTGACCTCACCGTCTCGAACTCGACGTTCAACTTGAACGGCTCGGGCTCGTACGCGATCTCCGGCGAGGTCGACCTCGACGGTGGCGTCCTCGGCGGCAATGGCAACCCGATCGCCGGCTCTTTCGACTGGAGCTCGGGAGACATCTCCGGCGCGGCCGGCAAACTCTCGGTCACCGGGCTGACGACGCTAACTACGAGCCTCGAGAACGAGCAGTGGTACGTGAACAACTACGTACTCGAAGCCAGTGGAGGGACCGACTTCACGAGCAGTGGCATCACCGATCCGGGCGTCGAGCTGAACGGGAACGCCGAGATCCTCCTCGACGGCACCGCGACTTCCGACATCGCGGGCGGCTACCTCATCACGAACAGCGGCGGCAGCAACAGCCTGACGATCGCGACGAATGCATCACTCGTCGACACCGGCGCCACGGGA
>JBKQLZ010000224.1:0-5615 GCA_052146895.1 Acidimicrobiales bacterium
TCACGACCTACCGGAAGATGGCACAGGACGCCGTCGACGCGCTCGCCGATCATCTTGGGCGGATCCGCTCGTCGCCCACCAAGAGACTCCTGCTCCGTGGCGCCGACGGCCTTTCCGCCTTGGAGCGCCTCTCATCGTCTGGCACCGCCACCGTCGAGCCTGCGGTGCTGGCACACCTCCGAGGCCGTTACGGCGGCGAGACCAGAGCCATCCTCAGCCTGCTGAGCGAGGACCCAAAGCTCTCCGCGCCCCTCGTCGACGGATTGCCCTACCTGCGTGCCGAGGCCGTCTACGCCGTCAGATATGAGATGGCGACGGATCTTGCGGACGTCCTCGCGCGCCGGACTCGATCGCTACTGCTCGACGCAGGCGCAGCACTCAGGGCAGCGCCGGGCGTGGCCGAGCTGATTGGCCCCGAACTGGGTTGGGACACCGCACGCCAAGCTCTCGAAGTGGCAAGGTTCGCCGCCATCGCCGAGCGCGAGATCAGCGCAGTTCATAGGCCAGAGTCACAAGAGCCCGCCGCCGAAGAGCAAGAGAGCGAAGAAGCGGAAGCCGCGTCGTGACGAGACCGACGCCCCCTATCGACTGGGGCCTTCCAGCCGGAGAGCTCACCGACGTCTTCGAGGCAAAGGGCGCGAGAGAGCTGAGCGGCTCGGTCATAGAGCAACTCCGCGCGACCGGGGCGGAGGTCTCGACGGCGGACGAAGTCCGAGCCGAAGCCTCACGGGACTGGTGGCCGCTCGCCCAGCGGTGGGCACTCGAAGGGCGTGCTCCGGCCCGGCCAGCTGCCGTCGTCACCCCGGCGACTATCGATCAGGTGTCGGCCGTGCTCCGCCTCGCGAACGAGGCCGGCATCCCGGTGACGCCGGCCGCTGGGCGGAGCGGCGTCTGCGGGAGCTCCGTACCGCTCTTCGGTGGGATAGCTCTCGACTGTTGCGGCTTGTCGGGTGTATCCGCTGTCGACGACACCTCGCTCCTCGTGACCGTGGCGGCCGGGACATTCGGCCCCGATCTCGAGACCGAGCTTGCCGATGGCCACGGATTGACCATCGGGCACTGGCCACAGTCGATGGCCCTCGCGACCGTGGGTGGGTGGATCGCGTGCCGGGGTGCGGGACAGTACTCGACTCGCTACGGGAAGATCGAGGACATCGTGGCGGGCCTCGAGGTCGTGCTCGCTAGCGGCCAAGTGGTGCGTACAGGTGCGCTCGCCGGGGCGGGGCCGCGTTCAGCCATGGGGCCCGATCTGACGCAGCTGTTCGTCGGGAGCGAGGGCACCCTCGGCGTGATAACTGCGGCCACCCTGAGAGCTCATCCCGTCGCGAAGCACGAGGCGAGGGCGGCCTTCGGCTTCCCGACGTTCGAGCAAGGGCTCGAGGCGCTGCGCCAGGCGCTCCGGCTCGGGGCGACCCCGGCAGTCGTCAGGCTGTACGACGAGCGGGAGTCGGGCCGCACCTTCGACATCGCCGACGCCAACGTCCTAATCGCTCTCGACGAGGGCCACGCACCCGTCGTCGATGCCGGCATCGGCGTGTTGGCGGCCGCGTGCGACGCGAACGGTGCATCTCGGCTCTCCGACGACCTCGTCGAGAGGTGGCTCGGGCACAGAAACGACGTCTCGGCCCTCGCCTCGGTCACGCGAGCCGGGATCGTCGTCGACACGATCGAGGTGGCGGCGCCGTGGTCTGAGCTCGCAGGTCTCTACCGAGATGCTCTCGCGGCGCTGAACGCGATCGAAGGCTGCCTCGCCGCGTCTGCACATGAATCGCACGCTTATCTGGACGGCGCGTGCCTCTACTTCACGTTCGCGGGGCGCGGGGCGGATCCGACCGACGACAATTGGGCCGAGGACTACTACCGTCGATCATGGGAGGCAGTCATGGGAGCGACGCGGCGCCATCATGGTTCCATCTCCCACCATCACGGCATCGGGCTCGTTCGTGGCCCCTATCTCGCCGAGGCCCTCGGCGAGGGCTTCTCCGTGCTCGAGTCGCTGAAGGCGGCACTCGACCCGATCGGCATCCTCAATCCCGGCAAGCTCGGGCTCTCCTCTCGGTTCGGGGACGCGTCGACCTTCATGACGTCGTCTCACTCCCGTCCATGACGCCCGCCAAGGCCGGCGGCCAGGTCCTCGTGGTCGACGTAGGGACGAGCGGCGTCCGGGCGACAGTGGTCGGCGACGATGCCCACATCGGCTGGGTCGAGTACCAGGAGGTGCTGCCGTCTTCACCGGCGCAGGGTTTCGTCGAGTTCGACGCCTCGAAGATGGCGAGCGCTGTCCTCACCGTCGCTCGCGCGGCCCTCGAGAGAAGCGGGCCCGTCGAAGCCGTGGGCATCGCCAATCAGCGGGCGTCGACGATCGTGTGGGACAGGATCTCGGGCGAGCCGGTTGGACCGGGAATCGGTTGGCAGGACCTCCGCACGGCTGGCATGTGCCTCATGCTGCGCGACGAAGGAATCCGGCTCGCGCCGAACCAGTCCGCCACCAAGCTCGTGATGCTCCTCGACCTCGCCGATCCGGACCGCTCACGCGACCTCTGCTTCGGCACGGTCGACACATGGGTTGCCTGGGTCCTCTCGGGTGGTGAGCTGCACGTCACCGATCACACGAATGCAGGGGTGACAGGCCTAGTCACCCATGACGGTCGCTCCTTCGACACCGAGCGCTGCGAACAGCTGAGGATCCCACTGTCGGTCCTGCCGCGGATCGTCGACTCGACCGGGGTGCTCGGTCCCGCCTCGGCCCTCGAGGGCGCGCCTCCGATCGCCGGCATAGCAGGCGACCAACAGGCATCGCTCGTCGGGCAGGGCTGCCTCGAAGCCGGACAGGCGAAGGCGACGTTCGGCACGGGAGGGATGCTCGACTGCTGTGTCGGGCCGAATCGCCCATCGTTTGCCGAACGGGGAGGTGCCGGGTGCTTCCCGATAATCGCGTGGAGTGCCGGCGGCAGCCTGACCTGGGGACTCGAGGCGGTCATGCTGTCGGCCGGGACATGCGTCGAGTGGCTCCGCGACGATCTGGGTGTCATCTCAAGTGCTGCGGAGACCGATGAGCTCGCCGCCTCGGTCGACGACTCTGCCGGCGTCTACTTCGTCCCCGCGTTGCTCGGGCTCGGCACGCCGTTGTGGGACTTCGGCGCCCGCGGCACAGTGCTCGGCCTCACGCGCGGCTCAACGCGTGCCCATCTCGTGAGAGCCGTGCTGGAGGGGATCGCCCACCGGGGGGCGGATCTTCTCGAGGCGGCCGAGCTCGACGCCGGCCTCAGCGTCGGAGCACTCGCGGTCGACGGCGGGATGAGCCAGAACGCCACGTTCGTCCAGGCGCTCGCCGATGCAACGGGCCGACGGATCGACGTGTCGGCCGTCACAGAGGCCACGGCCATGGGCGCGGCTTACCTCGCTGGCGTCGCAACGGGGGTATGGCCCGACCTCGCCACGGCGTCGGCGCAGATCAAGCCCGCTCTCTCGGTCGAGCCGCGCCGCCGCCTGAACCGCGAGCGATGGCTCGACGCACGCGCCAGGTCCGAGCGGACCGTCCCCGAGCTCTCCTCACTCGACTTCTGAGCCCGGGCGCGGCGAGAGGGCCACGATCCGGGCGGTGCACGTTCGCCCGGGCCGCGCACCGCCGGAAACTTACGATGTGAATCGTCGGACACTTAGGGGGTCCGCAGGCGCTCGCGCTCAAGTTCCTAGCTCAGGCGCCGATACGCTCAAGGTCGACATTGCTGCCCCGCGGGGCCGATCGGAGTTCCCCACGATGACGAGTGAGAACGCGCTGACGACCGAGGACCGGCCGCAGGGCTCCGGCCTCGCCGCGCCCCCAGCGCCGGCTCGCGCGACGGCCATCGGCCAAGCGATGGTCAAGAACCTCGCCTCCGTCGTCCGCGGCACCGATGACGCCTGTCGCCTGGCGGCCACGGCGGTTCTCGCCGGAGGGCACCTTCTGATCGAGGACGTACCCGGTGTCGGAAAGACGATGCTCGCAAAGGCAATCGCTGCTTCCATCGGAACATCGCTCGCCCGTATCCAGGGACACCCTGACCTGCTGCCCTCGGACATCACCGGAGTGAGTGTGTACAACGAGACGACGAGGGACTGGGAGTTCCGGCCAGGCCCGGTCTTCGCCCACGTCGTGCTCTTCGACGAGCTGAACCGCACGCCGCCGCGAAGTCAGGCAGCTCTGCTCGAGTCGATGGAGGAAGGGCAGGTGAGCGTCGACGGTCAGTCCTGGCCCTTGCCAGAGCCCCACCTCGTTCTTGCCACTCAGAACCCTGTGGAGCAGGCGGGCACGTACCCGCTCGTGGAGAGCCAGATGGACCGGTTCCTCCTCGCAACGCGGCTCGGATATCCTGACGCGAAGACCGAAGCGGCGCTCGCACTCGACCATGGTGCCCAACAGGTCCTCGCCTCGCTCGAGCCGGTGTGCTCACCCCGGACTCTTGCCCAGGCCCAGGCAGAGGTATCCGAGTTGCACGTGCACGAGGCAGTTGCCGACTACGCCGTCGCACTCGTCCGCGCCACGCGGTCGCTACCTGAGGTCCGACTCGGCGCGAGCCCGCGCGCGACCATCGCCGTTCTGGCGGCCGCCCGGGCAGAAGCCGCGTTGTCCGGTCGTGGGTACGTCACGCCGGGCGACGTCAAGCGCATCGCCGCCGCCGCGCTCGGCCACCGCCTCGTGGTCGACGCACCGCACGGCTTGATCGACTCCGGGGCGACGGTCGTGCGGGCACTGCTCGAGAGCGTTCCTTCCCCACGTCCGTGACCCGCTCCGGCGGCGGCTCCCGAGCGGACAGGAGATGGGGGCGGGCACGTCCCGAGCGAGCCTTCGGCACAGCGAGCGGAGCGATCATCCTCCTCGTCGTCTGGGCCGCGGTCGCCCACGCGAGCGGCTCTGGGTGGGTTCAGGCGCTCGCCGCGTTGGCAGGAGGCATCGTGCTCGTCGGCCTTCTCGCACCGCTCTGGGCTGTGCGCAGGGTCACCGTCGACGTCGTCGAGGCGCCAGGTGACGCGACGGCCGGGCAGAGCCTCGAAATCAGCGTCGCCGCGACAAGATCTTGCCGCTGCTCGCCCATCCGGCCGAAAGGTCCGCCGGTGCTGCTAAGGGCCGGGCAGCCCACGCAACTCACGCTGCAGCCGGAACAGCGCGGGGTCCTCGGGGCGATCAACGTCAGGATCGCGAGCGCCGCACCGCTTGGCCTTCTCTGGTGGTCGAGCCGGCGCCGGTTGGAGCTCCCCCGCCTGGTCCTGATCGCGCCGGCACTCGGCGAGGCTCGCGGGTCGTTCCTCGTGAGCGAGATGGGCGAGAGCGGGAAAGGGCAGGCCAAGCTCGCTGACCAAGGCGAGCTCCGTGGCGCCCGCCCGTACCGTTCCGGCGACAGCCCGCGGCTCGTGCACTGGCGTGCGACTGCCCACATCGGCTCGCTCATGGTGCGCGAGTCGGAGATCCACCCGGATCGTCCGGTCCACGTGATCGCCGTCCTGCCCGACGACGCGGAACTCGCCGAGCTCGAAGCGTCCGAGGTGCGGAGCACCGTCGCTGGACTGCTCGAGCACCGACGTCGGGTCGTCCTCGAGACGACCGAGGATGGCGACCGCATTGCAGCGATCGTGCC
>JBKQLZ010000225.1:0-14471 GCA_052146895.1 Acidimicrobiales bacterium
GGCCGTCCGGTGCGCCGGCGACATTGCAATGGAGAAGCCCGATCTTCAGCCCTTCCGAAGTAGGGCGGGAGAACCGCAGCGCCAGGTTCTCGGTCACCTCGCGCCGGCCGTAGCTGATGCCCTGCACCGTCGCGATCACCTGCCCGTCGCGTGCGACGGGCATGCACTCCACTTCGTCTGCCCCGAAGAAGTGCACCCGCTCCGGCCATACCCGGACGGCTGACCAGCCCTCGTCCACCGGATCGTGGTTGCCGTGGACGACGAACGTGTCGATGCCCGCATCCGACAGGCGTTGGAGACCGTCACGGAACCGCAGCTGGGCGCGCAGTCCCCGCTCGGCACCGTCATAGACATCCCCCGCAACGAGGAGGAAGGCCGCTTCGCGGTCGAGGCAGAGCTCAACCAGCTGGTCGAAGGCGTCGAGCGAGGCCTCGCGCAGCGCCGCCCCGATGCGCGGCGCTGTCTCGGACACACCCTTGAAGGGCGTGTCGAGGTGCAGGTCAGCGGCATGAACGAAACAGAAGTCGCCTGGAGTGCTCGGATCAGCCATTGATCGGAAGATACTCAAGGGGTGCGCGTTGGCCGGGGATGCCTCAGGGGTGATTACGGTTGGCGAACGTGACCCAGCCAGTTCAGTCCCGGGATGGCGGTCTCCACACGGGAGGAGACGCCGTAGTCGACGTACTCGAATGGGCCGGCGTCGAAGTTGTCTTCGGAATCCCGAGCGTCCACAACCTGCCGACCTACGACGCTCTGAAACGCCGGGGGACCATCCGGGCGATCACCGTCCGCCACGAACAGGCCGCCGCAGCCGCCGCCGATGGCTATGCCCGCGTGACCGGCAAGCTAGGTGTCTTCCTCACTTCGACCGGTCCTGGCGCGGCGAACGCCATGGGCGGGCAGCTCGAAGCCTTCGTGTCGGGTAGCCCCGTACTGCACCTCACCGGTCAGATCGAGACGCGGCACCTGGATCGCGGTCGAGGCTTCATCCACGAGGTCCCCCACCAGCCCGCCATGCTGGCTTCGTTGTCCAAGCAGGTCTTCCGGGCGGAGAAGACCGACTCCATCGCGGCGACGGTGGCAGAGGCCGCCGACCTCGCCATGACCGCACCGCAGGGACCTGTCTCCGTCGAGCTGCCGATCGACCTCCAGTACGCGGAGGCGAACCCCGAGGCATGGCACCCGGCCGCCGACTTCGGCCACCAGTCGCTCAAGATGAGCCGGCCGGCGGCCTGGGTGAAAGCGGCCGAGATGATCAGCCAAGCGCACGCTCCGCTCATCTGGGCGGGAGGCGGCGCGGTGCGGGCACACGCAGAAGAGGAGGTCGTGCGCCTCGCTCGACGTATCGGCGCGGGATTGATCACGAGCGCGAACGCCCGGGGCCTGCTTCCCGAGGACGACCCCATGTGCATCGGCAACCTGCCGTGGGATCCCCAGGTGCGCGAGCTCGTCATGGAGTCCGACCTGCTCATCGGCATCGGAACCCGTTACCAGGGGCCGAACACCGAGAACTGGAAGATGGAGATGCCCGCGTCGATCATCCAGATCGACGTCGATCCGCGTGTGCCCGGTCGCAATTACCGCGCGGCCGTCGAGGCGAAGGGTGACGCGAAGGAGGTCGTGGCGTACGTGCTCCGGCATCTCGAGCAGATGGAGCCGTGGGTCAGCAAGCAGGACCCAGCGTGGCTGAATCGGGTGACGGCGGTCGCGACGGCAGCCCGCGCTCGTCTGCGCGGATCGCTAGGTGCCCAGGAGGCTCTTCTTGACGAGCTGGCGCCGCTCGTCACAGCCGACACGGTGGTCGTGAAGGACTCGACGATTCCCGCCTACACGTGGGGCAACCGCCTTCTGCCGGTCAGAAGGACCCGGACGGCGATCATGCCGAACGGATTCGCCATCGGGCTCGGGCTCGCGCACGCCATAGGTGCGGCCGTCGGCTCCGATGGGACTCCGGTCGTCTGCATGGTGGGTGATGGCGGCTTCATGTTGACGGTCGCCGAGCTTGCGACGATCGCCGAGGAGCGCCTACCTGTAGTGGTGGCCCTCTTCAACGACGGCGGCTACGGCATCCTCCGCAACATCCAAGACCGGCAGTACGACCGCAGGATCGGCGTCGACCTCGGCAGCCCCGACTTCACAGCGCTTGCCAAGTCGCTGGGGGTGGACGCCGAGCGCGTCGAGACACCGGCCGCCTTCGGGAAGGCGATGAAGCAAGCGCTCGGATCCGGGAAGCCCTTCCTCGTCGAGGTCGATCTGGACTCGATCGGTCCCATGCGACGGCCGTACACCGGTACGTCGCGCCCTCCCGAGGGCCTCAAGTAAGAGCTGATCAGGGCAATACCCGGAACTCGCGGTTCGCGGCGATCGTGTCGGTGTCCATCTGGGCCTTCTGCAACTTTCCGGAGTAGTCCCAGTTCAACGACTGCCATCGCGTCATCTGGTCGAGCACCCACTTGCCCGACTGTCGCGACCCGTTGCCCGACTTGCCGTTGCCCCCGAAAGGCAGGTGCGCCTCGGCTCCCGACGTCGAGTTGTTGACGCTAACCATGCCGGCGGAGATCCGGCTCCGGAAGTGCCACACTGCCTGTGCGGAATTGGTGTAGATGGCGGAGGACAGGCCGTATCCCGAGCAGTTGGCGATCGCCATCGCTTCGTCGAACTCGCTGAAGCTCGCCACGCCGATCATCGGTCCGAAGGTCTCGGTCCTTGCGATCTCGTCGTCGATGGTGACACCGTCGACGACGGCCGGGTGACAGAAGACCCCCGCGTCGGGATCCCCCAAGAAACCCTCTCTAGGTGAGCCTCCCGTGATCCGCCCACTTGCGCTGCTCCCGAGCAGGCGATGGTGCGGTTGCACAAGCGTTGCGAGGTACTCCTCGAATCGAGCGGCAAAGCGCTCGTCGAGCATGGGCCCATAGAGGACACTCTCGAACGGGTCGCCTATGGCCGACGCCTCCAACTGGCCGACCAACCGGCTCAGGAACTCGTCGTGGAGCGACTCGTGCACGATCGCCGTGCCGAGCGAGGTGCACCGCTGCCCAGCGGTGCCGAAGCCTGAGAACAGCGCCCCTTCGACGGCAAGCTCGATGTCCGCGTCGGCCATGATCACCATCGGGTTCTTCCCGCCGAGCTCGAGGCAGGCGGATTGGACGTGACGCCCGCACAGCTCTCCGATCGCCGAGCCGACCGCGGACGATCCGGTGAATCCGACCTTGTCGACGAGCTGCTCGGAGAGGGCCATCTCGAGACCGGTGAAGGTCGCCTGACCCTCCGCCAGAACGAGGTTCAGGACGCCCTCTGGCAGACCGCCTGCCGTGAAGCACTCATAGAGCGCAGTCGCTACGGCCGAGGAGTACTCGGCCGGCTTCCAAACGACGCTGTTCCCACAGAGCAGCGCGGGTACGAGGTACCACGAGGGGACTGCCACCGGGAAGTTGCCCGCCGTGATCACGGCAACGTTGCCAACCGGTACACGGAACGTGAACAGCGCCTTGTCTCTCATCTCGGACGGGACGGTCTCGCCGTAGAGGCGGCGTCCCTCGCCGATGAAGAAGTCGCATGTGTCGATGATCTCCTGTACCTCGCCGCGTGACTCGGCGAGCGGCTTGCCGACCTCGCGGGTTACCAGGCGGGCAAGAGGCTCTTTGTTCGCCTCGACGATGCGGCCGATCTCGGCGATGACACGGCCTCGTACCGGAGCGGGGACTTCGGCCCACGAGCGCTGAGCCGCCTTGGCCGATCGGGCGGCATCGACGAAGGTCTCCGCACTGCCGAGCGCAACGTCTGCCACGACGTCGTCGAGCCGCGCGGGGTTAGTCGAGCGCAGCGTCCCACCGTCCGCTTCGCCGGTCGCCTTGTTGCCGATGATCGAAGAGCACTGTCTGGTGCTCACGACGTTGCCTCGACCCGCTCGAGAACCCGCCGCAGGGCGTCGCATCCGTGATCGATCTCGTCGACGCTCACCGAGAGAGCGGGCCTGAAACGGACCGTGCGCTCCCCGCACGCAAGCGCCATCACGCGCTCGTCGTCGCGCAGCATCGCAAGGACGCGGTCTCGCTGTGGCGCCGTCCGCAAGTCGACGGCAACGAGCAGCCCGCGCCCGCGGGCGTTCTCGGTGATCGACGGGTGCTCGGCGCTGACGGCCTCGACACGCGCGAGCAGGTGTGACCCGACTTCGCGAGCATTCGCGATCGCGTCTGTCTCGTCGATCAACTCGAGCAACCTTGTCGAGCGGACCATGTCGACAAGGTTGCCTCCCCATGTGGAGTTGATTCGACCCGGCACGCGGAAGACGTTCTGGTCGACTTCGTGCACGCGGCGCCCGGCCATGATGCCTCCGAGTTGGATCTTCTTGGCGAAGGCCACGACGTCAGGTTCGAGGCCGAGCTGCTGGTGGCACCACGGCGTCCCCGTGACTCCGGCACCGGTTTGAACTTCGTCCAGGACGAAGAGCGCCTCGTAGCGCCAGCAGAGGTCCTGCATCGCTTGGAGGAATGCCGCCCGCAGATGCCGGTCGCCTCCCTCGGCCTGGATCGGCTCGGCGAGGAAGCACGCGATGTCATGGGGGTTCGCTTCGAAGGCCTTCTCGGCCTCTGCCAGCGCCTCTACCTCGGCTGCCTCGATCTCCTCCAAATGCTCGGCGATCGGGAATTTGACGGCAGGCGAGGAGATCCGCGGCCAGTCGAACTTCGGGAACCGGTCGACCTTGATGGGGTCGGTGTTCGTGAGTGACATCGTGTAGCCGCTGCGACCGTGGAAGGCGTGGCGCAGGTGCATCACCTGCATGCCGAGCTCGCGAGAGCGACCCGCGCTCTCGTTCTTGCGAGACTTCCAATCGAAGGCGACTTTGATCGCGTTCTCGACGGCAAGTGCTCCACCTTCGACGAAGAACAGGTGCGGGAGCGCCGGATCGCCAAGCACGTTCGAGAACGTCTGGGCGAATCGGGCCAGCTCGACGGTAGCGACGTCGGAGTTGGCGGGCTTGTTGGCCGCGATGACGGCCATCTCGTGGAGCCACGCAGCGTCATCCGCGAGCCCAGGGGGGTTGAGCCCGAGCGGCGAGGACGCGAAGAAGGTGTAGAAGTCGAGGTACTCGGTACCGTCGCGAGCGTCCACGAGCCAGGAGCCGTGGCTCTTGGCGAGGTCGAGCACGAGTGGGAAGCCGTCGACGAGGAGGTGGCGGGAGAGGACTTCGTGCACGTCGGCCGGGGTGACCCCGACACGCGCGCGATGCCTCACGACGGGCTCTTCACCCTCGTCCCGACCCTCCCGACCACGCTGTCGGGGAGGAGCTGACATGCTCCGAGCCTAGTGGAGCAGCGGTCGCAACTACGCTGGGTCGCGTTCGATCGGAGGGCTGATGAGTTTCGATCTCGAGTCGTTGATGGAAGCGCGCCAAGGCGAGAACTTCAAGCTTCACCAGGAGTTCTTGAACCCGCAGCTGGCGCGCGTGCTCAAGACCCTCGGCATCGACCGCTTCTACGAGAAAGGTGAGGGTTGCTATCTCATAGACTGCAACGGCGACCGGTACCTGGACTTCCTCTCGGGCTTCGGCGTTTACGCACTCGGAAGATCGCATCCTGTCATCAAGAAGGCCTTGCACGACGCACTCGACATGGACCTCCCGAACCTGGTGCAGCTCGACTGCGCGCTCCTGCCGGGCCTTCTCGGCGAGGCGCTGGTGGGAACGATGCACGAGGGGATCGGGCGGTGTTTCTTCTCGAACTCCGGGGCTGAGGCGATCGAGGCTGCTATCAAGTTCTCGAAGTACTCCACGGGCCGGCCTCGAGTGCTTTACGCGGAACATGCCTTCCATGGCCTCACGAACGGAGCTCTCTCCCTGAACGGCGGCAAGGAGTTCCGGGATGGCTTCGGCCCGCTCCTGCCGGGGTGTGACCCCGTCGGGTTCGGTGACTTGAACGGCCTCGAACGCGAGCTGCGCCGAGGCGATGTCGCCGCCTTCGTCGTCGAGCTCATCCAAGGAAAGGGCGTGTATCTGGCGAGCGACGAGTACTGGGCGGGCGTCGAGCGGCTCTGCCGCCAATACAGCACGCTCTTCGTCGCCGACGAGGTGCAGACCGGGCTCGGTCGTACCGGAAAGATGTGGGCGCACGAGCACTACGGGCTTCACCCCGACATCGTGACCGTCTCGAAGGCGTTGTCGGGTGGCTACGTGCCTGTCGGAGCGACGGCGTGCTCGGCCGAGATCTTCGATCGCGTGTACTCGAAGATGGAGCGAGCAGTCGTGCACTCGACAACTTTCGGTCGCAACCAGCTGGCTATGGTCGCAGGTCTCGCCACTCTTCAGACGCTCGACGACGAGGAGATCGTCGACCGTGCGCGGATCTCAGGCGAGACGTTCGAGAAAGCCCTCGCGCCACTCGTCGAGAAGTACGAGATGTTCCACGAGGTCCGGGGCAAGGGCTTGATGATCGGCCTCATCTTCGGCGAACCGTCCTCCCTTCGCCTCAAGTCGCGCTGGAAGATGCTCGAAGGCGCCCGGAAGGGCTTGTTCTCGCAGCTCATCGTCGGTCCCCTGTTCAACCGCCATCGGATCCTGACCCAGGTTGCAGCGGACAACGTCAACATCGTCAAGCTGCTCCCGCCGCTCATCTGCGGGCAGGAGGAGATCGACTACTTCGTCGATGCCCTCGACGACGTCCTCGGCGATGCGCACCGCAACTCGGCTCTCGTCTTCGAGTTCGGCAAGACGCTCGCCAAGAGCGCGCTGCACCGATGAGGGAGTGATTCCCGAACCGAGGGCCCGAGCGATCGGGCCGGGGGACCGCGTCCTCGTCACCGGTGCCACCGGCTTCATCGGCTCCGCCGTGACTCGCTCGTTGCTCGAGCGCGGCGCCGACGTTGTCGCCGCCGTGCAGCCCGGTGCAGACCAAGCAAGTCTGGGCGGGCTCGACGTCACGAAGATAGAGGCGGACCTTCGTGACGGCGCAAGCATCGCAGCAGCGGTGGCGGGGTGCACCCTCGTGTTCCACGTGGCTGCTCTCTACCGTTTCTGGTCGAAGGACCCGGACGAGTTCTACGACGTCAACGTCGGTGGCACGCTCAACGTCTTAGATGCTGCAAGACAAGCGGGGGTCGAGCGGGTCGTGTACACGAGCACGGTCGGGACGATCGGTCTCGATCACACCTCGGGCGGGCGCGACGATCCCGGCGGTCGCCTCGCGCGTGAGTCCGATTGGCCCCGGATCGAGCACCTCTTCGGTTCGTACAAGCGCTCGAAGTTCGTGGCCGAGCACGAGGTCCTGCGAGCTGCCGCCGAGGGCCAGTCAATCGTTCTCGTCCAGCCAACGCTCCCGGTGGGACCGAGGGACCGCGCCCCTACCCCGACGGGCCGGACGGTCCTCGACTTCCTGAACGGGAAGATGCCGGGCTATGTCGATACGGCGATGAACGTTGTCGACGTCGAGGACGTGGCCGCCGGCCACATGCTCGCGGCCGAGCGAGGCCGCCAGGGCCGCAGTTACGTGCTCGGAGGAGAGAACCACTCGTTCCGCGAGATCCTCGACATCCTCGCCGATGTGACCGGTCTTTCTCGACCGACGCTGCGAGTGCCGGCTGGAGCCGCACTGACTGCTGCACGGATCTCCGAGCTGGTCGAGGGCAAGCTCGTCGGCCGCGCTCCCTCGGTGCCGCTCGAGGGCGCCAAGATGTCTACGACGAAGATGGTTTACGACGACACCCGAGCACGGTCCGAGCTCGGGTACACCTCGCGGTCGGCTCGCGAGGCACTCGAGCGGTCAGCCAGGTGGTTCGCGGACAACGGCTATGTCTCGCCTCGCCGACTCCGCAAGCTCCGGTGGGCCGATTGATCCGAGCAAGCGCCGTCGTCAGGCAGCTCGGCCGGGCCGGAGCCCTCTCGATCGGGGCGGCCTTGCTGCTGACCGGATGCAGCGGGCCGCCGGGTCACGGAGCATCAGCGACAACGACACCCGGCGGTGCGGGCCCGACCACCACAATCGTCCCGTCGGTCGTCGCAGGCACCACGGAGCGCGGCGCGCTCAGCTACCTCGGGGCAGTCGATCGCATGCCGGTCGTGGCCGTCCCGGACGGCCTCGCCTCGACCAAGGTGCCCACACCGGGGACGAGCTCGTACCGAGAAGTTGTGCCCGTGGCATACCGGCAATCTGGCTCGGGAACCTCGCTCGTGCTCATCGAAGGCGAGGACGCCTCCATGACATGGTGGTCGCCGCCGCTCATCCAGGCGCTCGACCAGCACTACCGCGTGACGATCTTCGATCTTCCTGGAGTTGGATATTCCGGCCCCCCCAACGCGCCTTTGTCGATCGACTGGCTGGCTGACATGACGGCCGGGTTGTTGGGCGAGCTCGGCTTGTCACAGTCCGTGGTGCTCGGCTGGGGGATGGGCGGGCAGGTTGCGGTCGCGCTCACGATGCGCCATCCCATGCTCGTAGGCGACCTTGTCGTTGCCGATACGGGCATGCCCACTGCAGGAAGCCAGGCAATGACGAGCTCGGCCGCACGACTGCTCGGGACATCGACCGCGACTCCAACGGCGATCTCACGGCTGATGTTCCCACTCGCGGAAGTAGCCGCCCGGCACGAGTGGCTTCACGATCTGCAAGAGCAGATTCCTGATGACGTGACTAGCGCGACGATCTCGATGCAAGCACACCTGGAGTCGGCGTTCTGGACCAGCACAGCCTCGGTGACAGGCCTCAGGGCGATGCACCACCCGGTTCTCGTGATCGCGGGCGACGACGACGAGGTGTTCCCCAGTGCTGATGCCACCTCGCTCGCCGGGGCGATCGGTGGAGCCCAGCATTACCTCTGGAACGGCGCAGGCTACGGCGCGCTGTTGCAGGATCCTCCGCAATTCGTGAGCGTCTTGCAGGATTTCACCGGCTGAGGCGGTCGTACTCGTCCAGGATGAACATCGTCTGCGTCGACCGGACGCCGGGCATGCCCGTGAGCCGCTCGAGGACGACGTCGCGAAGCGTCTCGACGTCGGGAACTCGGACCAGCAGCACGAAGTCGAAACCCCCAGCAGTCAACGCCACATACTGCGTCCCCGGCAGCGCCTTGACGTTCTCGAGAAGCTCGCGCCACGATCGCTGATCGGCGTTCACGATGATCAGGGCGGCGACGTCGAGGCCGAGTTGACGGGGATCGGTGCGGGCAGTGAAACCGGTGATCACCCCGTCGTTACGGAGCCGCGCGAGGCGCTGGTACGCGTTTGCACGGGACACGCCTACCTGCTCGGCGAGGTCGTTGACCGAGCGTCGCCCGTCTTGTTGCAAGAGCTCGATCATCGACCGATCGGTAGCGTCGACGGAAGCGGTCGCGGGACGTCTCAGCGATGCGTCGGTTGTAGGTGGCATTTGAGACGATTGTATCCACGTCTGGAGATATTGCGATGAATCGTCTCGATTCTCGATCGGTCAACCATCAGATCGTGTCAGATGAGGCAAACTGCAAGACGTATGGCCGGGATCGTCGATGACAACTGCTAGCGGATACTCGCCCGTGGTCGAATCGACCAACGGGCTGAGGGTGGAGCTCGACGACGATCACCCGGGGTTCTCGGATCCCGCCTACAGGAGGCGGCGCGACGAGATCGCGTCCATCTCTGCCTCCCACCGGCCGGGTCAGGCGATCACGCCCATCGATTACACCTCGACCGAGCACGACGTCTGGCGAATTGTGTCCGGAGAGCTGGCTCCCAAGCACGATCGGTACGCCTGCACAGCGTTCAACGACGCGCGGGCGCGGCTCGACCTTCCCCGCGATCACGTGCCGCAGCTCGACGAGGTGAGCGAGCGATTGACCCCGCTGACCGGCTTTGCCTACCAACCGGTGGCCGGACTGGCTCCATTGCGGGAGTTCTACGGCGCGTTCGCCGACCGGCGCTTCTTCTCGACCCAGTACCTGCGGCACGATTCCGTTCCGCTCTACACGCCCGAGCCGGACATCATCCACGAAGTCGTCGGCCACGCCAATCAACTTGCCGACCCGAGCTTCGCGGCGATCTGTGAGGAGGTTGGCAACGCGGTCGCGAGAACAGAGACCGCGGCGGCGCTGGCGTTCATGTCCCGTGTCTTCTGGTTCACGCTCGAGTTCGGCGTCGTTTTCGAAGACGGCGAGCCGAAGGCGTACGGCGCAGGCATCCTGTCGTCCTTCGGCGAGCTGGATGTCTTCCAGCAGGCCGAGATCCGGCTCCTGGACTTCGCCGAGATGGGCACCACCGAGTACGACATCACTCGCTACCAGCCGGTTCTCTATGCGGCAGCCTCGTTCGCCGAGCTCGTCGATGGGCTGATGACCTTCTACGGGACCTACGACGACGAGGCCTACGAGCGTCTCGCCTGATCCTCTTGTAGCTTGCGCCTGAGCAGCACCGGCAAGTCGGTGCTCGGGTCATTCGGAAGGCGTGAGTGATGGCTGAGGTGTACGGCACGTGTGACGAGCGTTTCGAGCAGGTTCGGCAGGCATTCGAGGCGAACTTCGACCAGGGCCTTGACGTCGGAGCGTCAGCCGCTGTCTTCCTCGACGGCGAGCCGGTCGTCGATCTGTGGGGCGGCTACGTCGACGAGGAGAAGACGGAGCCTTGGCAGGAAGACACGATCATCAACGTGTGGTCGACGACTAAGACGATGACCGCCCTTTGCGCCCTGATGCTCGCCGACCGAGGAGAGATCGACTTCCACGCCCCCGTGGCGAAGTACTGGCCCGAGTTCGCCGCCGCCGGCAAGGAGGGAGTCGAGGTACGCCACCTCATGTCGCACACCGCCGGCTTGTCCGGCTGGGAGGAGCCGATAGAGCTCGCGGACCTCTACGACTGGGAGAAGGCGACGAGCCTGCTCGCTGCGCAGGAGCCGTGGTGGGAGCCGGGCTCAGCCTCCGGCTATCACGCGGTGACCCAGGGCTACCTCGTGGGCGAAGTGGTACGCCGAGTCAGCGGCCGCAGTGTCGGTCAATTCTTTGCCGAAGAGGTGGCCGGGCCTCTCGGAGCCGACTTCTTCATCGGTACGCCTCCCGAGGCCGACTCGCGCGTCGCCCCTGTTATCGCGCCGACCGAGTTGCCGACTGTGGCCGAAATGGACCCTGGCAGCGTCGCCCTGCGGACGTTCATGAATCCGGTCCTCGACGCCACCGCGTCCTGGACGGTCCCGTGGCGCCGTGCGGAGATCCCGGCTGCCGGGGGGCACGGGAATGCCCGCTCGGTCGCGGGCGTCCACTCCGTTCTCGCCTGTGGAGGAGAGGCGCGGGGAGTCCGCTTGCTGTCACCGGCCGGATGTGAAGCGATCTTCGAGGAGCAATCGAACGGGCCCGACCTCGTCCTCGGCCAACCGATCCGGTTCGGGATGGGCTTTGGGCTCTCCGGGGAGCTCATGCCGGTCGGCCCGCACACTTGCTTCTGGGGCGGTTGGGGCGGATCGGTCATCGTGATCGATCTCGACACCCGCCTCAGCGTCGCCTACGTCATGAACCGGATGGAGTCCGGCCTCGTGGGCGACCCTCGCGGCGGCGCGATCGTGATGGCCGCCGCTCTGTCTGTGCTCTGAGGCGGGTCAGCGCCCCGAGCGTTGCTTCTGGAGCTTCCGCGTGCGGAAGATTCGCATCAGCTTTTTCCAGAGAAACCCCATGTCCCTGCATCCTACGCACCCCGGTCTCTCACGCGTCGTGCGGTCGGCAGCGAGCTAGCGTCTCGCGAAGTGCGGCTGGCGCTCGCCAGGCGTCGCCGGTACCACAAAGGGGGAGTTGGCAATGGCAGATCAGCAATCTCTCGCAGGCAAGGTCGTGCTCGTCACCGGCGCCAGCCGGGGGATCGGAGAGGCGATAGCCCGCCGGTTCGCGATGGAGGGCGCGGCTGTCGCCGTTACCGCAAGGACGGTGGAGGACGGCGATCACCCGTTGGCCGGAAGCATCAACAGCACGGTTCGTTCGATCGCGGACGCCGGCGGCATGGCCATCGCCATCGCCGCTGACCTGGCGCGCGGGGAAGACAGGGAACGGGTCGTCCAGACCGTCCGCGACGAGCTCGGTGCGATCGACATCCTCGTCAACAACGCAGCAGTCACCTACTTCGTGCCGGTCGCGGACTTCGATCTCCACCGCTACCAGCTGATGTTCGACGTGCAGGTGCTCGGACCGTTCCACCTCGCACAGCTCGTGATCCCAGATATGCGGGCTGCATCGTCGGGATGGATCTTGAACATCTCGTCTCCTGCGGCGATCCACCCGAAAGGCCCGCCCTACCCCCAAACTGGTGGTGGCACGGTCTACGGGATGTGCAAGGCAGCACTCGAACGTTTCACGACGGGGCTCGCGTCTGAGCTCTATGCCGACGGGATCGCGGTCAACGTGCTGTCGCCGACCGGTCTCGTGGTCACTCCCGGTGTCGTTCACCACCAGCTCGACAAGCGAGTCCCGAAAGAGCGCCATGAGCCGGTCGGGTACATGGCCGAAGCCGCACTCGTGTTGTGCAGCGGGGATCCCCGGGAGCTGACCGGGAGGGTCACCTACTCGCAGGCTCTTCTTGCCGAAGTGGGCGTCGAACCTCTCGACATGTCCTGATCTGAGGCTCGGATTGTGTGCCTGGTGGGCCACCTAAGATGAGCAGATGCAGCAAGGGAGCGTTTCAACCGCCGCGCGGATTCGTCGAATGCTCTCTGCAGCTCGAGCCAGACTGCAAAATCAAGGCCCTTCGAACGGCGCCTCCAGCGAGAGCGATCTCTCGGCTCCGGCATCCCGCAGCCGATACGAGCCGACTTGGACGCCCACCACCGAGGGTGACGCGAAGCGGCTGATCTACTTGACCGAGAGCGAGGAGAGCTTCGCAGAGGGCGGGCGCCTCGACTGCGACCGGCTCAGTCCATGGTTCAGCGAGAATTCGACGGTCCTCGACCTTGGCTGCGGCATCGGCCGCGTCGCGAAGTTCGTTGCTCCCAAGTGCGCCAAGCTATGGGCAGTCGATGTCTCTGAGCGCATGCTCGAAATGGCGGCGGTGCGCCTCAGCGACTTCAAGAACGTGAGCTACGTGCACAGTCAGGATGTCTCGATTCCCGAGGTCCGTGACGCGAGCGTCGATCTTGCTTACAGCTTGCTCGTCCTGCAGCACTTGGAGCGCGAGGACGCCTTCTTGTTGTTGGAGGAGTTGCGCCGGCTCATCAAGCCGACCGGAACGGTTGTGCTGACATACCCGAATCTTCTTTCGGACAGCTATCTCGAGAGCTTTCTGCAGTACGCCCACAGTGGAGCGTCGACCGAGCCGGCTCGGGCCCGTTTCTACACGCCTCAAGAAGTCGATCGGCTCCTTTCTGCGGCTGGCTTTCGGGCTGATCTCGAGGCCGAGACGGAAATCAGAGTCGTCGCGCATCCGGTATAGCGAGACAGGTCCATAACCGATGCGCGGTCCAGAACGGATCGACCAAGTGATCCCGTCGATCGTCGAGCGCGACGCCGTGAGCTATCACACCCTGGAGGCTCAGAGCGTGCTGCGGTCGCTCGGGTTCCAGTCGGAGATCTTCACGCTCAGTCCCGGTGTCGCGTTGGTCGGCAAGGTCAAGCCATTGTCCGAGTTGAGCTGGTACACGAGCAATCGTCAGTGGGTCTGTTACCAAGCATCGGTCGGAAGTCCCGCGGCGGAGGTCGTGGCGGATCACCCTGGTGTCAAGCTCCTGAACTATCACAACATCACCCCCGCCGAGCTCGTCGAGAAGTGGATGCCTTCGCTTGGAGCCGAGACCCGGCTCGGCCGGGAGCAGCTCGCACGGCTCGCCCCGCTCGTCTCGCTCGGGATAGGTGTCTCCGCCTACAACACTCGGGAGCTCGAGGCCTGGGGCTACCAGCACACGGCGGTGTCGATGCTGATGCTCGACCGCTCGACCTTCGACGCGCCACCTGATCTGGCGCGAGCAGGCGAGCTTCGCGACGCGAAGCGCGCAGGTGGAGCAGATTGGCTCTTCGTCGGGCAGATGCTTCCCCACAAGGCCCACGACGACCTCGTGAGGAGCTTTTACGCGTACGTGCAGACGTACGATCCCGCTGCTCGTCTTCACCTGGTTGGTAGGTATGCCTGTGCCGAGTATGTCCTCGCCGTCCGCGAGCTCGTGGACGAGCTTGGCCTCACCGGCGCTGTCGAGTTCCATGGTTCGATCGGCGCTCCGGAGTTGACGGCGCTCTATCACGCTTGCGACATATTCGTCGGCTGCTCCGACCACGAGGGCTTCTGCGCACCGCTCCTCGAGGCGATGCATCACGGCTTGCCCATCGTTGCCTACGGAGCAGCCGCCGTTCCCGAGACAGTTGGAGACTGCGGCATCGTGCTCGACTCTCTCCAGCGGGTAGTACGCGACTAAGCCCTCTTGCGACGGCACAGCAATGCCCGCCAGCGCTGTCTTTTGCCACTCGTTCTGCTGCGCAACGATCTCTTTCTCGGGCAGTGCGGCGAGGGTGCTGGTGAGCTGGACATTTAGTGCATCGAGTTGCTG
>JBKQLZ010000226.1:0-6392 GCA_052146895.1 Acidimicrobiales bacterium
CGGGCGGATTCGCCCCGGCGCCCACCTAGCGCTGCGGCGGAGGTGCCCGTCGGCTGCGGCGGTTAGTTGCCTGAGGGAGAGCCACCGCCGGCCAGCTCGAGCACGTGCGGAGCGGCCATGATCGGCACCGGGATCCTCCGGCGGAGCGCGAGCGCTATGCCGTCAGAAGGCCGGCAATCGATGGAACGAACGCCGCTACGGCCGGAGACGACGAGCTCGGCGAGGAAGTTCGCTCCTTCGACCGACGTGATGTGCACTGCGTCGAGCGACAGGTCGAAAGCGTCGAGCAGCTGTGAGATCAGCTCGTGCGTCAGCGGCCGCGGAGTCGCGACCTGCCTCGCCGCGTATCCGATCGCCACCCCCTCTGCTCCCCCTACAGGGATCCGCAGCTCCCTGTAGGGCATATCGGCTTCCTGCAGGATCACCACGGGATGCGTTGAGGGGAGCACGAGCGCAACGTCAACAAAGAGCATCTGCGACATAGGCTCAGGCCGCTCCGAGTCGTCCTCGTCCTCCTCGTCCTCGTCCTCGTCTTCGTCGTCTTCGTCGTCTTCGTCGTCTTCGTCGTCGTCCGAGCTGTCGTCGTCTTCGGCCTCCTCAGAGACGGAGGCCTCTTCCGACGCCAGCTCCTCCTCGGCACGGGAGTCGGCGCTGACGCTGATGCCGGACCTAGCGTCCGTTTCTCCGGACGCTGGGGACGGGGCAGCGTCAGCGTCATGAGCGCTAGCTCCGGCCAAGTCGTCGGTCTCGATGTCGGTCTCGCTCACCACGCCCCTCTCGCCTCCCGCCGGGGCAGCCTACGCATCTCCACGTTGACCACGAGCCCGATCGCCGCGAAGAACGCGAACGAGGCAGATCCGCCATAGCTGAGAAACGGGAGCGGGATGCCAGTGATCGGCGTGATGCCGATGTTCATTCCGATGTTCTCGAAGACCGAGAAGGCAAGAAACGCCACGGCCCCCACACAAACGAGCCGCCCGAACGTGTCCTTCGCCATCTGAGCTGCGCGCAGCATCCGCAGCGCGATTAGGCCGAAGAGGCCGATCACGAGGGCCGAGCCGATGAACCCGAGCTGCTCGCCGACGGCCGAGAAGATGAAGTCCGTGTACTGGTTCGGGATGAGCGCCAGATTGGTCGCAAGGCCCTTGTCGATGCCGACACCCTTGAGACCGCCAGCCGAGATGGCGTTCTTGGTCATGTTCACTTCGTAGTTCGTCGACTGAGCATCCTTGCTCTGGTGGAGAAAGCTGGTGAGCCTGCTCAACTGGTTCGCATCGATGAGGTGGACCTTGACGGCGAAGAAGAACCCGCCGACCACCATCACGAACAACAGCGCCAGATAGCGCAGGCGGACGTCGGCCGCGAGCATCATCGCCGCAAGGGTGACACCGAGGATGATCGTCGTGCCGAGGTCGGGCTGCTTGTAGACGAGCAGCATCGGCACGCCGGCGAGCGCGAGCAGCCCAACCATCTCCCGGGCGGCAAGGACGCCCTGGCGTCTGCTGCAGTACGCCGCGATGGAGATGATCAGGCCCAGGGCGGCGAACTCGGAGGGCTGAAGCTGTAGAGGCCCGAGCTGGTACCAGCGCTCGGCACCGTACTGAGACTTGCCGATGACGAAGACTCCTACGAGCCCGCAGAGCACGAGTCCGTAGATCACGTACGCCCACTGGCGGAAGTGCCGGTAGTCGATCGCGGCCACCGCCACCATGACCATCACGCCTATGACCACCCAGACCGCCTGGCGCTCGAGGTAGTAGCGCTGGCTGATCCCCTGCTGTATGAGGAGGTTCCGAGTGGCCGAGTAGACCATGATGATCCCCATCAGCGAGAGCGTGAGCGCGCTGCCGACGAGTACGACATCGACGTGACGCAGCAGGCTGATCAACGACCGGCGCTCGCGCCGAGTGCTGACCGCTTCACTGCGCCCGTAGGGGACGGCGGTCACGCCGACCACGATACCGGCAAGCTCGTCCTCATCTCAGGCAAGCAACAAGCGCTCAGGACTGCACCGCCGCCCACATCGCCTCGAGCGGGGCGGTCTCTCCCGTCCAGCGCGAGACCTGGAGGCCGGCTTGGTGGACGAGCATCCCGAGCCCGTTTCTCGTGGTGGCCCCGCACCGCGACGCCTCGGCCAGCCAGGGCGTGATTGCTGGGTGGTAGACGAGGTCGACTGCAAGCTGACCGCTCCCGAGCCGGCTGGGGTCGGCTCCTGCGGGCCACTCATGGGCCTCCTCGGCACTGCTGGCCGTGCTATCTGTGCCCATGTCCGCCGGCGTCGCCTGGATCACGAGATCGACCGAGTCGAGCTCCTCCGGCCGGGCGACCCGGCCCCTGCTCATCGCGAGCGCGGCCGCCCGAAAGGCGCGGATCGGGGTGCGGTTGACCACGAGCACCTCTTCGGCACCCGCCTCTGCCAGCGCAAGGATCGCTGCCCGAGCCGCGCCTCCGGCGCCGATGACGCCGCAGCGGTGGCCGGCGGGGTCGAAAGAGAGAGCCTGGCGGAGATCGTCGAGGAGGCCCTGGCCGTCGGTGGAGTCCGCAAGGATGGCTCCCCGCTCGAACGTGAGGGTGTTCGCCGCGCCGAGCCGGCGAGCGGTCACGCTCCTGCGGGTGGCGAGCATCGCGGCGGGCTCCTTGTGGGGCATCGTCACCGAGAGCCCTTTGAAACCGAGGGAGTTCGCTCCTTCGAGAGCCGTCGCGAAGTGCGGTGGCGGCACGTCGAACGCCAGGTACGCCCAGTCGAGCCCGAGCGCGGCAAAGGCCGCGTTGTGAAGCGCCGGCGACAACGAGTGACGGATCGGTGTCCCGACGACGCCTGCGACCTCGGTCGTCGCGGACAGCCTCATTGTCCGCCCCGGTGCGCGTCCAGCCAGGCTTCCAACAAGATCGCTGCGGCCTCGGCGTCTATGCCTTCCCGGCCGGCTTTGCGGTTGGAGCGGGAGGGCCGGACCCCTGCGCTCAGGCGAGCCTGGCGGCGGCGAGCCGCTTCGACCGTGGTCAGGCGCTCGTCGAACGTCTCGACGGGGACCCGGACCAGCACCGCCAGCACCTCGGCCTCGGCTTGCGCCTTTTGCGCAGCGGGGCCGCTCGCACCCGACAGCGAGAGGGGCATTCCGACGACGAGCAGCTCGGCTCCCGTCTCTTCGACCAATGCAGCCACGCGGGCGTGGTCGGCCGCGACATCATCGCCTCGGTCGATAACGGTGTAAGGCGAGGCGAGCACGCCCTGGGAGTCGCTGACGGCGACCCCGATCCGGCGCTCGCCTAGGTCGAGGGCCAGCACTCTCACTGCTTGCCGGACAGGAGCGACCGGAGCACTTCGACGGCGCGGTCGATCCCCGACGCGTCACGGCCGCCTGCGGTCGCGAGCTCTTGCGAGCCTCCTCCGCCGCCGCCCACGGCCTTGGCGGCCTCGGAGGCCGCGGCTCGGGCGTCGAGCCCGGAGTCCTTCGTGACCGCCACGACGAGAGCGACCCTCCCGTCGCCGGCCACGCTCCCGAGGCCTACGCCCCGGATGCCTTGCCGGTCGCGGACCGACAGAGCGAGATCCCGAAGCTCGTTCGCGTCGAGATCGTCCTGGCGGGCGATCACCAGCCCGTCGACCGCAGAAGAGAGGAGCTGGTCAGCGATGGCTCCAACCTGACCGGCCCGAAGATCCGCCAGCTCGTCCTCGAGGGCGCGTTGCCGGCTGACGAGTCGCGATACGGCCGCAGGCACCTCGTCGGGCTGCGCCCGCAACAGCTCGGCAGCAGCGAGGAGCCTCCGGTCGGCCTCCCGGATGTGGGCGAGCGAGACAGCACCCGTCACGGCCTCGACGCGGCGAGTGTTCGCCCCAATCGATCCCTCCGAGACGATCCTGATCGGCCCGATCATCCCGAGGGCGCCGACATGTGTGCCGCCGCAGAGCTCGACCGAGTCGTGACCGGCGTGCACAACCCGGACCCGGTCGCCGTACTTCTCGCCGAAGAACGCGATCGCGCCAGCCGCCTCGGCCTCCTCGCGCGCTGACAGCGCCGTCTCGACCGGCTCGTCCGCGATGACACGGGAGTTGACGAGGTCCTCGATCTCGACGATCTCGTCGGGCGAGAGCGGCCCGAAGTGGCTGAAGTCGAAACGCAGCCGGTCAGGTGCGACGAGCGAGCCCTGCTGACGGACGTGATCCCCGAGCACGCTGCGTAGAGCCCAATGGAGCAGATGGGTGCCGGTGTGGTTGCGCCGGATGGCGTCGCGCCGCGTCGAGTCGACCTCCGCCCGCGCCTCGGACCCGGCCTCGATCGTGCCGTCGACCACGTAACCGAGGTGGCGTGTGAGGCCCTCGATAACCGCCGTGGTGTCGAGGACACGGACGAGCCCCGTGGGCGTCGTGATCGTCCCGGTGTCACCCACCTGGCCGCCCCCCTCGGCATAAAAGGGCGTCTGGTCCAAGAAGACCTCGACGAGCTCGGCTCCTTCAGGTGCGCGCTCGCCGTCGACGTTCTCGAAGGCCGCGTCCACGGCGCTTGGCAACGCGTCGATGACGACACCATCGGCGGTGGTCTGCTCATATCCGAGAAACTTCGTCGCTCCCCCCCTCGCCTTGATCTCCCGCCAACGAGATGCGACCTCATCGGGGGTGATCACTCCCGCCTTGCTCCCCTCACGGGCGCGCTGGCGCTGGGCGTCCATTGCCGTCTCGTAGCCGGACTCGTCGACCGCCACGCCACGCTCGGAGGCGATCTCCTTTGTCAGCTCGAACGGGAAGCCGAAGGTGTCGTGCAGGCTGAATGCCAGCTCCCCGCTGATCGTCTTCTTGCCTTTGGCGAGCTCGTCCTCGAGCAGCGAGGTGCCCTGACGAAGGGTCCGGAGGAAGGCCTCCTCCTCGTGCACGACCACCTTCTTTATCCGGTCCACGTCGCGCACGAGTTTGGGGTACGCGGAGCCCATCGTGCCGATCACGGCGTCGACGAGCTCCTCGGTGACGAGGTCCCGGCGCCCTAGCTGCTGCGAGCGAAGAACGGCTCGACGGATGAGCCGCCGCAACACGTAGCCCCGTGCCTCGTTCGACGGGAAGACGCCGTCAGCCACGGCGAAAGTGAACGCGCGTGAGTGGTCGGCGATGATCCGGAGGCTCCGGTCGGAGCGTTCGTCGGCTCCAGCGCGCCGCCCCGTCAGCTCGGCCGCCCGTTCGACGATCGGTGCGACGCAGTCGATCGCCTGCACGTGGGGAACGTCCTGCAGGACCACGAGGAGGCGGTCGAGCCCGGCGCCGGTGTCGATGTTGCGTTTCGGCAGCGGAGTCAGCTCGCCGCTCTCCGTGCGGTTGTACTGCGTGAACACGAGGTTCCAGATCTCGCTGTACCGGCCGCTCGCCTCAGCGTCCTCGTGCCCTGGGCCACCGCCGGGGCCGAACGCCTCTCCCCCGTCGAAGAAGATCTCCGAGCTCGGGCCGCAGGGTCCCGTCTCTCCCATCTTCCAGAAGTTGTCCTCGTCGAGACGTTGCACTCGCTCGGCCGGAAGCGACGTCGTCGACGGCCAGATCTCGGCCGCCTCGTCGTCGCTAACGTGGACCGTCACCCAGAGGCGGTCCGGGTCGAGACCGAGCACCTCGGTCACGAACTCCCACGCCCAGGGGATCGCCTTCTCCTTGAAGTACTCGCCGAAAGAGAAGTTGCCGAGCATCTCGAAGAAGGTGCAATGGCGTGCCGTCGTCCCGACGATCTCGATGTCACTCGTCCGCAAGCAAGGCTGAATCGTCGTCACCCGCGGGTTCTCGGGCGAGGCCTCTCCGAGGAAGTACGGCTTGAACTGGACCATTCCGGCGATCGTGAAGAGCACAGTGGGGTCGTTCGGCACAAGGCTGGCGGGCGGCAGGGCCGCGTGGCCGCGCTCGACGAAGAACTCCGTGAACGCGTGCCGCAGTCGCTCGGCCTCCATCAGATCGTCAGTCCCTCACTCGTGTGATCGCTCTTCATCTTCTTGCTGCTCGCCGCGCCGCTCTCGCCACCGGCGCACGAATGTGCCCTCCGCCCCGTGGACACCGGGCTCGAAAAGACGCATTCCCGCCAACTCACCGGGCAGGTACTCCTGTTCGATGTAGCCGCGCGGGTCATCGTGAGGATACTCGTAGCCGATGCCGTGCCCGAGCGAGGCGGCACCCTGGTAGTTCGACCCCTTGAGATGTGGAGGGACCTCGACGAACGGCCCAGTTCTCACCTTCTCGATCGCGCTCCAGATCCCGGTCGCCGAAGAGTTCGACTTCGGGGCGAGGGCGAGGTGAAGCGTCGCCTGGGCGAGATTTAGCGCTCCCTCCGGCAGCCCTACGAGCTCGACCGCGGTTGCGGCCGCTGTTGCGACGACGAGGGCCATCGGGTCGGCCAGCCCGACGTCCTCGCTCGCGAGGATCACGAGCC
>JBKQLZ010000227.1:0-2567 GCA_052146895.1 Acidimicrobiales bacterium
ACAGGAGAGATCGAGCACTTCGGCGATGTTCTTGCCACGCCAGGTCACCTCGAGCGTGTCCCGGTTGTAGCGCGCGCCTTTGCAGACCTCACACGGGACGTAAACGTCCGGAAGGAAGTGCATCTCGATCTTGAGGGTCCCGTCGCCCGCGCACGCCTCGCAGCGGCCGCCGGAGACGTTGAACGAGAAGCGACCCGGCAGGTACCCGCGCAGCCTCGACTCAGCCGTCTGGCTGAACAGCTTTCGCACGTTGTCGAACATGCCGGTGTAGGTGGCCGGGTTCGAGCGCGGCGTGCGGCCGATCGGCGACTGGTCGATGTCAATTACCTTGTCGAGCGCCTCCGCACCCTCGATCGTGTGATGACGCCCCGGCACCACGCGGGACTTGTAGATCCGCTGCATCAGGGCTCTCAGCAGGATGTCGTTTATGAGGGTGGACTTCCCGGACCCGGACACCCCCGTCACCGACACGAAGCAGCCGAGTGGGATCTCCACATCGATGCCCTTCAGGTTGTGCTCCCGGGCACCGCGCACCACGAGCCAGTCGCCACGCGGTTCGCGTCGCATCGGCGGCAGCGCGATGGAGCGCTTCCCCGACAGGTACTGGCCGGTGAGAGACGAGCGGCAGTTCTCGAGATCCGCGACCGAGCCGGCGCACACGATCTCGCCGCCGTGCTCGCCCGCTCCCGGCCCGATGTCGACGACGTAGTCCGCGATCCGGATCGTCTCCTCGTCGTGCTCGACGACAAGCACGGTGTTCCCGATGTCGCGCAGCCGGAGCAATGTCTCGACGAGCTTGCGGTTGTCCCTCTGGTGCAGCCCGACGGAAGGCTCGTCGAGAACGTACAGCACGCCAACCAGGCCGCTGCCGATCTGGGACGCAAGGCGGATCCGCTGGGCCTCCCCGCCGGCCAGAGTCGCTGCCGAGCGGTCGAGGCTCAGATAGTCGAGCCCGACGTCGACCAGGAACTGCAGCCGGGCGCGGATCTCCTTCATGACCCGGGCCGCGATCATCTCCTCCCGGGAGGTCAGCTCGAGCGTCCCAAGAAGCTCGTGAGCAGCGCGGATGGACAGCGACGACAGCTCGGCGATGCTCCTGCCGCCCACCTTGACAGCGAGGGACTGAGGGCGCAGCCGCGTCCCACCGCATGCTGGGCACGGGACCTCTCGCATGTAGCCCTCGACCTGTTCGCGCACCCACTCGGAGTCTGCCTCGGAATGACGTCGCTGCAGCCAGGGCACGACGCCTTCGAACTGGGTGTCGTAGCTGCGCAGAGTGCCGTACCGGTTGCGGTACTGGACATGGACCCGCCGGGTGCCCGCGCCGAAGAGAAGGATCTTGCGCTGCTGCTTGCTCAGCTTGGACCAGGGCTTGTCCATGCTGAAGCCGTAACCCTCGGCGACGGCCTTCAAGACCCGCGAGAAGTACTCGGTGCGCGCTCCAGCCCACGGTCCGATGGCCCCGTGCGAAAGGGACAGGTCCGGGTTGGGCACGACGAGATCAGGATCGACCTCGAAACGCGTACCGAGCCCGTTGCACGACGGACACGCCCCATAAGGCGAGTTGAACGAGAAGCTCCTCGGGGCAAGCTCGTCGAGCGAGATCCCGCAGTGCACACACGCCAAGTGCTGCGAGAACGTGAGCACCTGGTCGCCTTCCCCGTCTTCTGCAAGCTCGGCGATCCCGTCGGCGGCGGCATCGAGGGCCTTGGCCGCCGCTGCCTTGGCCGCAGCCTTCGTCGCCCGGCCACGAACAGGCGGCTTGGAATCGGCCATCAGGAGGATCTCGGCTATTCCTTCGCCGATCCGCAGCGCCGTCTCGATCGAGTCGGTGAGCCGGCGCTCTATCCCGTCGCGCCTGACGAGGCGATCCACGACCACCTCGATGGTGTGCTGCTCATAGCGGGCGAGCTCGATCGCAGTCCGATCGGAGAGCTCCACGATCTTGCCGTCGACCCGGACACGCGAGAAGCCCTGCTTGGCAAGCTCGTCAAGGAGTGCCGAGTACTCGCCCTTCCGCCCGCGCACGACCGGGGCCAGGACCTGGAAGCGCGTGCCTTCGGGCAGGTCGCTCAGACGATCGACGATCTGCTGCGGGCTCTGACGGGTGACGAGCCGACCGCAGCTGGGGCAATGCGGCTGGCCGATGCGCGCATACAAGAGCCTGAGGTAGTCGTAGATCTCGGTCACGGTCCCCACCGTCGAGCGCGGATTGCGCGACGCGGACTTCTGGTCGATCGAGATGGCGGGCGACAACCCCTCGATGAAGTCCACATCCGGTTTGTCCATCTGCCCGAGGAACTGGCGGGCGTACGACGAGAGCGACTCGACGTACCGGCGCTGGCCCTCGGCGTAGATGGTGTCGAATGCGAGCGACGACTTCCCCGAGCCCGACAGCCCCGTGAACACGATGAGGCGGTCGCGGGGCAGCTCTATCGAGACGTTCTTGAGGTTGTGCTCGCGAGCCCCGCGAACAACAAGGGTGTCGTGCACGGCCGAAGACTACCGACCCGCGGCGGCGACACGAACGGCCGCCGCCAAGGCGGAGCCGCCGATGACCGCCAAAC
>JBKQLZ010000228.1:0-15613 GCA_052146895.1 Acidimicrobiales bacterium
TGCGAGCCCTACATCCGGCGTCGCGCCCTCCGTCACCTCGAAAAGGGCCGGGTCGTGATCCTTGCAGCAGGCATGGGAAGCCCGTACTTCACAACCGACACGCCCGCGGCCCTCCGCGCGGCCGAGATCGAGGCCGAGGTCATCATGAAGGGGACCCACTCGGGCGTCGACGGCGTCTACAGCGCGGATCCCCGCGTGAAGCCGGATGCGGTGCGGTACGAGAACATCGGGTTCATGGACGTGATCTCCCAGGATCTCCGCGTGATGGACATGACGGCGATCACTTTCTGCCGGGACAATCAGATCCCGATCCTCGTATTCGACATCATGCAGCCTGGCAACGTCCGGGCCGCCCTCGCAGGCGAGCAGATAGGTACGCTGATCTCGTGAGCGACGACCTGATCAGTGCTGCGCTCGAGGAATGCCGCGAACGGATGCACAAAGCGGTGGAGCATGCCAGGGCCGACTTCTCAGCCGTGAGGACCGGCCGGGCGACCCCTGCCCTCGTCGAGCGGCTCAAGGTCGACTACTTCGGCTCGGAGGTCCCCCTCCAGCAGCTGGCCGGCTTCCAGATCCCGGAGCCTCGGGTGCTCGTCATCTCGCCTTACGACAAGGGTGCGATGAAAGCCATCGAGAAGGCGATCACGTCTTCTGATCTCGGTGTGAACCCTGCGAACGACGGGTCGGTCATCCGCCTCGTGTTCCCGGAGCTCACCCAGGAGCGCCGCAAGGAGTACGTGAAGGTCGTAAAGCACCGGGCGGAGGAGGGGCGCGTTGCCGTGCGCAATGTCAGGCGTGCCACCCGCCATGAGCTCGAGAGTCTCGAGAAGAGCGGTGAGCTCTCCTCCGACGAGCTCGATCGCGCCGAGAAGGAGCTGGAGAGGCTTACCCACGAGCTCGTAGCTGAGATCGACCGCCTGCTGGCGTCGAAGGAGAAAGAGCTTCTCGAGATCTGATGGAAGACCCACAGGACCCCGCCGACTTCGAGACGAGCGACAGCGAGCTGTCGGATGGCCCCACGCCAGGCGGCGAACCTCCGGTCCCACCAGCTCGGCGTTTCCCTAGCTCGAACATCGGGCGGCCGCGGATCGAAGGAGTTGAAGCCGGAATAGCCGCCGGCCTCGTGCCGCCGGCGAGCCCGCTCGTGGGACCGCCGCAGGTACCCGGTCACGCGCCGAGGCACCTCTCACACAGCGAGGACCTCTACGACGAGGTGCCCGACGACATCGCCGCGGGCATCGAGCTGCCTGACTGGACCGATCCACCGACGAGGGAGGTTCCGCGCGTGCTGCTCCAGCACGGCCAACCGGCGGGACCGGTGATCCCGGGTCCCGTCTGGCGTGAGTCCCAGAGTGACTTCGACCAGGACAGCGAGGCGTTCGCGGAGATCGTCAGCGAGAGCGTTCCCGTTGTCGCGCACGACGAGGGTGCCGATGTGGAAGACGACTTCGGCTTCGAGAACTTCGACCGTTTCGAAGGGATCGATCCCAGGCCGACTGCGGCCCGGCCTGAACGTGTGTCTGCCTCCGGCGACACGACCGTCTACCGGGTGATCGCCACTTCCGGTAACGAGGGTCTTCATCTCCCGAGCGCACGTGAGCGTGCGGGGGAAGTGGGAGTGGGACGGGTCCGTTTTGCCGGGAGGGCTGTCACGACAGACGTGCCGGACGAGGTCGTCGAGCCTCCGACCCAGGAGGTGAGCCCGCCGCACCGAGGACGCAACCCGATCGTAGCCACCGTCACCGGGCTGGCCGTAGGCCTGTTCACGCTGCTGTGCTTCTACGCAGGCCCGATCACTGCCCTCGCGCTTTCGTGCGTGGTGCTCCTTCTTGCGGCAGCCGAGTTCTTCCAGACGCTTCGCAGGGTGAGGTACCAGCCAGCGACGCTGCTAGGGCTTGTGGCCGCTCCGGGCTTCGCAATCGCTGCGTACCTGAAGGGCCCAGAGGCGGTCCCGATCCTCTTCGCGATCGGCACCATCGCGACGATTTGCTGGTATCTCGCCGGAGTGACGCGCCGAGCCGTGGTGGCGAACATCTCGGTATCTCTGCTCGGGATCGCATGGATCGCGGGCCTCGGGTGTTTTTCCGGCCTGCTGCTCGACCCGACCGCGTTCCCGCTTCGCCACGGCGTGGCCTACCTGCTCGGAGCGGCGGTGGTCACCGTCGCCTATGACGTCGGCGGGTACGCCTTCGGCAGCTGGATCGGCCAGCACAAGCTCGCGCCGAGCATCAGCCCGAACAAGACCTGGGAGGGCCTCATCGGCGGCAGCCTGTCCGCCCTCATCATCGCGATGGCGGTGGTCTCCCACCTGCACCCGTGGGATTTCGGGCGGGCCGCTGCCCTCGGCGTCATCGTCGCCGTCGTGGCGCCCGTCGGTGACCTGGTGGAGTCGATGATCAAGCGGGACATGAACGTGAAGGACATGGGCACCCTGCTGCCGGCCCATGGGGGAGTGCTCGATCGGGTCGATGCGTTGCTTTTCGTCCTCCCGGCGACGTACATCCTCGTACGGCTCTTCCACGGCTGACGTCCACTTGACGACAGGGCATCCGACCTCCCGACGCCGCGTGGCCATCGCAGGCTCGACCGGGTCGATCGGCACGCAGGCGCTCGAGATCGCACGGTCGGTGCGCGATGCCTTCGAGGTGACGGCGATCGGAGCTTCGTCCTCGGTCGAGCTGCTGGCGGCCCAGGCAGCCGAGTTCCGGCCCCGGATCGTCGCGTTGGCGGACGCAAGGAGGGCGGCTGAGCTGGATGGCCGGCTGCCGGCCGGCACAGAGCTTCGCTGCGGCCCCGGTGCCCTCGCGTCGCTCGCCGAGGAGGCCGATGTCGACGTGGTGCTGAACGCCGTCGTGGGCTTCGCAGGGCTCGACGTGACGCTCCGGGCGCTCGAGGCCGGGAAGCGCCTGGCCCTCGCCAACAAGGAGTCGCTCATCGCGGGAGCGCCAGTGGTCCGCCGTGTCCGTTCCACGCCGGGAGCGGAGATCCTGCCTGTGGACTCTGAGCACTGCGCGATCCATCAGTGTCTCGCCGGGTCGATCCTCGCCGATCGGCAAGTGATGGTGAGCAAGCTGATCCTCACGGCCAGCGGAGGGCCCTTCAGGGGTCGCACGACCGCCGAGCTCGGGACCGTGTCGATCGCCGACGCACTCGCTCACCCCACCTGGTCGATGGGTCCGAAGATCACCGTCGACTCGTCGACTCTCATGAACAAGGGGCTCGAGGTGCTCGAGGCGAACGAGCTCTTCGGCGTGGGGATAGACCGCATCGAGGTCGTCGTGCACCCGCAGTCGATCGTGCACTCCATGGTGGAGTTCCGTGACGGCGCGACGATCGCGCAGCTGTCGCAGCCCGACATGCGTCTCCCGATCGGGTACTGCATCGGGTTCCCGGATCGGCTCGCGCATGCCTACGGGGCGCTCGACTGGCAGCGGGTCTCCTCACTCGAGTTCGAGTCCCCGGATCTCGAGACCTTCAGGTGCCTCGGCTTGGCCTTCGAGGCGGGTCGTGCAGGCGGTGCCGCTCCTGCCTGGCTGAACGCCGCGAACGAAGTCGCGGTCGCAGCGTTCCTCGAGGGCCGCGTCGGGTGGCTCCAGATCGCCGAGGTCGTCGAGGAGACCCTCGCGACCTTTGAGGCCTGTGACTTGCGTACGATCGAGGACGTGCTCGAGGCCGACGCAAGCGCTCGTGCCCGCGCCGCCATCGCAGTAGCCGCCCGTGGAGAAGCCGCGTGAGCACCGCACCGCCGTCCACCGCCTCCCCGGCCGCACCCACACCGTCTCGCGACAGCGCTTCCGCCTCTCAGCCGCTCCCGCCCGCTGAGAGCGGGTCTACAGCTGCGGCGATCACCCGCCTCGTCGCCTTCTTGGCGGGCGGCGTCATCCTCGCCGTCGTCCTGCATGCCGTGAGCGTGCTCGTGGTCGTGCTCGCGATCCTCGCGATGATCATGCTGCACGAGTTCGGCCACTTCATCGTGGCCAAGGCGAGCGGGATGAAGGTGACCGAGTACTTCCTCGGGTTCGGGCCGCGCCTCTGGTCGATCCGCAAGGGCGAGACCGAGTACGGCGTGAAGGCGATCCCGGCGGGCGGCTTCGTGAAGATACCCGGCATGACGATGCTCGAGGAGATCGATGCCGCCGACGAGCCGCGCAGCTACCGGCAAGCCTCGTTTCCGCGCCGGATCGCAGTGGCCTCCGCCGGGTCGGCGATGCACATGATCATTGCAGTAGCGCTGTGCTGGAGCATCTTCGTCTTCGTAGGAGCGGAATCACCGACGAGCCCGTACGTCGTCGAGCTGCTCCACTTCCAGCACGGCAAGACACCGGCGGAGCTGGCGGGGCTGCGCGATGGCGATCGCTTCGTCTCGATCGATGGTACGAAGATCACCGGCTTCAGCGTCCTCGAGGCAGAGATCGGCAAGCACGCCGGCACGATGCTGCACGTCGTCGTCGATCGCAACGGGTCGCTCGTCCACCTCAACATCCGGCCCGTCGACGCGCGCCACGTCACCGAGTACGTGGGCGGGCAGGCGGTCCACGCGACCGGCAAGCACGCCACCGGGATCATCGGCGTCGAGCTCGAGTCGGGCGTGGAGCGCAAGGTCGGTGTGCTCACGTCGGTGCCCCGCGCCTTCGGTGAGTTCGGCACCATCGCGTCGGTCACGTGGCAAGGCTTGACTCAGGTCTTCTCGTTCCACGGCCTCAGCCAGTTCGCTCATTCGGTCGTGACCGCAGGGTCGAGCCACGCTGCTGCCGGCGGCTCAGGCGGTGCGTCCTCGTCCGCAGCCTCTCAGGGCCCGCAGGTCATGTCGATCCTTGGCTTCATCCAGGTCGGCTCCCAGGCCAATCTCGGGGAGCTGCTCCTGCTGCTCGCTGAGATCAACCTCTTCGTCGGGATCGTCAATCTGTTCCCCATGCTCCCCCTCGACGGCGGGCACGTGGCGATCGCCGTCTACGAGCGGATCCGGTCGCGCAAGGGCAAGCGGTACCACGCAGACGTGCTGAAGCTCATGCCTGTCGCCTACGTGTTCCTGGCCTTCATCGTCCTGCTCGGCCTCGGTGCGCTCTACGCCAACATCGTCCAGCCTGTGCACCTGCCGGGCGGCTGAGACCCGGTCGCCAGTGGGCGCCCCCGCCCCCCCGCGGGGAGGGAGGCCGCTCCCAGCGCCGCTCAGGCGCTCTCAGGGCGCTCTCGGGCTGTTAGAGGAAGTCGATGGTCCTGAATGACTTGCCGAGGACCGACTTGTTGTCGATGCCGAGCACCTGCTCGAGGATCGTGGCGTACACGCTTCTGAAGTCCGTCGTGACGACGAAGTTGCCGTACTCGTCGAACTTCGTGAGGCTCGGCATCGCCCCGTAGTAGCCACCCTTCACCGAAGGCCCGACCACGAACACGACGCTCGCCGAGCTGTGATCGGTGCCAGCGCTGGCGTTCGCCTCCGGGCGCCGCCCGAATTCGCTGTAGATGACGAGTACGGGGTTCTTTCCGGCCTCGGCGGTCGGGAACACGCCACAGAAGTTCTGCACCGCCGCATCGAGTTGCGAGAGCAGCGTCGCGTGAGTGCCTGCCTGGTTGGAGTGCGTGTCGAAGCTTGCGAACGAGACCCCGTAGGCCTGCGTCGGCAGGCCGTACTCGATCAGCTCGGCAGCAATGTCGAGCTGGTTCCCGATGTCTGCCGCGTACCTGTCGGTAAGGCCGGGTGGCACCGACTCCTTGTTGAGCGCCTTGGCTGCCTCGTTGCCCACGTGGAGCAGGTTGGTCCCGTCTGCCGCGATCAGATCGGCGATAGCTCCTTGGTGCTTCTTCAGGCTCATGAGCTCCTTGTAGGCGCTCGTGAACGGGCCGTTGCCATAGGGGAGCTGGGCGTTGCCTTGCGTCGAGTCGGCGAGCGTGCCGGCTTGCTGGACGTTCCCCGCAAATGCGATCGGCACTTGAGAGCCAACCGAGAGCGCCCGCATCGGATCGGTCCCCGTCGCGTCGAGCCAGCGCCCGAGCCAACCAGAGCCCGCCTCACCCGAGAGGTCAGCCGTCTGCCAGATGTCCATCGACTCGAAGTGGCTGTAGTTGGGGTTCGGGTACTCCACTCCGAGGATGATCGCCAGGTGACCGGAGTTCCAGAGCGCCTGCATACCCGTGAGCGACGGGTGCAGGCCGAGTGTCACGCCGTCGGCCGCTCCGATGGGAAGCGCCTCGTCGTGAGTGATCGCGAGACCTTTGCGGAGCGCGTGATAGGCCGGCTCCTCGTAGGGAACGACCGTGTTCAGCCCGTCGTTGCCGCCGTAGAGGGTGCACAGCACGAGGGGGCCTGCCACCTTCTTCGTGCTCGGGCGGGCGGTGGTCCTGTCGGTTGCGTGCGTGCTGCCGGGAAGCCGGATGTGCCGCGCCTTGAGGGCGGTCCCGGCCGCCGCGGTCGCTCCGAGGGACCCCGCGAGAAACCCTCGCCGGCTCAACCCGTCTCCCACGCCCACCTCCGTCTCGTTCGCTGCCATCTCGTTCGCCTCGATCCTCAGTTGAGCAGGTAGTCGGGGGACACGAGCGCCATGGTCATCAACTGCTGAGCTGGCCACGTGCCGCTGTCGGACTTGAGACTCGTACCGAGCTTCATAAGGGCCGCGTACGTCCTGGACGACCACGTCTCGATACCGAGGATCTCGCGGATCTTCTTCACCTGCGCTGTCGGATTGCCGCTCAGGTCCGCTATCGCCGTCAGGTCGGCATAGGCCGACATGTTGCCGGCGAAGGCGAGGAAGTTGTTGGCGTTCGACGTCGAGAGCCAGTACTGGTTGAACCCCCATCCGCCGACGCTCGGCGGAGCGAACAGGAGCTGGCCGAAGTTCGAGAGCGTGTAGAAGAGGTCTCCCGACGGCGTTGCCGCCGTGTTCATGCCGAGAAGGCGGAGAGTCCCGACGACGTACTCGACGGGCTGCTTGACGAGGCCCCCGATCGCGGCCGGCGAGCGGAAGGCGGGGTGCATGAGGATTGCGCCGATGAGGTCCTCGATCTGGAGGGTCTTCGCGTAACTTGCCGCCACCTCGGCCACTATCGAGCTGTTCGGCTCGATCGGGTACGCGAGCCACGACCACATTCGGGCCGTGATCCAGCGGTGGGAGGCGGGCGTGTTGCAGACGATCTCGACTATTTCCTCGCCGGTGAAGCGCCCAGTGTGTCCGAGGAAATGCTTGATCCCGTTGTCGTGGTCGTAGACGTTCTCGTAAAACTCGCCGCTCGTGTAGTCGAGCTCCCAGCCCGTGAACGCTTCGGCCGAGGTCCGGACGTCCCACTCGGTGTAGTTGCCGGCGCCCATCGTGAAGCGCTCCATGAGCTCCCGGGCGAAGTTCTCGTTCGGGTCCGCCTTGACGTCGGTTCCCGTGTCCAGCCAGATCAGCATCGAGGGATCCTTCGCGACCACCTGTGTCAGCGTGTCGAAGCGCCCGGCGCCAATAGTGCGGAAGATCTGGTTCTGTGCGTGCATGAGCGACGCCCAGCCGACCTTCTCCCACGAGGTGGGGAATTGGCAGTGAAGAAGGAAGGTGAGCTTCTCCCGCAGCGGCGTGTCCGAGACGACCATCCTCTCGAGCCACCATGTGACGAGATTGACGAATTCCTCGTAGCCGTTCCACTGATACCCGGGCACGTTCGCCTCGGGGATAGTCGTGAGGTGCGGTAGACGCACCTTCGAGCCGGCCTTGTCCACTTCGTGCAGTCCCGCGAGGAGTCCCTCCACGAGCTCTGGCCAGCTTTGTCTCGCGAGCTCGGCGACCTGTTCAGGTGTGGCACCGAAGCCCGCTCGCCGGTAGAGGTGGGAGACGAGCTGCGGGGATGTCCCGGATCCCATACCGTAATTATTACACCATGAGTGGTCGCGCGACTACTGATGGTGGCAAAGATCTCCCTAATTCGTGTCGGCCGGAGTCCCAGCGTTGGCCTGCTTGCCGTTGACGAACTCGCCGTGTCGGTAGGCTGAAGACTATGGCACGGGCCACGATCACGAACGCCGAGAGGCGAAAGACCAGGCAGATAAGGGTCGGCAGCGTTCCGATCGGTGGAGGCGCCCCGATCAGCGTGCAGTCCATGACGACGACCAAGACAGCCGACGTCGACGGCACCCTCTCGCAGATCTACGCGCTCGCGGCATCTGGCGCCGACATCGTCCGCTGTACCTGCAACGAGCAGGCGGCGGCGGAGGGGCTGGCCCGGATAATCCCTCGATCCCCGGTCCCGATAATCGCTGACATCCATTTCCACCACGAGATGGCCCTGGCGGCTCTCGAGGCGGGCGTGCAGGGTCTCCGGCTCAATCCCGGCAACCTTCGCAAGCCGGAGGAGATCAAGATGATCGCCGCCGAGGCACGCGATCGCGGCGTGCCGATACGCATCGGCGTGAACGCGGGATCGCTGCATCCCGAGCTGTACAAGCGCTTCGGAGGTGCGACGCCCGAGGCCCTAGTCGAGTCCGCCCGTATGGAGCTCGCTTACTTCGAAGAGGTCGGCTTTGACGACGTGAAGATCTCCGTGAAGGCATCGAGCGTGCCTCTGATGATCGAGGCGTACCGGCTCGCGTCGGAGACATTCGACCACCCTTTGCATCTCGGCGTCACAGAGGCGGGACCGCCTCCCGCCGGCCTGTTGAAGGGCACCGCCGGAATCGCGTCGCTCCTGGTAGAGGGAATCGGCGACACGATCCGCTACTCGCTCACCGCTGATCCCGTCGAGGAGGCGCGAGCTGGCCGTCAGCTTCTCGAGGCCCTCGGCCTGCGAGAGCGCAAGGGCCTCGACCTCATCGCCTGCCCCTCGTGTGGCCGCGCGGAGATCGACGTGATCAAGGTTGCGAAGGAGGCTCAGGCCGCGCTCGAGGAGCTCAACCTCCCGATCCAGGTCGCGGTGATGGGGTGCGTAGTCAACGGGCCCGGAGAGGCACGCGAGGCCGATCTCGGCATCGCGGCAGGAAAGAAGCGGGGCCACCTCTTCATCAAAGGCAAGATCATCCGCGTGGTGCCCGAGGACGAGATGGTCTCGGCTCTCGTGTCCGAGGCGAAGAGCCTCGTGGCCGAGGGCATCGAGGCCAGGCTGGCAGCAGCAGACGCCGGTGCCGAGGCAGAAGCGGAGAAGGATCGCCTCGCGTTGTTCGACGAGAAGGGCGAGGACGCGAACGCTTCGGAGGCCCGCGTCGAGCTCATCCGCAAGACGATCGCGGCAGAGCACGGGGAATAGCCATCGACGAGCTGCAAGCCGGCCCAGTCAGCGAGGACGAGATCGATGCGACGCTCGATACCGACGAGCTCGGCTTCGGGAGTCGCATGCCCACGCACGAGCGAGAGATCATCAAGCGGTCCTCGGTCGTCGACCGCATCGTGGCCAGCAGGGACGGCAAGGACCTAGTCGGCACCGCGGTCTCCGTCCCGGCCGAGATGACCCTTCCGGGCGCCGTTGTGGAGCCGGTCGCGGCGATCGTCGGGGTGGCCGTCTGGCCTACTCACCGACGGCAGGGCCGCTTGAGGTCGATGATGCGCTACCAGCTCGACGACCTCCGAGAGAGAGGGGACTACCTGGCAGTCCTCACTTCGAGCGAGGCCAGGATCTACCAGCGCTTCGGGTACGGCCCGGCGACGCTCGGCAGCGGCTACACGCTGGACAAGCGCGACCTGAAGGTCGTGGGGGACGCGTCCGGCGGGTGGCCTGCTCCGGCTGGCAACGTGCGGATCGTTGATCTCGCCCGTGCCATGAGCTGCTTTCCCCAGGTGTTCTCCAGTTATCAGGCGACCCGGCCAGGTGAGGTGTCGCGGCTGGATCTCGGATGGGCCATGACGCTCGGGAGACCGGTTGACGAGGACCAGCGCGATCGTTTCTTCGTGGAGTTCCAAGAGAGCGATGCGGTCACCGGTTACGCCGTCTACCGCATCGTTGCGAACCCGACCGAGTGGGCCCGCCGGGCGGTGCGGCTCGTCGAGCTGTGCGCCGCGACACCCGCGGCGTACGTAGCCCTCTGGTCCTACCTGGTCGACATCGATCTCACGCCGACGCTCGAGACCGGCGCGCGGCCCGTGGACGAGCCGATCCGCTGGGCGCTGTCGGACTACCGCCGTATGAGAACGATGTGGACCTCAGAGCACACCTTCGTGCGCTTGGTGGACGTCGCGCGGGCTCTAGCCGCCAGGCGGTACCACGACGCCGGCGAGCTGACCCTGGCGGTTGACGATCCGTTCTGCGCCTGGAACTCGGGGACCTACCGGCTGTCGGCGGGCGGGCGGGGCGGTGAGGCGACAGTCGAGCGGACCGGCGGCGCCGGAAGCCCCGGCGACGTCGACGCGGCCGACCTCGCGCTCGATGTGTCTGCGCTGGGATCGATCTATCTCGGAGGTCTCCGCCCGGGTGCGCTGGCGACGATCGGACTTGTTTCAGAGCTGAGACCCGGCGCTCTCGACCGGGCGGATCGGATGTTCGTCGGGCCTCGCCCGCCCTTCTGCTCGACTCAGTTCTGACACGCCTGCCCGGCGTGGTCGCCGACGTCTCCGAGCGTGACAGACTCGCCGTTCGTGGGCGACGAAAGACCCCGGCACGAGATCTCGATAATGAGGCGGGACGAGCTCGACGCTTTCCTGGAGGCCGACGGCACGGCGTTCGGTGAGCGGTTGCCTCCGAGCGTCCGGGCCTGGCTGGACCCGCACATCGTTCCGGAGAGGGTGCTCGTATCCCGAGACGGCGGCGAGATCGTCGGGAGCGCGGCATCCGAGCTGTCGGTCATGACGCTGCCGGGGCTTCACCGACTGGAGACCGCAGTGGTGGTGACGGTCTCGGTCATCCCGTCTCACCGGCGTGAGGGGCGGCTCATGGCGCTCATGAGGCACCAGCTCGACGATCTTCACGAAAGGGGGGAGGCGCTCGCGACCCTCTATGCGAGCGAAGGCGGGATCTACGGTCGCTTCGGCTACGGGATGGCGACGTTCGGGTCTCAGTACGAGGTCGACAAGCAGGTCGCCCGGCTCGACGATCCTGCCCGCGAACTTGCCGGGGGGAGGATCCGCCTCGTGGACCGGGCTCGTGCGATGGAAGTGTTCCCGGACGTCTACGCCCGCTACGCACCCATCCGAGCCGGCGAGATCGACCGCACGGACATCGACTTCCGGCACGCCGCCGGCGCTCCCGGCGGGGACGACCTCGGTCGTCGCTTCTGTGCCGTCTACGAGGAGGACGGGCGCGTCGACGGGTACGCCGGGTACGAGGTCGTGTCGATGCCGGCATCGGACCAGGGGCCGCGGCAGGTCGTGCTCCACGAGCTCTGCAGTGTGACTGATGCGGCCTACGTCGGCCTCTGGCAGTTCCTCCTCGGGATCGATCTCGCGGGCGAGCTGCGCGCTTCAGGACGACCCGTGGACGAACCGATCCGCTGGCTCCTCACGAATCACCGCCATCTCCGGACCTCGGTCACGCGCGACAGGTCTTGGCTTCGGCTCGTCGATGTTCCAGCCTCGCTCGCCGCCCGCGGCTACCCGCACGCCGGCACAGTCGTGCTCGAAGTCGTCGACGAGTTCTGTCCGTGGAACGCCGGTGTCTACAGGCTGCACGTCGCAGAAGACTGGGCCACTGGTGAGGTTGAGCCGACGACTTCGGCTGCGGACTTCACCCTTGACGCTGCCAGCCTCGCGAGCGTCTTCCTCGGTGGCGTGGTGCCGTCGGCGCTGCGGATCTCCGGCCGAGTCCTCGAGCACACAACCGGGGCGCTTGCCCGAGCGGACCGCATGTTCGCCAACGACCGCGCCCCGTACTGCACTACCAACTACTAGGCCGGGAGGTGCGCCGCTCCCGCCGCCGCCGCCGCCGGCCGGCCGTCAGATGCGTGCGAGCTCCTTGACGGCGGCCCGCGGAGCCCTCCCGGATATGAGCTCGGCAAGGTGTGGGTGACAGGTGAGGAAGAGCACCTGGTGGCGATCGGCCGTCAAGATCAGCTCGTCCACCACACTCCGCGCGCGCTCGGGGTCGAAGTTGACGAGGACGTCGTCGAGCACGATCGGGAGCGGAAGATAGCGGTCCGCGAACGACTCCGCGAGGCCAAGGCGGAGGCAGAGGTAGAGCTGCTCGATCGTGCCCCGGCTGAGCGCCGTCGCGTCCATCTGCGAACCGTTCTCCGTGACGACCTGCACCGTCGGGTTCGAGCCGTCTGGCGCCGAGTCGACGACGAGTCTCTGGTATCGGCCATCTGTAACCCTCGCGAAGTGCTCGGCCGCTGCGCCCAGTACAGCTGGCTGCCGCTCGGTCTCGTATCGACGGAGCGTCCGGTGAACGAGCAGCCGGGCGCCGCTCGCCATGAGGTACTCCCTCATCGTCGCGTCGAGCTCGGACTCGAGCTCGTGGCATCGCTGCTCGAGGACTGAGATCTCATCCGATCGCACGAGCTCGTCCAGTTGCCGAAGCAGGCCTTCATGCTCCCGAAGCAACAGCTCGTACTCCTCGTCGAGGGAGCCGACTCGTTCGGCTGCGTCGGTGGCGCGCTCCTCCCACTCGAGCACGCGCCCCGAGGCGAGGTCGGCCCGCAACTCGTCGGCATGAGCCCCTTCGCCGAGCACCCGCGCAAGCTCGCTCTCTGCGCCACTCCGTTCCGACTCGAGCTCGGCTCGTCGGGCGCGCAGTGCGCTCGCAGCCGACACCCGGTTCTCTGCTGCGCGAAGCAAGCGCTCAAGGGCGTCGGCGCTGACCTGCGGATCGGCGGCAGTCCCGTCTAGCTGCAGACCTAATGCGCCCGCCAGCTCACGAACGCCAGCCTCGAAACGCCGGATCTCGTCGCCGTCGGCTCGCGTCGCCGCGTCGATCCTGCGGATGGCCGCCATGTGCCCGCGTAGATCCACAAGCTCCGTGACGAGCCGGAGGAGGGAGGCAGCGTCCTGCGAGACAGGCAGCCCCCACCTGCCCGCCACGCTGCCCACCGCGTCGAGCTCCGCGACAAGGGCCTGATCTGTGTTCTCGAGGTTCGTCGTCGCCTCCCGGTACCGACGCCCAAGATCGTCCTCCAGCCGAAGGCGCTCATCAAGGCTGCGCCGCTTCTCGAGTTGTAGCTCGGCGTTGTCCATCGCCCTCTGGACCGAGACGAGCACGACCGGTTCCGGTACCCCACATCCGACAGCTAGCAGCGCGACCCGCCGGCGCATCGCCTGCAGGCGGTCGTTGCGCTCGGGGCTGAAGTCGGGCAAGTCGTCGAGACCGCCTCCACCTGTCCCGTCGACCTTGACTTCGGACCCGGCGACCTTACGACGTCGGGTGAGGATCGACATCGTCGAGGCAACGGCGAATGCTGCGGCGGCAAGGCCGGCGATCGCAGCGACGGTGCTCTGTCCCCGCGACACGAGCACAGCGGCGATCACACAGAGCACGAGCGTCGCGACGAACCCCGTGACAGCAGGGCCTTCGGAAGCGGACGCTGCTCGGGTGTTGCGGTCGACTTCGCGCCGGATGCGCTCACGCTCCGCGTCGTGCTCGACTTCGCGGGCCAGAGCGTCGGTCTCGGCTACGAGCCCACGCAGTTCGCGAAGTGCCGCGAGGAGGTCGCCCAACGCGGCCGTGTCGGGCGTGGCGCTCTCGCCGCCGCCGCACGCGGCCGTCCCCGGCGGGCCGGCCGGAGCGCTGTCCGGCGGCAGTTCGGCCCGGGTCCTTGCAAGAGCCGCGCTCGCGGCGTTGCGGTCGGCCGTCGCCTGGGCGACGCGGGCAGCGCGCTCCTCGAGCTGCTCGCGGAGCGCCTCGAGGTTTACGGTGGCGCTGCCGGCGACGTCGATCGCCCACGACCCCAGTGTCTCGACTCGGTCATCGACCGAGCGCTCGAGCCCGGACCGCTGAGACTGAGTCTCCTCGAACTGCTCGAGGCGCTCGACGTGACCCGACAGGGCGACTCTCAGCGCAGTGACGTTAGGTTCGCTCTCGAGCGCCCGCAGGTCGTCTGCAGATAGCGGCGGCAGCTCCTCGAGCTTGGCCGACGCCTCGCGATGGTTGACCACAACGGTCCAGCAACGTTGAAGGATCTCGAGATCGCGAACCTCAATGCGGGCAGCTTCGAGATCTCGGCGCAGGATGTCCACAAGCTCGCGCCGTTCGTCGGCCTCTTTCTGCAAGTTGGCGAAGCTCGCCGCCCCGGCCCGCGCCCTGGTCAGGTCGCGTCGGGCCTCTCTCAGCTGGGTGGCGAGAAGATTCGCCCTACCTCCTTGGCGGGGCTTCACGAGCCCGTCGCGTATGGAGTCGAGCTCACGGAGGGCGCGCGCGGCCGAGCGGCGCTGGCCGACAACGCTCGACGAGAACAGCACCTCGCGGACCTCGTCGCTCGACAGGCCGTCGAGGCGGCGCAAGTCATCGAGATCCACAGCGAAGACTGCCTGGAAGAGATCCTTGTTGGCTCCTCCGAGCAGGCGATGAAGGTCACTCTCGTCGGCAGGCGAACCATCGGAGCGGGTCACGAGGAGTTGCTTTTGCGGGGCTCCGTGACGTTCCACGACCACCATGTCGCCGGTCGCGTCGACGAGGCCGACACGACCACCGTGACGTCCCCCGTTGACGGGGCTGCGGAAGTGCTCGTCGGCCTTGAGGCGCGGGAAGCCGAAGAGCACGCCGGTGACGAAGTCGAAGAGAGTCGACTTGCCAGCCTCGTTCTCGCCGAGCAGGACGTTCAGCCCCGGGCTCAGATCGCGGATGTCCAGGTTCGCGAGGGCTCCGAAACCATCGACCGACAACCACGAGACGTACGGTGCGGGGTGACCGGGCAGCGTTGCCTGCAGCGGTCGGGCGGCGAGTACGTTGCCGTCCGCCGGCCGGCCGAACAGCGGTCGCGCGAGATCGCTCACAACGCCACCTCGAGATGGTCGAGAGCCAGCGCGGCGGCAGTCTCGATGAGCTCTCCGACGGGGACGTCGGTGTCGAGGAGCAGGGTCGCTCGCGCCCGCAGCTCAGCCGGCATCTTGCCGAGCAGCTCCTCGACGATCTCCTCGCCGAGAGAAGCGGAGGCTGAGATGGGCAGCGCCGGACAGCCGGTCCCTCCTCCGAAGCTCTCCGCCGTTGCGAGCAGGTCACCCACGAAGTCGCCCGCCTCGCGCGCGCTTTCGAGGTCGATCGAAGCTCTCGTGGAATCCTCGATCCGATCCCACCAGGCGAAGGGGTCCGAGCCCTCGCAGTCTTCCCGGACGGTGTCGAGCAGCGCAGCGATCACGCCATCTCGGGAGAGCTCGCCGTGGACGGCACCCCGGCCGGTCAATCTGGCCCGCACGATGAGCGACCGCCCCGCTGATCCCGCGATCTCCTCAGACGCTCGGTCCACGAGGGCGTTGCGAACATCCATCAGAGCGTCGCAACCGCTCACGTCGACGTCGAGCTCGGAGAAACGCACGACGTCACACGCCACCGCCTCCACCGCCGCGATCCGGCCGCCACGAACCTCGACAACTGTCGCCCCCTTCTGCCCCCGCTCGCTCGGCTTGGGGCTCCGGGCTTGCAGGTTCCCCGGGTAGACCACGAACGGTTGCCCCCCGTACGGCGTGCCCGCCATCACGGTCCGGGAGTGCACATGACCGAGCGCCCAGTAGTCGAGACCTACTGCCTCGAGGTCAGCCAGAGTGCACGGGCTGTAAGAGGCGTGGCCGTCCGG
>JBKQLZ010000229.1:0-27931 GCA_052146895.1 Acidimicrobiales bacterium
GCTCGATCGGTTCCTCGTGCGGGTCACTCTGGGGTATCCGGACCGAGGCAGCGAGCAAGAGCTGGTCGAGAGGCGGGCCGCGCGCGGGAGCGAGCATGCTGGGATCCGCCCTGTGGTGGACACTTCACAGGTGCTGGCGATGCAGGCCGCCATCGAGAGGGTCGAGATCGGCAGCGCCGTCGCCGGCTATCTCGTGGAGGTCGTGCGGGCAACCCGCGAGGCCTCCGGCGTGCAGTTGGGGGCGAGCCCGCGCGGCTCTGTTGCTCTGCTGCAGGCTTCGAGAGCGAGGGCCGCAATCGGAGGACGGTCATTCGTTCTGCCCGACGACGTGAAGGCGATGTCTGTGCCCTGCCTTGCCCATCGCATCGGCCTCAGGCCGGAGCTGTGGTTGCGCGGCGTCAAGGCGTCCGAAATCGTCCAGCGGTGCGTGGAGAGCGTGCCGGTGCCGGTCGGGTGGACCGAGGATCCCGAGGCCGCGAGCGAGCCGATGCGCCCCGGCAACTTCCCCGCTTCATCGCCATGAACCGGCGGCTCAGTGGCTCCACGATTGCGCTCGCCACCACCTCGGGCCTCACACTGCTCGCCGGCGTCGTCTCGGGCGACTCCGCCCTCGTGGCGCTCGCGGCCCCGCTCGCCCTCGCCGCAGTCATCGGCCTCTCTGGCGCCCCGACTTCGCTGCCTGAAGTTCAAGTGTCGGTCGAGCCACCGATCGTCTCGAGTGGATCGGCGTTCAGCGTGGAGATCATCGCCACGGCGCAGGCTCCGCAACTCTGCACGCTCGAGCTCGTCCTACCTCCGGACGTCGAAGCCGACGGCCCCTGCCTCTGGCAGGTCGTGCTCCGACCCGGCGTGAGTGAGAAGTGGTCGCTGAAGGTCACCGCCCTCCGCTCGGGACGGTTCGCCCTCGGCGAGGTCGAGGCACGGTCCGAGTCCATTGCCCCTGGCTGGAGATGCACAGGGCGAGTAGCTCAGCCGACGCAGGTCGAGGCTTGGCCAGACCCGGTGAAGATGAAGGAGCTCGTCCGGTCGGAACGCGTCCGCGCCCAGTCCGGTGATCGAGCGGGGAAACTGCCCGCCGAGGGCATCGAGTTTGCCGAGGTGCGCGAGCAGGCTGCAGGTGCGATGGAACGCCGGATCAATTGGAGAGCGAGCGCTCGGCGCGGGACGACCTGCGTGAATCTTCATCACCCGGAGCGGAACACCGACGTGATGCTCCTCTCCGACACGTTCTCCCGAGCGTCCCTCCCGGCTGTTGTTCGGCTCTCGGTCAACCTGGCGGAGGCGTATCTCGCGCGGCACGACCGAGTCGGCCTCGTCTGCTTCGGCGGAGTGATCGATTGGGTGGAGCCCGGGTCCGGACCGGTTCATGCGGACCGCATCAGATCCGCCCTTCTCTCGTCGGAGTGGTTCTTCTCCTATGCCGAGAAGGGCGCCGAGCTCATACCCCGCCGATTCATCCCGCCGGGCTGCCTCGTCATTGCGCTGAGCCCTCTGACCGACGATCGCTTCGTTGGGACACTGGCAACCCTGCGCGAGCGCGGACTCGACGTTGCGATCGTCGAGATCTCACCCGTCTGGCCCGAGGGCACATCTGCTGCCGGCACGCTCGCGACACGGATCCTCACCATGGAACGGGAAGAGTTGCGCCACAGGTTCTGGGGGATGGGAGTGCCCATCGCGACCGTCGCGGCAACCGACGGGGCCGATGTAGCTCTCGCCCGCCTCCTCGGCGTGCGCCGAGCACTCAGGCAGCGAACTGCTGTATGACGAGGCCGAGACACGCACGGTCCACCCGCGGGCCAGGCCGAGCCGGCTCTCCCCGATGGCGTCGCCCTCGCCGCGTCCTTCGGTCGATCAGCTCCCTGCGCCGCTCGACAGCGGCGTCCGCGATTGCTGGAGGTGCGCTCGTGGCCATCGGCGTCATCGACATCTCCTTCGCACGGGCCGGAGCGCTCTTCCCTCTGACCCTGCTTCTCGTGGCCGGCGCCGCCGGGATGTCGGTCACAATCCTCACTGGCGACGACCTCGGTGTCCAACTGGGACTCGTGGCTCTCGTCGTCGGCACCGGGATTGCAGACCTGCCACTTGACCGGGCCGGCGCCGCTCTCGAAGCGGCCATCGTGGGGAGTCTGCTCGTGGTCCTGGCACAGGCCGTCGGTTGGGTCGCCTCCGCCAGACCGGGCACGAGCCGGCGAGGACACCCCGGCGCAGCTCGTGCAGCCTGGGTCGGAGCCGTGGCAGTCGCCGGCGCCGCCTTCGGCGCCGGCGCGGCCGGCCTGCGGAACGACTTCTCCGACCTCGGCGTCGCGGCGATCGCGATCGGCGCGCTCGGCGCGATCGCGTGCGTGGCGCTCGTTGCGGCGCTCGCTCGCAGCCAGGTCAGGTCGTAATGGAGGCGAGAACCTTCGCGGCGTGACCGTCGGCCCTGACGTGATACCAAGCCCGCTCTATGCGACCGTCCGCGTCCACGAGAACGGTCGTCCGGATGACACCGATGCTCTTGCGCCCGTAGAGCGTCTTCTCGCCCCAGGCGCCGTAGCTCTCCATCACCGAGTGCGAGGGATCGCTCAGGAGCCGGACGGTGAGGCCGAACTTCTCGCGAAAGCGGCGATGCGAGTGCTCGTCGTCCGGCGAGATGCCGATGACGTCCACACCTGCAGCGAGGAACTCGTCGAACAGATCGCTGAACTGGCACGCCTCTTTGGTGCAGCCCGGCGTGTCGTCTGCCGGGTAGAAGTAGATCACGACTCTCTTACCCAGGTAGTCGCCCAGGGTCACGACGCTGCCGTGCTCGTCTGAAAGAGCAAATCCGGGCGCCACGTCTCCCGCTTGCAGCTTCGCCATCGAGTCTCCTCTATGAGTAGTCCTTTATGAGTTGTCCGTGTCGGCGCGGACGTCAGGGCTGCGTGCCCGCTGGTACGACCTCCGGATCGATCACGCGCGCCGGTTCACGACGAGCGAGCGCTGCCTCCATCGCTGGCCCGAGCCTCTCGAGCTTGCGAGCCTCTCGCTCAGGCTCTTCCGCCGCGAACTCCGGAAGGATCTCGGCCGCGAAGAGCTCGAGCGACTCGCAGATGTCCTCGTGACGGTTCCTGCCAGCCTGGCTGATGAATATCACCTCGTCGATCCCGACGTCTGCATAACCCCGCAACAGGTCTCGGACCTGGTTCGGTGTCCCGATCGCCCCTCTGAGAGCGCCCAGCCCTCGCTCGTAGAGGCGGGCCCCTAGCGGACCACCGGTACGCGCCGCGACGGAGCGATCGAAGCCGAAGAGCGATCGACGCGCCTCGAACTCCTCCCAGATATCTGTACGGCCTGGCCTGTGCTGGCCATACACATAGTGATGCCCGAGCGAGTAAGCGAAGAAGTGCGCTCCGTCGACTCCCTTGTCAACAGCCCGCTCCTCGTCGTGGTCGAGCATGAATGGAAGCACGATCGCGATGTTCGCGTTCACGGCAAAACCGGCCGGCACGCACTCGTCGCCCGTGATCGTCTCGTAGTAGTCGTCCACGTACTCCTTCGCCTCGTTCGGTTCGACGAAAGCGAACGACAAGGCGCCGATCCCCTTCGTCGCGGCGAGATGGATCGTCTCCCGCCGGCTGCACGCGACCCACAGCGGGGGGTGAGGGCGCTGCATCGGCTTCGGGACGACATTGCGAACGGGCATCTGCACGTAACGCCCGTCGTAGCCGGCGAACGGCTCTTCCACGAACATCCGCGTGACAACGTCAAGGGCTTCCGACCACTGTTCTCTCTTCTGTTCACGCTCGACCCCGAAGCCCCCGAGCTCCAGGTTCGACGAGGTCTCGCCAGTCCCGAACTCGACGCGGCCGTTCGAGACCAGGTCGAGCGTGGCGATGCGCTCGGCAACCCGCGCAGGGTGGTTGTACCCAGGCGGCAGCGCGACTATGCCGTGGCCGAGCCGAATCCTCGACGTCCGTTGACTGGCGGCGGCGAGCCACACCTCGGGGGCACTCGAGTGGGAGTACTCCTCCAGGAAATGGTGCTCCACCTCCCAGACGTGGTCGAGGCCGATCCGGTCCGCTATCTCGACCTGGTCGAGCGCGTCCTGCAGCAGCCGATGCTCGGCACCCTCGGCCCACGGTCGCGGCAGCTGGTGCTCGTAGAAGACCCCGAACTTCATGTCGTGTCACTCTCGTACTCGTTTGTCACAGTGGTCAGCCTTACCGCCAGTAGGCTGTAGCAGGATAACCATGGCAATACTCACGTGACTCAACCGACCTTCGCGAGCCTTGGCGTCGCGCCGGCGCTCGTCGCCACTCTCTCGACCCAGGGGATCGTTGCACCCTTCCCGGTGCAGGCCCTGACCATTCCTGACGCTCTGAGCGGCCGCGACGTGTGCGGGAAGGCGAAGACGGGCTCGGGCAAGACGCTTGCCTTCGGGATCCCTCTACTCATGCACACCGAGTCAGCCAAGCCGGGACAGCCGAGAGCTCTCGTCCTCGTCCCCACCCGCGAGCTCGCGGTGCAGGTGGCCGAGGTGCTCGAGCCGCTCGCCGCTGCCGTCGGCCACAGGGTCATGTCGGTGTACGGCGGGACGGACCTCGAGAAGCAGTCGAAGAGGCTCGCTAAGGGAGTCGAGGTCGTCGTTGCCACTCCGGGTCGCCTCATCGACCTCGTCGACCGGAAGGCCGTCAAGCTGAGCGCCGTCTCGATGCTCGTCGTGGACGAAGCCGACCGCATGGCGGACATGGGATTCCTCCCCCAGGTCGAGTGGCTGCTCAGGCACATGCCGACGGAGCGTCAGACACTGTTGTTCTCTGCGACGCTCGATTCGGCTGTGGACCAGGTCGTCCGACGCCACCTCCGTGACCCCGTCCTGCACGAAGTGCAGGCTAGACAGGTGACGGTCGAGGAGATGGGGCATCGTTTCTTGAAGGTTCACCAACTCGACAAGGCCAAGGTCGTCGCGGCGATCATGCGCAGCTCGGCCAAGACCCTGTGCTTCGTCCGGACTAAGCGCGGCGCCGACCGTCTCGTTGCTGACCTGCGAGCCGAGGGAGTCAATGCAGCTGCGATCCATGGCGACCTACGCCAGCAGATGAGGGAACGTGCGCTCGAGCAGTTCGCCGCCGGCAAGCTGCCCGCGCTGGTGGCGACCGACGTCGCCGCACGTGGTCTCGACATCGACGGGGTCGACGTCGTCATCCACTTCGACCCGCCTGAAGATCACAAGGCCTACCTGCACCGCTCGGGCCGGACGGCTCGGGCCGGCGAGGGAGGGCTCGCCGTCACGCTCGTCCTTTGGGACCAGGAGCTCGCCATCGAGCGGCTGCAGCGTCGTATCGGTCTCAAGATTCCCCTGGTGGAGGTCTTCTCCAACGACAAGCGGCTGGCCGACCTCGCCGGGTGGGACCCGGGCGAGACCTTTGACCTCACGACCGTCAGCAGCGGCGGTTCGGCCGCCCGGTAAATAGAGGTAGAGCTGGTGGTGCGTGCCGTGTCGCTCGTGCCGTCGGCAACCGAGACCGTGATAGCGCTAGGCGCACGTGACTGCTTGATAGGCGTGAGCGACGACTGCACTGCACTGGACGGCGCCGACGGGTTACCGGTCATAAGTCGGGCCGTGCTCTCCGGATTGTCGACGAGCCCGGCGGACGTCGACTCGGCGGTCCGCTCTGAGCGGGGCGCCGGCCACTCTCTCTACGAGCTCGACTGCGACCGCCTCCACGACCTTTCGCCCGAGGTGATCTTTGCCCAGGATCAATGTGCGGTTTGTGCTGTGCCGTCGTCCGCGGTGCTCGCAGCACTCGGGCCGCGAGCAGATGAGTGCCGGGTCGTCTCACTCGATCCCCACAACCTCGGCGACGTCTTCGACAGCTTCGAGGTGATAGCGGAGGCGCTCGGGCTGCGCGGACGAGGCGCCGAGCTCGCGCGCCGGTGCCGGCATGACCTCGACGCGCTCAGCGTCGTCGCCCCTCGCGCGACGCCGTCATCCCGTCCGAGCGTGCTCGTCCTCGACTGGCCCGAGCCCGCCTTCGTCGCCGGCAACTGGGTTCCCGAGATCGTCACCGCCGCAGGAGGCTTGGCGGTCGGCTGCACCCCGGGAGAACCGTCGCATCCGATCGACCTCGGTGCATTCGAGGGGCAGCTGTATGCCCCCGAAGCCGTCGTCGTGGCTCCCTGCGGGTTGCCGATCGACGAGGCCGCCGCCGCGGCCCGGCAGCTTCTCAGCCACTGGCCGGCGCTCGCCAAGGCGCGCTGGTGCGCTCTCGATGGCAGAGCGTGGTTCTCCCGCCCAGGTCCCGGACTGGTCGAGGGCGCCGCTGGCCTGGCGGGGTGGCTCGCCGGCCACCGCCTGCCAGCTCGGATCGGGCAAGGCGTGACACAAGAGATCGCCTGACAAAGAGGCAGTCGGCGGGTCAGGCCTGCCCGAGCGTGCGTCGCGACGAGTAGAGATCTCGCAGGACGCCGACCTCCGCAGCATGGTGGATGACCTCGTCGAGCACGTGCAGGGCAAGATCGAGGACCGTCGCCTCGGCGTAGGGCCCCCAGGCCGGGCCGAGAGGGCGCTCCCACTCGTCGTCCTGCAAGGCACTCATCCCTCGGCGCCACTCGCCGTAACAGTCTGCGACGTACTCGGGAACCGCCGCAGCGGTCGACGGGAAGTCGAGCGTGTCGCGTGTCGCCGACCCGGCTCCGAACATGCGGTCCGCAAAACCGTGAAGAGCCAGCCCAGCCAGGTGTCCGATACGCCAGGCAATCGTGGTGAAGGGCACGGGATCAGGCGCTGGGCCACCGCCGCCGCCGCCGTCCAGGGACCAGTGGCCGGAGCTGTCCACTCGCAAGGACCAGCAACCTTGCACCGGTTCCCAGAAGTACTCGTCGTCGCTCAAGCCTGCGAGGCGACCACTGAAGCGCTCCCAAGCGAAGTCGAAGGCCTCGATGACAGACTTTGCAGGGCCGCTCACGGGCACCCCTCTCTCTCCTGACGACGACGGAGGTGCCCCGTCGACCGTCGCCGAATTTCACCACGGCCTGCGCGCTTCGTGTCGGACTCCGCTTGCGGTCCAGCTCGTGGCGGGATAGAGCAGTGGTGTGAGCGATGCCGCAACAGATGACCGGCTCTACTTCCGCCAGCTTCTCTCGGGGCGTGACTATGCGCGCCAGGACCCGATCGCCCGGCAGATGGTGAACTTCGCCTACCTCATCGGCGACAGGGCCACGGGAGCCGCGGTCGCCGTCGACCCGGCCTACGCTCCGGGCGAGCTACTCGATCTCGTCGAGGACGACGGGATGCGCCTCGAGGGTGTGCTCGTGACCCACTACCACGCGGACCACGCTGGCGGCAGCCTGTTCGGTCACGACATCTCCGGCTTGACCGAGCTGCTCGAGCGCACATCGGTCCCCGTCCACGTCCAAGCGGACGAGGCACCTTGGGTCGTGCGGGCAGCAGGCGTCGAGCTCGACGATCTCGTCGGCCACGACTCGGACGACACCGTCGCCGTCGGGGACGTCGAGATCCGGCTCATCCACACTCCCGGCCACACCCCCGGCAGCCAGTGCTTCCTCGTGGAGGGGCGGTTGGTGGCGGGCGACACTCTGTTTCTCAACGGGTGCGGGAGAACCGACCTGCCGGGCTCCGATCCCGCGGCCATGTACGACAGCCTCCAGAATCGGCTCGGCCGGCTTCCGGAGGGCACCGTCGTCTACCCCGGGCATCTCTACTCAGCAGAGCCGTCTGCACCTCTCTCGGACGTGAGGCGCTGGAACCCGGTCCTCGCACCGAGGTCGGCCGAGGAGTGGCTCAGGGTCTTCGGCGGCTGATCCTGGCCGGACCGCCACCCGAACTCCGGTCTTGCCGCGACAAGGCCGCCTTTCGCCTAAAATGCGATATGGCGCCCTCCCCTCCTTCCCTCCCGTCGTTCGAGACGAAGTTCGGTCGCGAGGGCCTTACCTTCGATGACGTGCTGCTGATCCCGGCCGCGTCCGAGGTGCTACCCACCGAGGCCTCGACCGAGACTGCGCTCACGCGCCAGATCCGCCTGGCCATACCGCTCGTGTCCGCCGCGATGGACACAGTTACCGAATCCCGGTTGGCCATCGCGATGGCGCGCGCAGGCGGGATCGGCGTGATCCATCGCAATCTCTCTATCGCTGATCAAGCAGCAGAAGTCGACAAGGTGAAGCGTTCGGAGTCCGGGATGATCACGAACCCGATCACAGTGTCGCCGAGCGCATCGATCGCCGAGGCGATGGAGCTGATGTCCCACTTCCGGGTGTCGGGGGTGCCTGTGACGGACGCCTCCGGGCGCCTCGTCGGGATCGTGACGAATCGGGACCTGCGTTTCGTCAAGGAGACGGCCCCCGCTGTTGCCACTGTCATGACGTCGGACGGGCTGATCACGGCGCCTGTGGGCACGACACTCGAAGAGGCTCAGGTCATCCTCGGCGAGCACCGCATCGAGAAACTTCCCATTGTCGAAGCCGACGGCTCCCTCCACGGCCTCATCACTGTGAAGGACATCCAGAAGCGCATCGACTACCCGCACGCGACAAAGGACGCGAGAGGCCGGCTGCGTGTGGCGGCGGCGGTCGGCACGGGTCCCGACGCTTTCGACCGGATCGAGGCGATCGTGGCCGCCGGCGTCGACGTCGTCGTCGTGGACACATCGCATGGGCATGCCCGCTCGGTGATCGAGACGGTCTCGAAGATGAAGGCGAACTTCGACGTGGAGATCATCGCCGGCAACGTCGCCACGGCCGAAGCGACCGATGCTCTGATCGACGCCGGTGCCGATGCCATCAAGGTCGGTATCGGGCCCGGCTCAATCTGCACCACCCGCGTCATCGCCGGCATCGGGGTACCTCAGATCACGGCGATATTCGACTGCGCCCGGGCGGCGAAAGTTCGTGGCATCCCGGTGGTGGCAGACGGCGGTGTCCAGTTCTCGGGCGACATCGCCAAGGCGCTCGCTGCCGGGGCCGACACCGTCATGCTCGGGAATGCACTCGCCGGCGTGGAGGAGTCGCCCGGCGAGATCGTCATCCAGCAGGGCGAGCGCTTCAAGGAGTACCGCGGCATGGGCTCGCTCGGCGCGATGCAAGGCCGGTCGTACTCGAAGGACCGGTACTTCCAGGGCAGCGTCGACTCCGGCAAGCTCGTCCCCGAGGGCATCGAGGGACGTGTCCCGTTCAAGGGCCCCCTCGGCATCGTGTTGCACCAGCTCATCGGTGGTCTGCGCCAGGCGATGGGCTATTGCGGGGCACGCAGCATCACAGACCTGCAGACCAACGGGCAGTTCATGCGCATCTCCCCCGCGAGCCTGCGCGAGAACCACCCGCACGACGTCATGATCACCAAAGAGGCGCCGAACTACCAGCTTCCCTGAGAGCTCCGGTCGGAGCACCTGTGCGCTCTTGCGTATCGGGTCAGGTGCGGGTTCGGTACTTGTGAACAGCGAGCGGTGCCAGGACGACGAGGAAACCGGCCGACCAGGCAAGCGAGATCTCGACATGGCCCGCGACGTCCGGTACGCCTCCCACCATCAGACCTCGCACAGCGTCGATCACCTGGCTGACTGGTTGGTACTTCGCGAAGCCCTGCAGCCATCCGGGCATCGACTGGACGGGCACGAAGGCACTCGAGGCGAACGTCAAGGGGAAAAGGAGCGGGAACGACATCACCTGGGCGGTCTCGGAGTTCGCCGCCGACAATCCGATTACGGCGAAGCCCCAGCTGAGGGTGTAGGCGAAGAGCAGGATCAAAAGGGCCCCTGCGAGAAAGCCCCAGATGCTCGTCTCGATCCGGAAACCCACCGCGTATCCGACACCGGTGATGAGGATGGCGACCAGCACGTTGCGGCACAGATCGGCAACGGTGCGGCCCGCGAGCACGCCAGAGCGTGCCATCGGGAGCGAGCGGAACCGCTCGATGAGGCCCTTTTGGAGGTCCTCCGCCAGGCCGATGGAGGTCTGCACCGCTCCGAACGCCATCGTCTGCACGAAGATTCCCGGGATGAGGTAGTTGACGTAGCCGCCGGGGTCGGTGACCCTGATCGCACCGCCGAACACGTACCGGAAGAGCAGCACGAACATGATCGGCTGCACGCTCGAGAAGAAGACCGCCTCGGGGATGCGCGTGTAGCTGATGAGGTTCCGCTCGGCGATGACGAGAGTGTCCTTCACGGCCCGCAGGGGCGTGATCCGCGACTTGCGCGCGGCAACGGGGACGGCGACCGCGCTCATGGCTCTGTCGTCCCGTGGCCCGTGAGGGCGAGGAAGACATCGTCGAGGCTCGGCTCCCTGACGGTCAGGCCGGTGGGAGCGAGCCCGGCGTCGTCGAGCAGGCGCAGCGCCTCGATCACGTCGCGCGGCCCTTCGTCGAGGGGGATCTCCACGATGCTGGTCCGGCGTGTCGCCGGCCGGCCGAGGCGATCTCCGAGCACCAACATCGCCTTCTCGGCGACATCTTCGGAGCCCATCTCGAGGTCGAGGACGCTCTTGCCGAGGCGCGCCTTCAACTCTGCAGACGTCCCCTCCGCTATCACCCTGCCGTGGTCGATCACCACCAGCTGGTCGGCGAGACGATCGGCTTCCTCCAGGTATTGAGTCGTGAGCAGCACAGTCGTACCGTCGCCGACGAGCGCCTCGATCATCGCCCACATGGCCACCCGTCCGTAGGGGTCGAGTCCTGTGGTCGGCTCGTCGAGAAACAGCACGGGAGGCCGGTCCACCAGCGCGGCGGCGAGGTCCAGCCGGCGGCGCATGCCGCCCGAATAGGTCTTGACGGGACGCGCGGCCGCCTCGGTGAGCTCGAACTGCGCCAACAGCTCGTCTGCCCGCTTGGACGCGTCCGCACGGCGCAATTGCGTGAGCTGACCGATCATGCGCAGGTTCTCCCGCCCCGTCAGGTTCTCGTCGACAGCCGCATACTGCCCGGCGAGCCCGATCATGGCCCGGACCACGCCGGGCTCTCGCACGACGTCGTGGCCGAGCACCTCGGCCGAACCTCCATCGGGCTGCAGGATCGTCGTCAGGATGCGCACCGCTGTGGTCTTCCCGGCGCCGTTCGGCCCGAGCATCCCGAAGACCGTCCCCGCTTCGACTGCGAAGGACACGCCGGTGAGCGCCCGAACGCCACCTTTGAAGGTCTTCTCGAGATCGCGGGCCGTGATGGCTGCCGGGGACATCGCACTGTTGTACCAGCCGCCCGCCTGCAGCCGATCGCTGTCGTCGGATCAGAACGGCCCGGGAACCGCTTCCCCTCCGGCTGCCGCCGATCGGTACCAAGCGTCCACGACTTCGTGCGCCTTCAGCGCGTCCTGCAGGGTTGGCGCCGGCGGGCGCCCGGCAATCAGGGCATCGACGAAGTTCTTGTTCTCCTCGAGATACGGGCGGACACCGATCCCGACCGTTCCTTCGGGCAGGCTGACGTCGTCGACGTAGCCTGGGGGGTCACAACGTCGCGTGGTCTTCCCCTCGCTCGTCTGGACCGTGATCGGTCCGGTGAAGTCGTCCTCGAACTCGACGTGGCCGCGCTCGAAGATGACCTCGACCCGCCTCGTCGACGGGCGGGAGAGCACCGAGTGCCAAGCGCTCACCATCGTCACCGACAATCCGCCCGCGAAGCGCAACACGCCCGCAGCCGCGTCCTCGATCCCCTCGTATCCGGCGAAGTTCCCTGTGGTGGCAGAGACGGACTCGATCTGCCCGAAGCACATCCGCGCCACGTCGAGGTCGTGGATCGAGTGCTCGAGAAGCGCACCCGACCCGGCCTGCTCGGCATCCTTTCGCCAGGTGGAGGCGTAATGACCCTGGATCGGGAAGAACTGGTCGTCGCGCATGACGGCAACCATCGGCCTTCCGAGCTCGCCCGACTCCACCAGCCTCGCGAGCTCGCGAAATACCGGGGCGGTCCGCAGCACGAGTCCGGCCTGGGCCGGCACCTGCGCGTCGGTCGCAAGGCGTACGAGGGAGGAGGACTCGGGAAGGGATCGGGCGAGGGGTTTCTCGCAGAAGATCGCTCGGCGGCTGCGAGTGGCCGCACCGACTGCCTCGAGATGTCCCGCCGTCGAGGTGCATACGTAGACGGCGTCGCATCGCCCCGCGACCTCGTCGGCGGTCGAGACGCGCTCGAGATGGAGGCGATCGGCGAGAAGGGCGGCTCGCTCGCCGTCCCGGTCGTACACGGCGGTCAGCTCGGCTGCCACGAGCCCTTCCCGGATGAGACCCCTGAGCGCGAGCGCGTGAGCCCAGGCGATGACACCGGCTCCGACCAGACCGATGCGGACCTTGCTCTCCTTCGCCATCGCCGGATTCTCGCACGTCCCCTGCGACGACCCTCGGGGCGTGCCCTGTGGTGTGATTAGTGCGATGTTGAAGCAGCTTTGTGTCCGACCGGGTGAGCCTTTGAGCCTGGCTGGGCGGGACCCGAGCTCGACAGCCGGCGCTCCTCCTGGAGGCCAAAGCGCTGCGGAGGCTCAGGCGGCCACCCAGATCGAGGTCATCGGGGAGCTGCAAGAGCGACTGTACGCCGAGCGCCGCCGCTCGCTCCTGGTTGTCTTGGAGGGTGTCACGTGCGCCGGCAAGAGCGACGTCATCCGGCACATCTTCACGGGGATGGACCCGGCCGCCATCCGCGTCGTGGCGTTCAAGGCGCCGACCGAGCAGGAGCTCGCGCACGACTTCTTGTGGCGGGTTCACGCTCATACTCCTGGGGCCGGCCAGATCGCGGTGTTCAAACGGTCGCACTACGAGGACGTGACGACTGCGAGAGTGCGGCGCCTCGCACCTCAGCAAGTCTGGCGGTCGCGGTTCGAGCACATCAACGCTTTCGAGCGACTGCTCGGGAACCGCGGCACTCTCGTCCTCAAGTGCTTTCTTCACGTCTCGAAAGAGGAGCAGGCCCGCCGCATGCGCGCCCGAGCTGAAGACCCGGCCCAGCGTTGGAAGCTGACCGCGGACGACATCTCCGACCATCAGAAGTACGACGAGTACACCCAGGCGTTCGGCGAGATGATCGACCGTACCTCGACCGAGGAGACGCCCTGGTGGGTGATCCCCGCCGATCAGGGCTGGTACCGCGACTGGGCCGTCGCCGAAGTCCTGAAGCAGGCGATCAAGGATATGGACCCGAAGTACCCGACCCTGCCCAAGATCCCCGCTTCGAAGGCCCTCTAGCGTGGCAACTACCAGCGGTGGCACTACGCCGCTCTGTTGCTAGGGGCCGTGAACGGCGGAGTAACTGCTGGTCAGAGGCTCACGCAGCTGCCTGCTTTGCAATTTCGCCCTGAGGTGGCAGAATTGCCCTTGTTACGCGTGTGACGGGTGTGGCCAACGCGCCGCCCGCACCGCCTTTGGAACGTAAACGTCGAACGGGGTTACCCGGTGTCTCATCGAAAACTGGCAGTGGCATTCATCGCTTGTCTCATCGCCACTCTGAGTGGTCAGTCGACCGCTCTGGGGACTCAGACCAAGCCGAAGTCGGGATCGCCGACATCTTCGACGACCACCACCACTCTGCCCAAGGTGCCGGCCGCCGCCGAGCCACTGCTCAAGCGCCTGATCGGCGTGGCGGGCTCGATCACAGCCGAGCAGCAGCGCGCCAGCCTGCTCTCCGAGCAGTACGACCAGGCGAAGTTGAGCCTCGCCCAGGCCGACATCCACGTTCTGCAGCTCAACAGTCAAGAGCAGGTAGCGAGCCGGACCCTTGAGTCCGCCAGGATGCAATTGCGTCAAGCGGCCATCGAGGCGTACGTGACCGGGCAGACATCAGCAGTCGACGACTCGCTGCTCACGAACGATCTGTCGAGCGGCAGCATGGTGGAGGTCTACGCCTCTATCGCCACCGGCCACGTGAGCAGCGCGATACGCAACTACGTGCAGGCGCTGGCACACGCGAAGAGCCTCGCCTCACAGGCGAGAGCCACCTCTGGCGCGATCAGCCGCTACGTCTCGGCACTCGAGGCGCTTCGCAACAAGGCGATGCAGCTCGAGTTCGAGGCAGCCGTCCAGATCAACCAGATCAAGGCCAAGCTGCTCACGCTCGTCGGCAAGAAAGAGATGGCGCGACTGCTCTCGCCGCTCCCGACCGGCAGCCCGTACAAGGGGCCCAATCTCGCAGGCACCTCGGTCGGCAAGGTGGCAACCACCGCGCAGGGCCTCGTCGCCGTCGATGCGGCTCGCAAGCTGCTCGGCATCCCCTACGTCTGGGGAGGCGCCTCCAAACAGGGCGTCGACTGCTCGGGGATGACGATGCTGGCGTGGTTCAAGGCCGGGATCTCGATCGAGCATTCGGCGACATCCCAATGGGAAGAGTCCAAACCGGTCCCCCTCACCGCGCTGCAACCCGGCGATCTGCTCTTCTATCACTTCGCCCACGACGGGAACACGCCGATCACCCATGTCGTGATGTACGTCGGATCCGGTCCGTACGGCGCTGCGACCATCATCCAGGCTGCACACACCGGTACGAACGTGAGCTACTCACAGATGTTCTTCGTCGGGCTCGTGAGCGCCGGGCGACCCTAGGGGTCTGCGCCTCTGGCACTTCAAGCGCGGGCGAGCACCACCAAGCGGCGCGTCTCGAGTGTGAGGGCCTCGCCGTGGCGTGACTGGAACTCGACCGACGAGAAGCCTGCCTCTCCGAGCCATTGCCGGAACTCCGTGAGAGCCGGCAAGCGGATCGTGAAGACGTGCGACGACACGACGCCGTCCCTCACGACCGTGCGACGCGTACGAAGACTCCCGATCTCTGAATCGAACGTCGTCACGTCGATCTCGAGGTCCTTACCGTCCTCGCCGGCGGGCGTCACGTGGGCGAAGGGCTCCGGAGTGAAGCCACGGACGAACGCGTCTCTGTGCATCGTCTCTATCAGGAGCATCCCGCCCGGGCGAAGTGCCCGGTAGAACTCGCTCAGCACCTTTCGGTTGCCGTCGTCGTCGAAGTAGCCGAACGAGGTGAACCAACACAGGACCGCGTCGAAGGCTCCGGCGAGGGTCGACTCGCATACCCCGCCATTTACGAGCTCCCCGCCCTCGTCAAGGGGCAACTCGCGCAGATCTCCGCGGAGGTACTTCGGGACGGGACCGCCTTGGGCGGCCGCGTCCGCTTCGGCCTTGGAGAGGAAGAGGGCTGACTGGTCGACGCCGGTCACGACCATGCCGCGGCTCGCGAGAAGGTTCGAGATTCTGCCGTGACCGCAGGGTGCGTCGAGGACGCGATCGCCCGCGTTCAGGTCAAGTGTCTCGACGATCTCGTCGACTTCGGCTCGGTTGCGCTCGTCGTTGAGCATCGGCACGTAGAAGTGGAGGTAGTTCTCGCCGAAGGCTGCTTCGAAGTCGAACTCGGACATAGCGAATTGTATTGGGCAGGCTGCAAGGATTGGTTCATGCCGAACGCAGATCGCAAGCCGTCTGGACGATGCAGCTGGGCCGAGTCCTCGGACGCCATGCGGGCGTACCACGACGACGAGTGGGGCGTCCCGTCCCACAACGACCTTCATCTGTTCGAGATGCTGATCCTCGAGGGAGCTCAAGCGGGACTCTCGTGGTCGACCATCCTCAACAAGCGCGACGGCTACCGCCGCGCGTTCGACGGTCTCGACCCCGCGCGCGTCGCTGAGTACGACGAACCCAAGGTGGCGGCTCTGCTCGACGACCCCGGGATAGTGCGGAACCGGCTGAAGGTGCGCGGCGCCATCAAGAACGCACAGGCGTTCCTGCGCACCCAATCCGAGTTCGGGTCGTTCGCCGCTTACCTGTGGTCCTGGGTCGACGATCTGCCGATCGTCAACCGGCCCAAGAATCTCTCGGACCTGGCGGCGCACACCGAGTTGTCCGACCGCATCTCGAAAGACTTGAAACAACGCGGGTTCACCTTCGTCGGCACGACCATCGTCTACTCGTACCTGCAGTCAGTGGGGGTGATCGACGATCACGTCGCGACCTGTCCTTCGAGCGGCAAAGCTTGACGCACACACCGGCTAGGGCGCCGGGGTAGCCCGCACCGCCTTGGCAGCCTCGTGGGCCGCGTCGATCTCCTCGCCTGTCAGGCCGCTGCGTCCTCGAAGCTCCGGGTTGTGATGCTTGCAAACCGGATGCCCGGCGGCAGTCTTGTGCCGGCCGACGCGCCAGCAACCCTGTTTGATGCAGTTGCTGTGGCGTAGGTAGAGCCAAATCCCGCCCAGCATCGCTATGTTCGAGCCAGCGAAGCCCGACCAGAAGCCGTAGACCCGCCCCCCCTCGTAGTTCGCGCCGGTCAAACTTATGAGCCAGTTCCAAGCGGAGAGAAGAGCGTGTATCACGGACTCGGTGCCCGCTCTCGTATGCTGCCTCGCATCTGGAAAGCGTACCTAGCCGTGTTGTCGCCACTTGGGATGCCTTTGCAGAGATGGCCCTGGCCCCCGTAGCTCAGAGGATAGAGCAGCGGTTTCCTAAACCGCGTGCCGCAGGTTCGAGTCCTGCCGGGGGCGCACTGCCGGGCGCGCCCTGCCGGGGGCGCTTCTGCCGTTGGGGGTCCTTCCACAGGGGCGCTTCCAAAAGACCAGTCCGTCGTAGTACCTATCGCCCTTATCCCACCACTGGGGAGCTCCACACGGACGCCATCCTCAACTCGCCAGCTTTCCACTCGGCCGGTCCTTGACCTCCACGTCAACCTCGCAGCCGAGAACGTAGAGCAGCGAGAGGAGCTGCCGAAGAGACTTGGAGTAGTTCGTGGGGTCGAGGAGCCGGTAGAGCTGAGTCGGAGAGGTATTGAGTAGCTGCGACACCTGGCGCGCCGAAAGACCCGACGACTCGAACCGCGATCGTGCCTCCTGGGACAATCGATACAGGGTGAGCTCGGCCATATACGACGGGTCCTGGTTGTGCTCGAGAACCTCGTCGACGTGGATGCTGCCCTCGGCACCCGAGCTGAGCCGGTACGTGAAACCCTCGCGACCGAGCTCGGGATCGACGAAGACCTCCTCAACCCGGTCGGAAGACGAAGGCGCCGGATCGGACTTGGCGTACGGGAACACCAACGTCTGCCGCCGCGTGCGGACCTCGAACAGGTGCTTCCGGTTGTTGGCGACGACTTTCAGGATCTTCACAGCTCCCCCTTCTCAACGAGCTCTCTCAAGAGCTTCTCGATCCGCGCCGTGGCCTGGCCCTTCATCGGTTGCCAGTGGTCGAGGTCCCACTTCACCACCAATTTGCCGTCCCGGTACACGTGGACGTGACGGGGGCCGTGGTCGCCGATCCACGCGAGGAATACGTAGCCGCCTCTGCGGATCTTCGGCACACTGAAAACGTTACCACAGACGGTAACGAATGCGACCGGGTGCCGTCGGATACAGGATGCGACTGATCACATGAACAGCCTCGGTGACGACGAGTCGTGGGATGACGAGCGGCTCGGTGACCTTCTCGAAGACACTCCCGAGCGCTCGTGATCCGGATCGGTTCGGATTGCTGCGGCAACGAGCGAACCGGTGTTTGACTGCCCGTGGTGTCTCGCCAAACCAGCACCCTCTTCGAGGAGGGCGCCGTCGACCCAAGAGGAAGTACCACGTTGTCACCGACCGAAGAGAGCAACACTTCAAGGGCTTGGGATCACCACCCAGTTCCTCTACGACGACCAGCCCTGCCTTCCCCACCGCCCCCGCGGCTAGCGGGTCGGCGAGGTCGGGAGCGGATCTGTGAGCCTAACCTAGGCACTCCGGCCACATTGATCTGCCTGTTAATAGCGCTCGATCAGTGGTCCCGTTATCGCGGAGCTGGTGTAGCCCCCCACCGCCACACACACCGCGGCCGACGCAAGACACGCCGTACAGGTCGCTGTGTTCGGTCCCGCTTTGGCTCGGAGACAGCTGAATCGTCCACCTGGTCCCGTTCCACGCCTCCGCCAGCGTCAGGTCGCGGCCTATGCCCTTCGTGTAGTAGTCCCCGATTGCGGTGAACGAGCCTCGCGACGCATCACTACATCGCACTGGCGATCTTCTCCGCCGCAGCCTTGAGCTCGTCGTCAGGCACGTTCGGCAGGATGTCCTCCCATAGCGGGAGCATCATTCCCTTGCCTTCCAACATGCCGAGCGGCCGCGGAATCATCCACACGTGGAAGTGGGCGCCGCCGTCTCCCCACCGGTAGAGATGGACGCGCGCGACGTCGCCGAGCGAGAGGATCGCCCGTTCGACGCGTGCGACTACCGGCCCGAACGTGGAGGCGACGTCGTCCGGCAGGTCGGAGAACGAGTCGACGTGCGCCTTGCTGGCGAGCCAGACCGCGCCCGGCAAGCTGCCGCCGACGGGAGGGTGCAGCGTCCAGTGGTCGTCAGCCCATACCGAGCCGGTCGCCAGGCCGGTGCAGATGCCGCATGCGTCACCCCCGGGTTCGCCTCGCCGGGGTGGCTCGGGGACCACGCGCTCGGCAAGAGCGCGGATCACAAGCGGGTCCTCGTAGGGCAGCGTCATCGCGGACTCTCCTTCTCGTCGTCGTTGCACTCGCTCTCGCAGTCACCCGGCGCGTACGCCAAGAAACGCAACATCCACCACGCATCGACGGTCACCCGCTCGAATCCGATCGTCTGTAGGCGAGCCACGAAGGAGCCCGCCTCGATCGGGTTGTAGGTGTCGCCTTCGTGGAAGTGGTGGAGATCGTTGCTCGGCAGGCTGTCCGAGCCGATGAGGACGCCGCCCGGCTGAAGGACCCGGAGCGCCTCGGCGAGCAGCTGGTTCTGTTGCGCGGTGGTGGGCACGTGGTGCAGCATCGTGAAGGTGCCGACCGAGCTGAACGACGCGTCGGGATACGAGAGTCCGGCGCCGGAGCCGACGACAACCTCCACGTTCGTGCCGGCGTAGCGCTCGGCGAGGGCACTTGCGGCGGTGGGATCGAGCTCGACAGCGGTGAGCTCTTTCACCTCGTGGCGCAGCAGTTCGGTCGCAGCGCCTGGCCCGGGCCCGATCTCGAGCAACGAGTCACCTAGATCGACGTCCCGGAGCAGCCAGGGAAGTACCTCTTCTTGCAGGTGCTGAGCCCACTCGGGGCTCGAGCACAGGGCGTGGTTCGCGTTCATGGAGCTAACGGTACGCACGGAGGGGGTTCCCGCCTAGGCCGTATGCTGCCATCTCGTGTCGCCGGACGGACAAGATACGCCGTGTGCCGAAAGCGGCTCCTCGGCTGTCACCGTCATCACCTTCCCGATGCCTCGCGGCGTGGTGTTCGACTGGCACACGCATGACGAGCACCAGCTCGCTTGGGCCGTGATGGGGGTGCTCACCGTCCGTACCGCGACCACGGCGTTCGTGCTGCCACCGACGCGTGCGCTCTGGATCCCGGCTGGCGTGCGCCACGAGACGCTGGCCGCGGGTACGGCGACGATGCGTTCGGCATATGTCAGACCGGTGAGTTGCGTTATCGATTGGCGCGAATGCACGCCGGTCGAGGCGTCCCCGCTCGTCGCCGAACTGCTTGGGTACCTCGAGGACCCCGCCGTCGTCGACAACCGTAGGCAACACGCAGAGGCACTGCTCCTTGACCTGGTCCGGCCCGTGCCGATGAAGACGGTGCAGGTGCGGATGCCGGCTGAGGAACGCGCGAGCCAGGTGGCCAGCGGCCTCGTAGAGCTCCCCTCCGATGGCCGCACCGTGGCGGAGTGGGGTCGTCAGGTGGGCGCGAGCGGGCGGACGCTCGAAAGGTTGTGGCTCGCCGAGACCGGCCTTCCGTTCGGTCGCTGGCGGGCGCTGTTGCGGCTGCAGGCGGCGATCGGGATGCTCGCGGGCGGCGAGTCGGTGGGGAATGCAGCCCACCGGGTGGGCTACGACTCCGTGAGCGCCTTCGTGGCCGCGTTCAGACGAGAGACCGGGGTGACGCCGGCGGCGTACTTCCGAGCGCCGGGGAGCGAGGGCACCCCGCCGCCGGGGTGACGAATCAGATCGGTCGAACTGCCATAGCTCGCGCAACGTGCCCGAAGGGACAGCAGTGCGCTACCGGCGGGAAGGGCTCTTCGAGAATCTGTTTTGGACCCTCGCAGTCGCCGACGTTTGCCCGGTACGAGTCTTGTTGGCGTGCAGGGCAACGTAAGTTCCACGCACGCTCGTGTGCGCCACATCTACGGGCAATGCCAACAGATTGGCATCGACGACTTTGATCCTTGCGGCGGGGCCAAGGGATGAGCGGGATTGGGTGGGGACCGAGCAGATTTCCTCAATGATCTCGGAGGCCTTCTCCTGAACGATGCCATTGGTAGCCATCGTCGGACCAAGACCCCGCTGTCCGTCTATAGCCGGATTGGTGCTGGCGTCGAAGAGAAACGGATCTCCAGCTGTCACACCCACGAAACAGCGAGGGGAATCGTCCCAGTTCCCGGTGCGCCCGCGGTCAGTGAGCCGAGACTTCGAAAATCTCGTCAGCCACCAATCCGTGCGCTTCGCGGTGCACGGTGTTGGCTGCTTCGGCATTTGGCGCTTCGACTAGGCAGAAGATCTTCCCGGCCTTCTCGTCGACCCAGTACTGCAGGTAATCGACGCCATGCTCACCCTGCTTTGCCAAGTCGGCCTCGTGGGCCTTCGCCACATCCGCAGCCGAGACCCCTCCCGAGATGTTGTGAACGTCCATGTAGAGCGGCATCTCACGTCCCTCCGCTTTGGATTCCTGACCTCCGAGAAGGCGAGATGCACCTAAGGCGTGACGTCCTGTGCCATTCGATGGCACATTCCCTAAACTCTGGCGATGGCAGTCGCTGGCGACGCTGGGAAGGGAGTCTCGTCACTTCTCGAGGCGGCAGAGGTTCTCCGTCGGAGCGGGCGCCTCGCGGACGCTCGAGAGGGGTTCATGTTGGCCGCCAAGGCCGCCGAGGCAGCAGGAGATGCGTCTTCCTTCGTCACCGCCGCATTGGGTGTTGGCGGCATCTGGGTCCAAGAGCAACGCGATGTCGTCGCCCGCGCGGCCGTCAAATCCCTTTGGGAGCGCGCACACACCCTTGCTGCGGCCGGGTCAGTTCAAGCAGCACGCCTGGCGGTACGCCAGGCGGCCGAAGGCGTCTACGAAGGTGCACCGGTGGAAGCGGTCATGACTGCTGTCCATGCCGTTCGTGCCCTCGACGACGATGCGGCCATCGGCGAGGCGCTCTCGTTGCTCCATCACGTGCAGCTCGGTCCGCGCTATGCCGAGACGCGTCTTGGATTGGCGGAAGAGATCGTCGGTCTAGGCGCCCGGGAGGGGGACGCTCTCCTCACGCTCGTAGGACTTTGTTGGCGCACCGTAGACCTCTTCCTGCTCGGAGATGCTCGTGCGAGCCAGTCCCTCGAGGAGCTGCGCGAGCGATCAGTAGCCGAGGCGTGCGAGGCAATTTGCTTCGTCTCAGACGTGCTCGGGGCGATGGTCCTGGCCCGGGCAGGCCGCTTCGAAAAGGCAGAAGCCGCAGCGACGAGCGCCCTGGAGCGGGGCACGATTGCCGGCGATCCCGACGCTCCCGCTTACTACGGCGCCATGATCGCCGCCTTGCGGTGGTGGCAAGGCCGAGGGACGGAGGTCATCGAGCTGGTCCGGACGATCTCGACTTCACCTCGTCTGGGGTTCAACGACCACGTTTACGTGGCCGCAGACGCCCTGCTTTCTGCCACGCTCGCTGACTTCGATGCTGCGGAAGAGGCGCTCGCCCGCCTGACTGGAGTTGGCCTCGAGCGACTGCCGCACTCGAGCAGCTGGCTGACCACCCAGTTCCTCGTTGCCGAGACCGCATACCTCCTCGGTGACGGGCAGGTCGCAGCGAGCGCAGCTGAGCTTCTCGCCCCGTACGCCTATCTCCCGGTCATGCCCTCCTTGGCGGTCGTCTGCTTTGGCTCGGCAGAACGAGCTCTCGGGCTCTGCGCGGCCACCACCGGCCGCATCGACGCCGCCGTGCACCACCTCGAAGCGTCTATACGTAGCAATCGCCGTTTCGGGAGTCGTCCGATGGCCGTGCTCACCGAGCACACCCTTGCGAGCATTTTGCGTGCCAGCGGAGCGCAAGATGACAAGGCGCGAGCCGAACAACTGGCTAATCGCGCGGCGGAGCGAGCTCAACGAATGGGTATGGCGCTCCCCGCCCCACCGGCCTGGTTGGTCGCCGGCAAGCTCGTGCACCGAACGGTGGGGCGCGCCCGAGAGGCGTCCCTGCAGTCAGGCCCGGGTGGCTTCCGAATCGCGGTTGATGGTCGGGCGACGCTGTTACCCGACCGCGTTGGTTTCGCTTACCTCCTCGAGCTGATCGCTCTTCCCAATCAAGAAGTCGATGTGTTGAGCCTTGCGACCCGTGGCCTCCTGCGAGCGCGCTCTGCGGACGTGGTAGCAGACGAACAGGCCCTGGGGAACTACCGGCGTCGCTCCCTGGAACTGACCACGATGCTTCGCCGCGACGACCTCGAGCCTTCCGTTGCCGAGCGCCATCGCGAGGAGCTCATCATGCTCACCGACGCACTCCGATCGTCTGTCGGACTGGGCGGCAGGGTGCGAGCATTTCCCGACGACAACGAGCGCGCTCGAACTGCTGTCCGAAAGGCGCTGGTGCGTGCAGTGGCTGCGGTCGAAGCCGTCGAGCCCGACCTCGGCCACCACCTCCGGGCAAGTCTTGCAACCGGGCTCACTTGCCGGTACGCACCGACACCAGGGTGGAACGTCGCGGTGCAGCGCAGCCCAGCCGTCATCGACCGACCCTAACCCCCGAGCTCGGGCTCAGATGGAGCCGCTCGGCAAACTCCACCATCGGCTCAGGCACCGAGAGCAGGTAGCCCTGCGCACACTCGCAGCCGATCTCGACGAGAGCCGCTCGTTGTTCCTCGGTCTCGACGCCCTCGGCGGTGACTGTGACCCCGAGCGAAGCGGCCAGCTCGACGATGCACCTAACAATCGCCGTGTCCGTCAGGTTGTGCGGCAGGCCTGCGACGAAGGCGCGGTCGATCTTGATGCACGTGAGGGGCAGGTTCTTCAGGTACAGAAGAGACGAGTACCCCGTCCCGAAGTCGTCCATTGCCAGCCCGCAGCCGAGGGCCCGCAGGCTGTCGAGCGTCCGAGCCGCGGCGCGGGGGTCGACCAGCAGGGAGCTCTCCGTGAGCTCCAGGCAAAGATCTCCCGGCTCCAGCCCTGTCACCTCCAGCACGTAGCTGACCTGCTCGAGCAGTGAGGGCTGCCGGAGTTGGCGGGCGGAGAGGTTCACCCGCAGGACGAAGGGAGCGGTGAACCCTTCGAGGCGGCACTGCGCAAGCTGCCTGCAAGCGGCAGTCAACACCCGGTCGCCGAGCCCGAGGATGAGGTCGGTCTCCTCTGCGATACCGATGAACTCGGCCGCCGTGAGCAATCCGAACGAAGGATGCTGCCAGCGGACGAGCGCTTCCGCACCGATCAGGCGCCCGTCGTGAAGATCCCACTCCCCTTGCAGGTACACGAGGAGCTCGTCCTCGGTGATGGCTGAGCGCAGCAAACCCTCCTGCCGCAATCGATCCGAGAGCTCAGCGAACTCGGGCGCATCGGCCGCGGCCAGCTGCGCGCCACCGAGGCGCTTGACCCGGAACATCGCGAGGTCGGCCCGTCTCAGGACTTCTTTCGAACTCACTTCCTCACCTTGAATGTAAGCAAGTCCCGTGCTCGCCGTGAGCTGCATCGGTTGGCCGTCCACGTCGAAGGGCGGCTCGAGCGCGTTGAGCACGAGTCCCACGCGTCGCTCGGCTTCGCCGTAGTCGCGGCAGCCCGCGACCACGAGGAGGAACTCGTCGCCACCGAGGCGAGCCACTAGCGCATCACCCGCCTCGACGGTGGCGACTGCGGTCCTCAGGCGTTCCGACACCTCGATCAGGAGGCGGTCACCGGCGTCGTGACCGAGGGAGTCATTCACCATCTTGAAGCGGTCGAGATCGAACAACGCCACTCCGAGGCCGAAGCCTTCCTCGGTGGCGGCCCGCTCTAGCAAGCCCTCGATGCTCTGCTGGATCGTCCAGCGATTCGGCAGCCCGGTGAGCGAGTCGGTGCTCGCCCTGGCGGCGAGCTCCCGCTCAACCTCGTTGCGAGCGAATGCCTCCGCCAGGATTGCCGCGGCTGAGCGCAGCGTCGAGAAGTGTGTCGTGTCGAAGTTGCCCTCAGCCATCGTGTGCTCGACCATCACCAGTCCGGCGAACCGGCCCCCGAGGTTCATCGGGATGGCCAAGAGGGCTTGCACGCCCGACTCGACCAGCGCCCTCCCGGCGTGCGTCCACGCTCCTGCCTGGACCTCCTGCGGAGTGCGGCGATGGACCTCCTTCAGCGCCGCCAGCGCCGGCAGCCGGTCGACGTGCACACGTTGAGCAAGCGGAGCGGTCGGGGCGCCGTCGTCCGCCTCCCAGACCGTCCTTCTCACCACGTAGTCGTCCACTCGCTGCCAGATCGAGACGCGGGTCACCCACTTGAGCGAGGCGATCTCCAAGGTGGCTTCCTCGAGCCCGGCGTCGAACTCGTCCGCCCCGAGACCGAGGAGCGTCGAGGCGAGGCGAACGAGCCTGCCCTCGTTCGCCAGACGGTAGATCAGCTGCATCCGCTCGGTGTCCGCAGCCTCGGTCGTCCGCATCGTGACGAGGAAGTCGCCGAGCTCGGCGACGCTCGGACCGGTGACGACTGAGTACTGCAGCTCCACATAGGAGCCGAACGCCGTCAGGACGCGCAGCGGGTTCGCCTCCATGTGGCCGTCGCGGCCGGACCACCGGCTGAGGTTGTTCAGCATCTCGCCGATCGCCTCCGGTTCGATGTAGTCGACCACGTTGCGCCCGGTCACGTCAGCGGGATCCCAGCCCAGCACCGTCCGGACGGAGGGGGACGCGAAGACGATCGTCCCGTCGTCGAGAGCGCTGATCACAACCTCGTCGACGAACTGGAGTGTGGCCCCTAGGGTAGACAGCCCGATCGCTCGGTCGTGTCCCCCAGTCCCACCAATAGCCATCCGAGCCTCCAGTCAGCGCAATCGTACGCTGAGGTCACCCCAGATTGAGGGTTGCTGGGTGGCGGGGCGCCGAGCGTGCCGCGACGCCGTGCGCGACGATCGACGATGAGATGAGCGCCCTTCCCACCGACTACGACGAAGACCCTGAGCGTTTCTTGTCGAACGCCGAGTGGCCACACGACGACGTGCATCCGTACGTAGCGGCTCGTTTCGAGAGGCACGGAGCGCGACGCGTGCTGGACGTGGGCGGTGGAAGTGGCAATCTCGCCCGCCTCCTGCCGGCGCTTTCGATCTGTTGCGTGCTCGTTGACATCTCACAGACGATGCTGCGGCTGGCACCGCTTCCGGCTGTCCGCGCCGACGGCGCCCGACTCCCGATAGCGGACGGAGGTGTCGATGCAGTCGCCGCTCTCTACACGCTGTATCACTATGACGATCCGCTCGAGCCCATCGGTGAAGCTCGGCCGTCTTGCGCTCAGGGGGCTTGTTCGCCGCTTGCTCGGCGAACCGCGACAGCACCCCGGAGTTGGCAGAAGTCCTCCCGAATTGGGGTGCCTCGTCGACTTTCGACGGTGAGGATGCGCCCTCGATCGTCGCGTCGGTCTTCGGCTCGCGCGGAGACCTGGTGGAAGTCGAGAGGTGGGACGCCCCGATGCACGTGCTCTCGACCGTTGAGCATGCCGCCGCGTTCTTGCGCACCATGGGAGTGGGAAAGGCCTCGGTCGACCGAGCTGCCCAAGCTCTCGACCTCCCCCTCACACTGACGATGCGAGGCTGCTTCGTCTACGCCACCAAGGGCTGAGGTCGGTGCGGGCCGCCTCCTCTTTACGGCTACATGTTCCAGTGCGCCGCGATGCGCTCCGACTCCTCAACACCCTGGCGGATCCCGGCGTCGTAAGCGTCGGACGCTTTCGTGATGTCCATGAGTGCGGTGCCCCACCCGCTTATCTCGAGAAACTCCTGACTCGGCGTGATCGTCTCGACGGCAACGCCCGAAGCCTCGAGGGTCCTCATCTCGTCTGCCATGCCGCCCATGAGGGCGTCGAAGAGCGGGTTGCTCATGCCCTCGGGCAGCGCGAGGAGCGTGCAGGAGACCACGAGCGCCCTGTCGTGACCGACGGCGATGTCGGCGTTCAGGGCACTCCGCATCCCGCCGTCCACGTAGCGCCGTCCACCGATGGTTACCGGCGGGAAGACGCACGGCACAGAACAGCTCGATGCTACGGCGTGCCACAGGTCTGCATCCGAGCCATTTCGCCAGACGACGAACTCTCCGCTTTCAGCGTCGACCGCGGTACAACCGAAGTGCTCGGGGAACTCGAGTCCTTCGAGAACGGCAAAGTAGCCCAAGAACTCCTCCTCACTCGGCACCTCTGCCTCGAGCGCGAGCCGACCGAGCGCTTGCCTCGCCTCCTCTGGGGGCGCGTCCGAAAGGGCAGCTTCGGTGATGGCCGCCATGAGGGCCTGCATCCGCTCGGCCATGGCTGAGTTGCTGCCCTCATTAGGAGCGGTCGCAGCGCGGGTCTCGGCAAGCCGCGTCACGGTCTCGGCGATATCGAGGCCGAGCGCGAGCTGCGCTCCGACGAACGATCCGGCAGAGGTGCCATAGACCGAGTCGCTCGCAGCTATGTCGACTCCCTGGCTCGCGAGGCCGACCGCGAGGCCTGATTCCCAGCCGATACCAACGGGTCCACCACCACCGAGCACGAGCGCACGAGTCATGGTGTGGAGGCTACCAACTGGGCAGCGCTCAGGGCTTGGTCAGTTGATGACGCTCACGATCGTTCCGTAGGCAAGGTAAGGCCACACCTTGGCCGCATCGGAGAGGGAGAGCTCTATGCATCCCAGGCTTTGCGGGATTCCGTAGTTCGCACGAGCGAGATAGTGGACGGCATCGCTGTGATAAAAGTACGCGACGTACTGAACCGGGTCCGCGTACTTGGTTCCGTCGGGATTGGCGCCCTTCATGACTTGGTTGCGCAGCCGCGTGTACACGGGGAAGTTCCCGTCGGGCGTCGGCGACGCGGAGATCCCCGTGTTGGCTGCGACGTGCGCGACAACCACACCGTTGTGCCAGACCGTGAGGCTCTCCGGCTGCGCCTTGTTCGCGAGGGCGTAGTTGTAGCCACCGGTGTTGAGAGCGCCTGCGCCGAGCGCGTGGAGGAGAGCCCGCCAGAGCGCCATATCGATGACCCCGTTCGGCAAGAGGCCATGGTCGGCCTGAAAGGACATCACGAGGCCTCTCGTCATCACGCCATAAGTGTCGGGATCCCAAAGGGAGGTGAGCTGACTCGGCCAGCCGTGCTTCTGCCAAGCGAATTGCCCAGCCGGCGGTCGGAAGAGAGCCTCGCGCTGCGCGGCGGTGTCGCCCGAGGGAAGGGCGGGCGCAGCCGGGGTCCACACGAGAGGCGAGTAGCGGAGGAGGGAGAGGAGTTGGTTGAGGCGCAAGGTCGAGCCGTTTTCCACCTGGAAATCCTTGACGACGCCTCTGGTCATGTGGCCGCCGTTCGCTGCGATCATGCCCGTTTGTCCCGCAGGGACGACGAGAGCGACCTTGGTCAGCGGCAAGTACGCAACCGCCGGGGTGAACGTCATCGTGACACCGTCGCGCAGCCACTTCCCGGGCGTCGCGGGCGACAGCACCGGCCGGGGAGTGTCAGCTGCCAGTGTGGAAGAGAACTTGACCGAGATCCGCCCGCCTCCCGGGACTCCGGGCGAACCCTCGTCCACCTCGACCGCGACGACGTCGAGAGGTGAGGATGCGCTCGCCGATCCGGACCCTGTCGTGCTCGTGGCACCTGCGTCGCTGGACCGCCCATGCTTCGTTCCCGTCGAGGAGCTTGCAACAAGCAAGCCGACGATGAGCGCGACCACTGCGGCGACAGCGATCGCACCGGCTAGGGCGACCACAAGCGGCTTGCGCATCACCGTCGTGTGGCGTTGCGTGGGTGTTCCAATGAGCAGTCTCCGGTGCGCGGTCGAGCCCCAAGTGTTACCCATCTCGAAGCCGACCCAGCCGCGCCCCCACCTACCCGCAAGGTCCGCCG
>JBKQLZ010000230.1:0-3834 GCA_052146895.1 Acidimicrobiales bacterium
GTAACGCCAGCCGGGGATGCCACGGAGGCCGCGGATGCTACGGAGGCCGCGGATGCTACGGAGGCGATTGCGGCCTGGGCTGCGACAGAGGCCGGAGAGGTAACGCCAGCCGGGGATGCCACGGAGGCCGCGGATGCTACGGAGGCCGCGGATGCTACGGAGGCGATTGCGGCCTGGGCTGCGACAGAGGCCGGGGCTGCCGCCGCGGCTGAGGATGCCACCAAGTCCGGCGGTGCCGCCAAGGCTGGGATGGAAGCGCAGCTCGCCGCGCTCAGTAGTCGGCCCCTCGAACAGGTCATCCGCACACCGCGCCCTGTCTTGCTCAGGCCAGCCGTGGCGATCACGCTCGTCGCCGTAGTCATCGGAGCTGTGCTGTTCATCGTCTTGGGTGGCGGGTCCTCGAGCCGTGGTGCAGGCACGATCCCCATAACCGCGAACACCGGCGTCGCGACTACCCTGCCGCACCACCATCACCACCACAAGGGCGGCGCGGGTGGGACAACCACCACGACGAGGCCGGTCACCACGAAGACGACCCTTGCTCACAACAGCACCACGACGACCACCTCCCGCGGTGGTGGCGTCCCGACGACGACTCGACCTCACTCCACGACGACGACGACAAGGCCGATCTCTACGACGACCACGACACGGCCGCCGCCAACGACCACGACGACCCTCCCACCGACCACGACCACGACCACTTGCGTCGTGGGACGAGGCTGCTGATGACGCGACCAGGCCACCGCTCCGAATGTCGCAGGGCTGGCCTCATTTCGGCCGTCGCAGCGCTTGCCGCCCTGCCACTTGCCACGGGACTTGGGATTGCGACCGGCCCGGCGGTTGCGGGTGCGGCGATTTCGCCGAGAACTGTGCCGTTTCTCCCTGAGTCCGGCGTCGCGGCCGTGGCCGATCGGTCGGCCGGAACGATCACCCCGCTGAACCTCGACACGTCCGCGAGCTCGGGCTCGGTCACCGTCGGTGCCGACTTGTACGCGGTGACGTTCACGCCGAACGGTGAGGAGGCGCTTGCCGCCCGCTACAGCGCCGACACCGTGACGCCGATCGAGGTCAAGGGTCATGTGGTCGGCACGCCGATACCCGTCGGGAGCGGGCCGAGCGACATCGCGATCACTCCGGACGGCTCGGAGGCGTACGTGACCGACTACCTGTCGAACGCCGTCACCCCGATCGACCTGAACACGGACAAGGCCGGCAAGGCCATATCGCTCCCGAAGGGAGCGACTCCTCAGGGAATCGCGATCACACCAGACGGGTCCACCGCTTACGTCGCTGATCAAGGTCTCGGCGAGGTCTCCCCGATAAGCCTGCCCTCGGGCAAGGTGGGCACGCCGATCAAGGTCGGACAGGAACCCTTCGCCATCGCGATCAACTCGAAGGGCACCGGAGCTGTCGTAACGAATTTCAAGTCCGGGACTGTGTCCGCTATCAAGCTCACAACCGGCGTGGTGATCGGCACAATCCACGTCGGAGCGGGACCCGACGGCGTTGCCTTGTCGAGGAACGGCGCAATCGCATACATCGCGTGCTACGGAAAGAACGAGACCGACGTCGTCTCACTCCAGTCGCAATCGGTCACTGCCAGCCTTCCAACAGGGACTCAGCCAACCGCCATCGGCTACTCGAACGCCGATCACACCGTATTCGTGGCGAACTACGACGGGGGGAAAGGCACGCTCGCGACTATCGCTGCGGGCAGCGACACCTTCCCTACGCCCCTCGCGATCGGGAAGGGCCCGATCGGCTTGAGCGTCGACCCAGTCGCGCCGCTCGTCTACATAGCCAGCTATCTCAACGGCAAAGTGAACATCGTGTCCACTGGCGTTGCCACCGCCGGCACACCGGTGTCGACAGGATCAGGCACGAGTGCCGTCGCTCTCACGCCGAGCGGGAGCGCGGCCTGGGCGTGCGTGCCTTCGTCCCATGAGATCGTCTCGGTTGCACTCAGCACCGGGAAGGTCGGCACTCCGATAGCGGTCGGAGGGAGCCCGGACGCGATCGCCATCACCTCTCACTCCGGCACGCTCACGGCATGGGTGGCGAACTCGTCCGCCGACCAGCTGGACCAGGTCAACCTGAAGACCAAGGCAGTCGAAGCGCGCGTCGGCGTAGGTGGCGATCCCGTGGCTGTGGCGATCTCCCCGGACGGTACGACGGCCTACGTGGTCGACGCTGGGACCGACGAGGTCACACCCGTCACCCTGTCGACAGCCACTGCCGATCCAGCGATCCAGGTAGGTCACGATCCCACAGCAATCGCGATATCAAACAACGGGCAGACGGCGGCCGTCGTCGACAAGGGCGACGGCGCGGTCACGCCGATCATCCTGTCCGACGACACGGCGCGCAAGGAGATCCCGGTGCCTGGGGCGATCGCAGTTGCCTTCGGCAGATCGGACCTGGAGCCCCTCGTGGTGAGCTCCACCTCGGACAAGCTCTTCGCTCTCCGGTTCGGATCGAAGAAGATCGTCGCGATCGCATCGACGGGTTCATCGCCGGTTGCCATCGCGGTCGAGCCGTCGACGCCGCTCGCGATCGTCATTGACCGGTCGACCTCGAAGTTGAACGAGATCGACCTCGCCACCGGCAAGTCGTTCTGGCAGACCGGCGTCGGCTCAGGCCCCGTCGCTCTCGCTGTGGACATTTCCTCCAGCTGAGAGCTCGGCTCCACTAGCGCAGCGCTGGACCTACCTCGGCCGTCGGGCACTCGGCCGTCGGGCACTCGCTTGCAGCGCTCTCGCAATCCTGAGCAACCTCCGGGCAGCGCTCAACCAGCTGATGGAGCACGCGCTCTGAGATCTCCCGCAGCGTGGCGAGCTCGGCGGGCGTGAGGAGACCGATGAAGTTGTCCCTCACCCAGTCGACGTGAGGCGGAGCGGCGTCCCTGATGGCGGCAACCCCAGCGTTGGTCAGAGCGATCATCGTCCCCCGCGCGTCCGTCGGGCAGTCGCTGCGCGAGATCAACCCGCGCTGTTCCATCCGGCGGATCTGATGAGAGAGCCGGCTTCGCTCCCAGTCGACATCCCTCCCGAGATCGCGAGCTCGCAGCTCGTGTTCCGGCGCTTCAGAGAGCGGTACGAGCAGCTGGTAGTCCGCCGCCGAGAGACCCGACTCGTGCGTGAGCTGGCGGTCGATCGCCCGATCGAGTGCGTGACGCATGGCAAGAAACGCACGCCACGCCCCAGCCTCTTCCTCGCTCAACCAACGTTGTTGCCCCATAGGTCACATTCTAGGCCCAACGGGAATGTTGACATGTCAGCATCTGTTGTGTATTATTGCTGTTACATCAACAAATACGACAAGGACGGTAAATCCCGATGACCACTCTCTCTCCCTCCTCCACCTACAGCCCGGAGCTCACGGGCGACTACCAGATCGACGCTGCGCACACCCGCTTGGGCTTCGTAGCGAGGCACGCCATGGTGTCGAAGGTTCGCGGCGCCTTCAAGAGCTTCGAAGGCTCGTTCCACCTGGATAGCGAAGACCCCACGAAGTCGAGCGTCAAGGTGACAATCGAGGTCGCGAGCGTCGACACGGGCATCGAGCAGCGTGACGAGCACCTGCGCAACAACGACTTCTTCGACGCACCGACGTTCCCGCAGATCAACTTCGTCTCGACGAAGATCGAGCCGGCGGGCGACCAGACCTTCAACGTGACCGGGGACCTCACGATCCGTGGCATCACCAAGTCGGTCACCCTCCAGCTGGAGCTGACGGGCGCCGCCAAGGACCCGTACGGCAACGAGCGGGTCGGCTTCGAAGGCTCGACTGTCATCAACCGGAAGGACTTCGGCGTGAACTTCAACGCAGTCC
>JBKQLZ010000231.1:0-14449 GCA_052146895.1 Acidimicrobiales bacterium
GGAAGTGACCGGCGCCGACGAGCTCGTCATCACCACGATCACCCACTCGCACGCCGACCGGGTCCGCTCGTACGAGCTGCTAGCACGCGAATGGCACGGGCAGTAGCCGACGGCGTTCTTGACAATCCGGTGTGGGCCTCACTGACGGGGCCACACGCCGCATTGGCAAGCACGAACGGCAAGGCCGCGCGTTACCCCGAAGAGATGTCCATGTTCATAGGGCTGGACGACCCGCACGATGAGAACGCGTGGGCGGCGCTCGCTGCACTCGTGGAGCCGGGCGGCACGGTCCTTCTGACCCAGGCCGGCGACGTCCCCGCCGGTTGGGAGACCAGGGGCTTCGGTGACGGGGTCCAGATGGTCGGCACCTCTCTGGAGCCGGCGGCCGATCCGGAGGCCGTGACCCTAGGGGCCGATGACGTCCCCGAGATGCTGGACCTCGTGGCTCGCACCCGGCCCGGCCCGTTCCTTGCCCGCACCATAGAGATGGGTCGCTACATCGGCATCCGGCGCGAAGGCGTGCTCGTGGCGATGGCCGGCGAGCGGCTCCACCCGCCTGGCTGGACCGAGGTGAGCGCCGTCTGCACCGACGAGGGGTACCGCGGTCAGGGGCTCGGCACGAGATTGGTGAGAGCGGTGGCGGAGGGGATACGGGGGAGAGGGGAGATGCCGTTTCTCCATGCCGCGGCGACGAACACCGGCGCGATTCGCCTCTACGAGTCGATCGGTTTCGAGCACCGGCTCACGACGCGGTTCACCGTGGTACGGCGCGTCTGAGCGATCAGGACTTGAGTCGACCCCCGAACCAGTCAAGGATCAGCTCCGCCCGAGACAACCGATGACCGGGGGCGCCGCTACGAGTCAGCTCGTGACTCTCACCTGGGAAGCGGAGCAGCTCGGGCTCGCGCCCGAGTAGCCGGAGGGCGACGAACAGTTCCTCGGCCTGGCTGATGGGGCACCTGAGGTCGTCTTCGGAATGGACGATCAGCAGCGGCGTAGTCATGGCTTCGACGTACGAGATCGGCGACTGGCGAAGAAACGCCTGCGGATCCTCAAGGTGCGTGCGACCCACATAGCCCCGAAACGCCGTCGCAATGTCGGAACTGTGCTCCAGCGCGAGCAGGTTGTTGCATGCACGCTCCGAACAGGCCGCCTTGAAACGATCGCTGTGGCCGATCACCCACGACGTCATGTAGCCGCCGTAGGAGCCACCCATCACCCCGAGACGGTCGGCGTCCACCCAATCGAAACGGCTGCACGCCTCGTCCACGCACGCCATCACGTCGTCGAAGTCCACCCCACCCCAGCCCGACCCCGGGTCGACGTCGCACTCGGGCCAGCGCACGGCTCTCCCCCACGACTCGGCGTAGCCAGAGCTGCCGCGCGGGTTGCAATAGATCACCCCGAAGCCGTGCCCTACCGCCAGCTGGAACTCGTCGAAAAAACGATTTCCATACGACGTGAACGGCCCACCATGAATGTTGAGCAGCGTCGGGTACCGCTGGCCGTCCTCGCCACCAGCGGGCGGCATGGCCCAGCACGGGACCTCGGTGCCGTCGGCCGAGCGGGCGACGAAAGCTTCGGGTTCGACGAGGTCCACCTCGCTCGCGAACGGACCCGTCAAGTCGGTGAGCCGACGCTCTGGACCGCTCTCTGGCGTTGGAGCCTGAGGCTCAGAGGCACCGAAGGCGAGCGGGCGGACGACCAATTCGGGGAACGTGGTCGGGGTGCTGACGGACATCGCGAGCGTGCCTGCTGCCCAGTCCCACGAGCCGACCCAGCGCTCCCCGTCGACGATCGCCTCGGGTGCGCCGTCGCCAGCCGCCCGCACTGCGTAGACATGGAGATTGCCTGAGTCCTCCACGCCCAGCAGCAGCCGGTCGCCGGTCCAGACGGGCGGGCGAGTCGACCCGTGCGCGCCGCAGCTGCGATCGAGGCCCGTCGTGAGCTCTCTCCTGCGTCCGGTCGCGAGGTCGACCACGCCCACTTGCTGATGGCGAGGCTCGTTGCTCGGCGTGGAGACTCTTACGTAGGCGATCTTCGTGCCATCTGGAGACCATGCCGGGTGTGAGTAAGCCGCCAACGTCTCGGTGAGCCGCTCGGGAGGACCCGCGCCGTCCGATGGCACGGCCCACAAATCGACGGCAAGGTCGAGATCCCAGGTCTCGTGGCGAGCGGAGGCGAAGGCGATGCGGGCTCCATCCGGTGACCATGCGACGCCGTGGGCCTGGTAAGGCCCGTCTGTCAACGGGCGGGGTGGCGACGACCCGTCGGCGTTGACCACCATCACTCGGCTGGGGCGGTCGAAGACCCAGCCCTCGCTGTCAAGGCGGGAGAAGAGCCGCGTGACTCGGCGAGGCGACATGTCCTTCGGCTTGCGTTCCTCACCTGGCGGGCCGTACCGGTCCGCATCGCGGTCCCTGCCGACGAAGGCCATGCAGCGGCCATCGGGGGACCAGGCCAGCTCGGAGACGGTCGTCGGCCAGGCGGCTATGCGTACCCGCTCGCCCCCGTGTGCGACGGGTAGAACGCAGATTTCCGACGGCCCATCCTCGGCGTCTGCGACAAATGCCAGCAACCTGCCGTCAGGCGACCATCGAGGCATCCGGTCGCGGGGCCCGGCAGTGAAAGGACGGGCCGGCTCCCCGCCGTCGGTCGGCGCGAGCCAGACCCGCCGGCGATAGCGGTTGGCCTCGAGGTCCACGTCGGCGACGACGAACGTCACCATCGTCCCGTCGGGCGACACTCTGGGGTCCTCCACCTGGCGGAGCCTGCCGATGTCGCTCGGTTGCATCCCCGCGCGTGTCGTTGACGTCATCGGTCTCCTCTGTGAGTTGTGACCGCAGGCTATTGCCACGGAGGCGGGCCGGGTCGACCGCTCGGTGCCAGGCTCGGTGCCAGGCTCGGTGTCAGGCTCGGTTTCAGGCTCGGTGCCAGGCTCGGTGCCAGGCTCGGTATCAGGCCGATGCCTGGGAACGGATAGCCGATACGAGAGCCGCCACTGGGGCCGCGAGTGGCCGCTGACTCGAGTAGCAGAGGTGATAGCGCCGGAACCGGATGGGCTCGCGAGGTGTGAGCCACGTGAGCGACGGCTCGACCGCGTGCCGGGCCGTCAGCATCCCTATGCAGGCGTGGCCGAGGCCTGCCGCCACGAGGCGTTGGAGGGCGAGGTTGTCGTCGGTGCGGTACACGATCCTCGGAGCGATGCCCAGCCGCGCCCAGGCTTCTTCGAGGTCGGTCTGGTAGCGCCACCGCCTCGTCCAGGCAACGACCTCCTGCCCGTCGAGCAGAGCGAACGCCGGGTCGTCCGAGGCAGCGAGCAGGCTGTCGCGGCGCGTCAGGATCACGAAAGGGTCGTCGATCAACGGGACGGCCACGATGCGCTCGTCAGGATCGGGGTCGGTCGTGAGGACTAGGTCGACCCTGCCGCGGGCGACCGAGTTGAGAACTGCCTCTCCCTCGGTCACATCGCTCAACACCACGCCGACGTCGGGATGGACCTCTCGAAACGCACGCAGCGCGGCAGGCATGACCTCCGTCGCCATCGTCTGGGTGACGCCCACGCGAATGACCGTGCGCTCGTGTCCCGCTTGTGCCAGGTCGGCCTCCAGCGCGTCGACCTCGCTCAGAGCCCGGCGGGCCCGTCGGTAGACCGCCTGGCCCGCTGGGGTGAGCGCCACCTTTCCACGACCCCCCGGCCGGTGGAAGAAATCGTGGCCGAGCGAGCGCTCGAGGGTCGCGATCTGGTGCGAGATGGCCGATTGCGTGTAGCCGAGCAGGTCGCCGGCCTGCCGGAAGGATCCCTCATCCGCCACCGCCACCACAGCTCGCAGTGCTCGGAGGTCGACTCGCTGAGTTTCAATGAGATCTTTTGATTGTACTGACACCATATCTTCAGCTTATCGTAAGTTTTGTCTTGTTATTCTAGAAGTAGCAGGTGAAACCGAGGAGGTTTCATTACGAATTGACGACGGAAGGAGGACACGTGATCTCTCAAAGACATCTCGGCAAGCGCGAGCTCGCCAGGCTGCGGGCGCTCATGTACACGCTCATCCTCCTCTCCTCGAGCCAGCAGGTGGCGATTGCACCCCTCCTTCCGGAGTACGCGCGGCGTTACTCACTCAACGGACCGCAAGAGGGCATGCTCCTCGCCTGCGCCGGCGTTGCCACGCTCGCCGTCTCGATTCCATCCGGAGCGCTCTCGGACCGCTTCGGCCCGCGCCGCCTCACGATTCTCGCCGGCTGGGCTATGGCCGCCGGCTGCCTACTGCAGGCCTTCGCACCGACTTTCGATCTGCTGCTCGTCGCTCGCCTCGTCTTCGGCGCCGGCTACGGCATCGTCTGGTCGGCTGGCCTGGCCTGGCTCTCTGGCGCAGCCGGGGCCCAGTCGGGTCTGCGCGGCGTCGTAACGAGCTCGGGGGTCGGCGGCATCGCCGGGCCGGCACTTGCCGGCGTTTTCGCCCAGTACTTCGGGCTCGCGACACCCATGGTCCTAGCGGCCGTTGCATGCGGGGTCGCGACGGCACTACTCGGCACCGTGAGGATCGACCACCGATTGCCCGCCGAAGCCGAGCGTTCTGGGCTCGTCGAGCGCCTCCGCGTGGCGATGGCCGACCGCGCCACGGTCGCGTCGCTCGTGGCGGTGGTCGCTGCCGGGATGTCGGCGGGTTTCTTAGCGCTGCTAGTGCCAGTCGTGCTTCACGAAGACGGCGTCACCACCACCAGGATCGGGCTCTACTTCGCGTTGTCGTCGGTCCTCTACATAGCCGGAAGCTCGGTGACCGGCTCCCTCGGCCACCAAGCGGTGCGGGTCCGCACGGCCCTCGCGGCGGTGCTCGTCCTCGTCGTCGTCATGATGCCTGCGTCGATAAGCACCGCATCGATGGCCATCGTCATCATGCTGTGCGGCGCTGCCTTGGTCCGGTCGGTGCTGTGGTCGGTCGCCTACCCGCTCGGGTCGGCTGCTGCCGAGCGCACCGGAGCCGGGGTCGGGATCATGATGGGACTGCTGAACGGTGTATGGGCCGTGACCGCCATCGCGAGTCCACTCGTCGCCGGAAGCCTCGTCGGCTCAGTCGGTGCCAAAGGTGCTTTCGCCGCCTGCGGGCTCGTGTGCCTCGCCGCCCTCGCAGTCGGGTGGGTTGTCATCCGGCCTTCGCTGCGAGAGGTGACTGCGCCGCTCGCGGACGCCGGCTCAGGAGACGGCGCCACCGGCCTGCACGAGCTCGACGACCTAGGTGCCTACCTCGGGCCGTCGACCGGAGCGGTGCCACGAGTCAGCGGATGAGTGCTTGAGCGCTTGAGCTGAGCGCTGACGCGGGCCGTCGTCGTCGCCGTCGCCGTCGCCATCGCCGTCGCCGTCGCCGATGAAGGCAATTACTTTTTCGGCGGACATGTAACTATTTACACGTCGTGCGGAATTAACTACTTGCCTCGGCGCCGGGCCGGCGGGCCGCGTGGCGCGCACGGCGCGGCCGCAGTCAGAGGACGTTCAAACCACCCAGCACGAGGCCGACGATGACGAGAAGGATCCCGAATATCAACGTGCCCCGGACCATGCCGATCACGCCGGCGACGATCAGGACGAGCCCGATTATCCAAAGCAGCGGGGAGTGAAGCCCGTGGACCCTGGCTACGAGCATGGCGAGTTGCATGGCGACCACCTCTCGGGCCGAGCGTAACGGCGCCAGCTACGAGTGAAGCGGCTCAACGCTGGCGGAACACGGGCTCCCGATGCTCGACGAAGGCCTTCGCCGCCTCACGATGGTCCTCTGTGGTGCCCGTGTGGATGTGGTGCGCGGCCTCCATGTCGAGGCACTCACCGAGCTCGCCGTGGACGGCGCGGTTGAGGTTCTCCTTCATGTAGCGATAGGCCACCGACGGCCCAGCCGCGAGGCGCCGAGCCCGCTCGAGTGCCTCCCGCTCCAGGTCCTCGGCGGCGAACACGGCGTTGACGATGCCGAGCCGTTCGCCCTCTTCCGCGGTGATGCGCTCAGAGAAGAAGTAAAGCTCCCGCGCCTTGGCCGCGCCGACCAATCTCGTGAGGAACCACGTCCCCCCATAGTCGCCAGCGAACCCCACCCGGGCGAACGCGGTCGTAAGGATTGCGCCCGACGCCGCGTACCGCAGATCGCAGGCGAGCGCGAGCGAGAGGCCCGCCCCGGCGGCCGCCCCAGGGATGACAGCGATCGTGGGCTTGGGCATGCTCCACAGCCGGCCGGCCGTCTCGCGCTGGTTCACCCGCTGGCGATGAACAATCGCGTCATAGGAGAGGGGCTCGGACCGCCCGCTCCCTCCGCCTCCCTCGCTTGCCATCCCCTTCACATCGCCACCCGCGCAAAATGCGCCGCCGGAGCCGGTGACCACGACGCATCGCACGGCGTCGTCCGTCTCGAACTCGCCGAGCAGCCTCGCGGTCGCGTTGAGCATCGCTGAACTGAGGGCGTTACGCCTCTCCGGCCGGTTGAAAGTGAGAACGGCGACACCGTCGTCAACGCTCGCGGAGAGGTCTTCGGTGCCTGTGTCGACCTGCGTCATGTCGCTTCTCTCTCCCTATTCCGGCGTAGTCGCAGCGGTGACATGAGGAGTCACCGTGAACCGGACGCCTCCGATCTCGGTCGAGACCGTCTCCGGCAGCCCTTCGACCGGTGCGAGCTCGAGCCCGCAACCAACGATTCCTTCGTGTCTGCGGTCAGGGCTCGGCACGAACGAGATGACCTGCTGCGCGTGCGGGAGCAGGACGGACGCACCATCGAGCGCCACGTCGGGGCCGAGGACGTCCGCCCAGATAGCTGCTGCCGCTGGCGGATCCGCGACGGCCACCTCGAGCGAGGTCACGCCTCCGAGTCGGATGGCCGCAGATTTCGCCGCCTCCTCGCCGCGCCAAGCCGGGCCGGCCCAGTGCCAGGAGTTCGGTGGGTCGGCCCAGTCGAGCGAGACGATCGCACCCGGTACCTCGCGAGGATCGAGATGCGTTCCTGACACGTCGTCGAGGTCTGCCTGCCAGACGATGCGGATCCCGAGGGCCGTGGCTCGGCGGCGCGGAGCGATCCGGTCGGCGAACTGGAAGATCGCCATGTAGCCGCCGTCGCTTCCTCTGCGCTCGAGATAGCGATGCCCAGCGGAATCCTCAGTGAGCGGCGTGAGCACCTCGACGAAGCAGTCGCCAGCCGGCAGCACGCGGTTCTCGAGTCCGAAGTAGCCGACGCCCTCGTCTTCGAAACCGGGCGCGAGGCCGAGCTCGGACTCGAGGCGCGCCGTCGTTCCGGGCAGGTCACGTGTGATCAGGACGACCTGGCGGAGCCGGACGGGCGCATTCACTGACGAGGACGCTACCCGGGAACGTCGCTGCAAGTTCTCTGCTGCGAGCGAGAACTTGCGGTTGCGGGGCGGGCAACCGTCGCCAAGGATGGCGCCATGCGCATTCTTGTGATCGGTGGGACGCAATTCATTGGACGCCATATCGTCGGCACCGCTCTCGCGGGCGGGGACAGCGTGACTCTCTTCCATCGCGGCCAGACCAACCCTGACCTCTTCCCCGAGGCGGAGCACTTGCTCGGTGATCGCAACGGAGAACTCGCGGCGCTGTCGACCGGCGAGTGGGACGCCACCATCGACACATCGGCGTACGTGCCGCGCCAGGTACGCGCCCTCGCCGGGGCCCTCGGTGGACGCGGCGGTCACTACGTCCACATCTCGTCAGTGTCGGCCTACGCCCCTCCGACAGCGCCCGGTGGGACTGAGGATCTGCCGCTCGCGGTGCTTGACGACCCGAGCACCGAGAAGGTGAACGGCCATACCTATGGCGGCTTGAAGGCACTCTGCGAGCAGGCCTCCCACGACGGGTTCGGCGAGACGGTAAGCATCGTCCGCCCGACCTACGTCGCCGGTCCACACGACCACACCTATCGCTTCACCTACTGGGTCGAGCGCCTCGCCAGCGGCGGTCAGGTCCTGGCGCCGGGGCCGTCGGACAACCCGTTCCAGGTGATCGACGTCCGGGACCTGGCGGATTTCATCGTGCTGCTCGCTCGCGAGCGCAAGCCGGGTGCGTATCACGCGGTGAGTCCGGCGCCTGCCTTTAGTTTCGAAGACTTCTTGACCACAGCGGCGGCCGAAGTTGCGCCGGACAGCACGGAGCTCGTCTGGGTGGACTCCGGCTGGCTCGAGTCAGCAGGCGCAAATGGAGCAGACCTCCCCTTGTGGGCGGGCACGGAGGAGGGACGCGACGCGAGCGCACTCGACCCGAGCCGGGCGGTGGCAGCCGGGCTCTCGCCGCGATCTCTGGCGCAGACCGTGCGTGAGCTCCATGCCTACGAGCTGGCCGAGCCCACCGATCGCCCGAAGGGAGTCGGGCTCGACGCTGCGCGCGAGAAAGAGCTCCTGGCTGGTTGGCTCGCCAGGTGAGAGCAGCTGTCCCTGATCCGGGTAAACGTAATACTGACGATAAGTGACTAACACCATTTTCGTCGTCATGACGATTACCCTGGAGCAGTGCCCTCAGCAACGCCAACGGCTGCGATAGCGGTCGAGCTGGTCGTCCTCACGATCCGTGATGACGAGCTGCGTGTGCTGATAACCCGACGGCAGGTCCCGCCGTTCAGGGACCATTGGGCACTGCCCGGGCGCCACGTCGGCGAAGACGAAGACCTCGTCACAGCGGCTCAGCGTGAGCTCGAGGGCCTGCCGGTCCCCCATCTCGAGCAGGTCGCTACATACGGCGATCCCAGGCGCGATCCGAGCGGACGTGTCGTGGGCGTTGCCTACCTCGCGCTGACTCCGCTCGGCGCCGCCGCGACCGACACGCCAACGAACCGTTGGGCCTCCGTCAGCGAGCTGCTCGACCAGCCATCAGCCACCTCGGCGCTCGCGTTCGATCACCACAAGATCCTCGCCGACGGGGTCGAGCGCGCCCGGGCAAAGCTCGAGTACACGCCTCTGGCCGCCGCGTTCTGCTCGGAGACGTTTACGGTCTCTGAGCTCCGTCACGTCTATGAGGTGATCTGGAGCAGACGCCTCGACCCTCGTAACTTTCATCGTAAAGCGACATCGACGGCCGGGTTCCTCGCTCCAATTGGAGCTAGGACCACCCGAGACGGAGGCCGGCCCGCCGAGCTCTACCGCGTTGGCAGCGCCAGCACGCTTCACCCGCCACTGACACGCCCGAGCTAAGAGGAAGCCACCTCACCCGCAGCAGCGAGTGCCTCCTCGATGCAGCGGACGAGCTCCCGCGCCGACTCGGCGGTGAGCTCGACCGCGACGCGCGCCGAGGGCCCGGCTGCCTCGTCCACGAAGTCGATGTTGAGCGTGTGCTCGTAGGGCGAGTGGTACGGGTGGTCGAAGTAAGTCATCGCGTGGCTCAACCGGAACCACCCTGCCGCGCCCTTCCCGCTCCCGCTCACGGGCGACTTGACCGTCACGTACGAGCACATCAGGCCGGCACCAGGTAGCGGCCGAAGAACTCGAAGACCCGCTCCCACCCGTCGGCGGCAGCCTCCGGCCGGTACATCGCCCGGTCAGTCGAGAAGAAACCATGCCCGGCCCCGTCATACCGGTGGAACTCATAGGTCGCCCCGACCCGCTTCAACTCCTCCTCGAGCACGTCGACCTGCTCCGGCGTCGGGAACTTGTCGTCGTTGCCGAACAGGCCGAGCAACGGGCAGTGAATGTTCTCGGCGAGGTGCACGATCGACGTCACCTTGAGTGGCATGCCCTCGGGCGGATCTCCCACGACGAACGCGCCGTAGCAATCGACGGCGGCATCGATCTCCAAGGAGCTAGCCGCGAGAAACGCCTGCCTTCCCCCCGAGCAATACCCGATCACTCCCGCCTTTCCATTGAACTCAGGCAAGGATGCGAAGTGGTCGATGGCGCCCGAGAGATCACCTAGGAACCGCTCGTCGGGCACGCCGCCAGCTCCCCGCGAGGCTGCGGCGGCATCGTCGGGAGACGAGTTGGGCCCCTCCCGGTAGTGCAAGTTCGGCACTATGGCGAGGTACCCGTGCAGTGCGAACTTGAGGGCTATCTCGATCGTGGCCTCGTCCCAGCCCGGCATATGGTGGATCACCGCGACACCCGGGAACGGTCCTCCGCCAAGCGGGCGGGCGAGATAGGCGTTGATCTCATCGCCGCCGTGGCCGGTGATCCGAACTTCTTCCGCAGTCAACCCGCTGTACATCACTAGTCCTCTCTCTTCCATACGCGCAACGGCCCGACGGCATCGAAGCCGAGACCGCGAGCGACCGTCAGTTGTTCTCCAGATTCGTAGCCGACAACAGCCGCGCCAGGAAAATGCGCCTGCGCGATCGCCAAGCACCCAGACCACGCAGTCGCCGCCACATCCAATCTCGAGAACAGATTGCTCACGCCTACCACCGGAGTTCCACGGTCCGACCCGCTCGCGTTCAATATGGCGCCGGCCACCACTTCAGCTGCCTCGTAGGCAGCGACTACGGCGACCGCCTCATTCTCGAGAAGCGACGCCCGGAACACGTTGCGCGGTCCTCCCGTCTCGCGCCAGGCGTCCTCCCAGGCGACGAGCGCGCTCGGCTCAGCGACCCGCTGCCAAGGTGGGCAGATATGAGTCACGGGTGCCAGATCCGAAGAGCGCACGATCCACTCGGCGTCCATCAGCACTTGGAAGCCGACCCCCGACAGATCGAGCGTCGCGAAGCTGTCCTTCACAGAGCATCCGGGCGATGCGTCGATCAGCGCGAGAAGACCGGGGATCGACGGGCGTGGAACCAACGTCACCGCGTCGGGGTAGTAGGTCGGGGTACGGGAACGGCTCGCCCAGGCCTCAGCGCCGAAGATCGTCGGCAAGCCGTGCGACCGGCAGACGAGATCGCACCACAGGGCGTTGTTCATCACCGCCGCGTCCCGCCACCGGGCAGCGGCTTCGGGGCCGAGCGGTAGCCCGTCAGGAGTCGTGATCGGGCGAGGATAGCGGGAAGGCAACCGCACCTTTTTCCGTGTACCACTTCATTACTCGGATGGCGTGACGCCCTGCTCTGACGGCCGGGTCGTCCTCTGCCAACGCCCGCGCCTTCTCGATCGAGCCCACCCGGTAGATGCTGATGCCCGCGATCTCGTCGCCTCCGACGATCGGTCCCGCGACGGTCATGTAGCCACCTTCTCTCATCTTGGCGAAGAACCCGAGGTGCTGGCTCTGAAGAAGGTCGCTCGCGGCCTCGTCCAGCTCCGGCGGCTCAGCGACTCTCAAGAGCAGCACGAGCTCATAGGTATCGAAATCCGCCGGTGGATCCGCTGTCCGGAGCGGTTGCAGTGCCCTCAGCTGGTCGTGGTGCAGGTCGAGGTGGAAGCTCGCGTTGCCCTCGATGAAGCCGCCGATCGGCATCGGTCGATCAACCACCACCTGACCGCCGTCGCGGATCACGACGTGGACGGAGGTCTGCGCCTTCTCCTCGTCGAGCGCGTCGAGAGAACGCCCGAGGCGAGCAGCAGACCGCTCGACCTCACCGGCGAGGCCGCTCAGGCCGCCGACGCCTTCGATGTAGCGCGCGAGCTCCTCCTCGTCGACCGCCTTCAGGTTGTCGTACGAGACCTCCTCGCCCGCGGCGACCTTCTCGGCCGTCTCGGCGATGAGGTCGTTGTTCAACACGACATGAGCGGCCACCAGCTCCGCAGGCCAGCCCCCGTCTGTGGGCACCTCGAAACCCCCCGCCAAAAGGGATGCCACGAACGGCGCGTAAGCCGCCTCCACCATCTCGGACCCCATCTCAGCCCTCCTTGCTCTTCGGCAGGCGTGCTCGATTATCCCTCGCCCGGTACCGTGTCGGCGATGGCACGAGGCGCTCGGCTAGAGGACCTGCTCGCGCACGCGCTCGCCTTCCCGGAGTCCTGGGAGGACCACCCCTGGGGCGAGACCGTCGTGAAGGTCGGGAAGAAGGTCTTCGTCTTCCTCGGCGCCGAGGAGGGAGACCTCCCGAACAGGATGACCGTCAAGCTCCCCGACTCGGCCAACCAGGCGCTCGATCTGCCCGGCGCCGCCCCGACGGGGTACGGACTCGGCCGCGCCGGGTGGGTGACGCTCCGCCTCGACTCGGCGCCGAGCGGCGTGCTCGAGGACTGGATCGAGGAGAGCTATAGAACCGTCGCGCCGAAGCGCCTTAGCCGCCAGCTCGACGAACCCGGTGCCACCGAGTCCGAGTGAGCACCAAGCCCCCGCGCGGCTCAACCGTTCAGCCCCTACGCTGCGGGCATGACGCAAGAGAATCGACGGCTCGTCCTCGCCAAGCGCCCTACCGGGATGATTGACGACTCCACCGTCTCACTCAAGACCGTGCCAGCACCGGAGCCCGGCGACGGGCAGGCCCTCATCCAGGTCCGTTACCTCTCGATCGACCCGACGATCCGGACGTGGATGAACGACGCCGACGGCTATTTGCCTCCGATCGGTATCGGCGAGCTCATCCGCAGCGGCGGGATCGGCGAGGTTATCGAGTCGAAGAGCGACCGCTACCCCGTCGGCCGGCTGGTGTTCGGCATGACCGGGTGGCAGGACTTCACGATCGCCGACGAAGACGCCGCGGCGATGGAAGTGCTGCCGGAAGGGATCGACCCGCTCGCCGCGATCAATGTCTTCGGCATCACGGGTATGACGGCGTACTTCGGCCTCCTCGATGTCGGACAGATGAGGCAAGGCGACGTGGTCGCCGTGTCGGGTGCAGCCGGCGCGACCGGATCCTCGGTCGGCCAGATCGCCAAGGCCAAGGGCGCTGGCAAGGTGATCGGCATCGCGGGCGGTCCGGAGAAGTGCGCTTATCTGGTGGAGGAGCTGGGTTTCGATGCGGCTATCGACTACAAGTCCGAGAACGTGGCGCGACGCCTGCACGAGGAGGCCCCGAAAGGGCTCGACATCTACTTCGACAACGTCGGCGGTGAGATCTTGGACGCCGCTCTCGCGAATCTCGCCCTGCGGGGCCGAGTCGTGCTGTGCGGGGCAATCGCGTACTACAACGAGGCCGGGCTGCCGCCGGGGCCGACGAACTACATCAACCTTCTGATCCGGCGTGGACGGATGGAGGGGTTCATCATCCTCGACTACGGCCACCGCTTCCCCGAGGCGCAGGCGGACATCCTCACGTGGCTGCTCGAGGGGAAGATCAAGCACGTCGAGCATGTCGTCGAAGGGCTGGAGCACGCCCCCGATGCGCTCAACCTCCTCTTCACCGGCGGGAACACCGGCAAAGTCGTAGTGAAGGTCTGAGCGGCCGATGAACGGTGAGCACACTCACGGCCAGGTCAGCTCCGGCGGGGTCCGGATCCACTACGTCGAGCAGGGGCCGAGCGACGGCCCGCTCGTGCTGCTCGTGCACGGCTTCCCCGAGCTGTCGTACTCGTGGCGCAACCAGTTGCCGGCGCTTGCTGCCGCCGGGTACCACGCCGTCGCGATCGACGTCCGCGGGTACGGGCGCTCGGGCAAGCCGCTTCGGGTCGAGGACTACCGGGTGGTCCTGCACGTGGCCGACAACGTCGCCGTTGCCGAGCACTTCGGCGCCGATCACGTCGTGATCGTCGGGCACGACTGGGGTGCCCCGATCTCGTGGACCTCGGTGCTACTCCGGCCGGATCTCTTCGACGCGATCGCGCTGTTGAGCGTGCCGTACGCGTCGCCGAGCGCGACCCAGCCGACGAAGGCGTTCGCCGAGATGGCCGGGGCGGACAACGAGTTCTACATGAACTACTTCCAGGAGCCCGGGCGCGCTGAGGCCGAGGCGGAGATCGATGTGAGGCGCTGGTTGGAGGGTTTCTACTTCGGAGCCTCGGCTGACTGTCCTCCCGGTAGCGGTCTCGGGATGGCGATCATCCCGCATGGCGAGCGGCTCGTCGACCGGCTGGTCACGTTGGACCGGGAGCTCGCGTGGCTCTCGGCCGCCGAGCTGGACGTGTACGTGGCGGAGTTCGAGCGGACCGGGTTCAGCGGCGGGCTGAACCGCTACCGGAACCTCGACCGGGACTGGACGGACCTCGCCTCTTTGCGGGGGCAGCCGCTGCGGGTACCGGCGTTGTTCATCGGGGGGGACAAGGACGGGCCGACGATCTGGGGTGCGAACGCGATCGCCCGCCTCCCGGAGACCGTGCCACTCTTGAAGGGCAGCCACATCCTCGAGAATTGCGGCCACTGGGTGCAACAGGAGAAGGCCGAGGACGTCAACCGGCTGCTGCTGGAGTTCCTTGCCGAGGTGCGGCCGGCGTAGCCGGGGCTGGCGCACCCTCGGAACATCAAAATCGTGACTGAAACCCCCGCGAAAACCCGGCGAATTCAGGCACGATTTTGCGGCGAACGCGGGCGAGGGCCGCCGCTGCCTCAATCCGGTTCGAGGGCCGCATGATCAAGGGCCGCATGATCCAGGGCCTCACCGTCCCCGGCCTCACCGTCCCCGGCCTCACCGTCCCCGGCGACGCTCTCACTGGCCACCCCGTCACC
>JBKQLZ010000232.1:0-2556 GCA_052146895.1 Acidimicrobiales bacterium
AGCGTCACGACCGACAGCTTCGGAAGCGGCTCCGCATCTGCGCCTGGCGCGTCATCCGCCTCCGACGCCGGCAATGCGGGGGCGGCCGAACGACTCGTCGGTTCACGCGTCGAGTCCCCGCCGCCAACAAAATCGAAACGGAGCTCCTCGACCTCGGAGCTTCTCGCGCCCCGGTTCGCTCGGGTGCCGGCCACAAACTCAGGCTACCCCTGAGGCGCGACATCCTCGGCGCCTTCCAACGCGTCGCCCCTCGTCGTACCCGGCGGACCAGCCCCGGCCAGTTGGCGTTGGCCCCGTATGCTCGGCGCGGACAGCGGGAGCCTGGACATGGAAACCACCGGCGACAACGCCATCTACGAGACCATCATGCGCCGACGGGACGTGCGGAGCGAGTTCACCGGGGACCCGATCCCCGAGCCGACTCTCGAGCGCCTCCTCGCCGCAGCGCACGCCGCACCGAGCGTCGGCCTCAGCCAACCTTGGGATTTCATCGTCATTCGCGACCGCACAACTAGGGAACGGTTCCGCGATCACGTGACGACCGAGCGGGCCACCTTCGCTGCCACGCTGGCGCCCGAGAGGGCCAAGTCGTTCGCGGACATCAAGATCGAGGGAATCTTGGAGTCAACCGTCGGGATCGTGGTGACCTACGACCCCGCACGCGGAGCGCCCGACGTGCTCGGGCGTCACGCCATCGCTGACGCCGGGCTCTACTCGACCTGCCTCGCCATAGAGAACCTGTGGCTGGCGGCGACGTCGGAGAACTACGGCGTCGGCTGGGTGTCGTTCTATCGCGAGGAGTTCCTGCGGCAGCTGCTCGGCATCCCCGACCAGGTACGCCCGGTGGCGTGGCTGTGCGTAGGGCCCGTCTCCCATCTCGAGGAGATCCCCGACCTCGAACGTCACCGGTGGCGCTCGCGACGCCCGCTCGAGGCCGCGACGCACCTGGAGCGCTGGTAAGGCGCCTGGCGACGCGCTAGCGGCTCGGGCGCCTCGTACAGCCCTGGCAGGCTTGCTCGACGGGCTAGTACGACTTGCATAGGGAAAGAGCCGCCGACTACGGTCATGTTATGATTCGTTTACGAAATCCCAAAGTATGGCTGGCGAGGTCGACGGCTTTTGTTGCCGTGGCTGCGCTCGTGGCGGTGGGCGCGTCGAGCGTGTCCAGCGGCGCTACGACCGCCAGGTCCCTGAAACCGCAAGCTAGCCACGGGACCGCATCGGTGGCGTGTGCGGGATCGCTCCTCAAGCTCTATTACGACACACTCGGGCCGGCCTTCAAGGCGGAGACCGGCGACAACTGGGGCGGTCCCCCGTGCGCGGGCTCACTCGCACTGTCCGCTGAGATCGCGTCGGGCGAGATCTCTCCCGGGGTGTTCCTCTCGATAGGCGCGAAGGGCATCAAGAAGCTCTTTCCCTCCGGCAAGGCAAAGTTCGCCATGGCCGTGGCCTCGGACCCGCTCGTCATCGGCTTCTCCCACAACAGCCGCTACTACTCCGAGCTGAACGCGATCAAGACCCACAGAAAGCCGCTGTCAGACTTGTTCACCCTCTTCAACACGCCCGGGTTCAAGCTCGGGCGAACCGACCCGACCCAGGACACCCAAGGCGTCTTCTTCATCTTGATGGCCAAGCTCGCCCAGAAGGTGCTGAGCCTGCCCGCCGGGGAGGCTGCCGCTGCTCTCGGCATCACAAAGTCGAGCCCGATTGGGTCGTCCTCGCAGCAGTACTCCGAGACGGCGCTCCCCACCGACATCGCCACGGGCATCGTCGACGCCGGCAGCGAGTACCTGCCCGAGGCCAAGCAGTACGGCTTGGACTACATCACCCTGCCGCCCAGCCTCGACTTCGCCTCCCCCGCAGAGTCTGCGCTCTACTCGACCGTGGGTCTGACGGTGAGCGGGAGCGTCGACCAGGGTGAGGTCATCTACCTGAATATCGGCCTCATTTATCCCAAGCAGGTCGCGAGTGCCGCCAACGAGGCGGCCGACCAGGCGTTCGTCGCCTTCATGCTCAAGCACTACGCCCGCACAATCTTGAAGGGCATCGGCTATGAGCTGCACCCGCCGGTGCTGCACCTTGCGACCGGACTGACGGCTGCCGAGGCACTGCCGGGGCCGATCTTCAAGTTGTTCAAATCCTTGGGGGGTACGATCTCCTCCTGATGTCGGGCCTCAGCCGCCGTGCCGTGGGACGCATCCCCGGCATGGCGGCAGTCCTGACAGCGGCGTTCGTCTGGGTGGTCCTGCTCGGACCGCTCATCGTGCTGCTGACTCAGGTGTCTCCGCACACGATCCGCGAGACGCTCGACCAGCCCGGTGCACTTGACCCCCTTTGGACCTCGCTCGAAGCGAGTGCCATAGCCCTCGGGTGCATGGTTGTGCTGGGCACGCCCCTCGCCTACCTGCTCGCCCGCGGCCGTCTGAAATACGCTCGCGTAGTCGAGGCAGGGATCATCTTGCCGCTGCTCATGCCGCCGCTCGTCATAGGGCTGCTGCTGATCTTCCTGATCGGCCAAGCGGGACCGGTCGGCCGCGTCGTCTCCGGCGTCGACCC
>JBKQLZ010000233.1:0-4843 GCA_052146895.1 Acidimicrobiales bacterium
CGTGCAGGGTGTGTCGCAGATACAGCTTCACCACGACTTGCTTCGCCTTGATCTGAGCGCTGAGCCGGCGAAGGCCGACCTCGTCGGCATCGCTTGGAACACCGAAGATCAACTGCTGCCGGAAGTCCTCAGCAATTCGACGCTTCAGGCGATTCGCAGTCTGAAGATCGAGACTTCCGGGACCGGAGACAGGACTGAGCGCCGTTCGCAACTCATCCTGGGGAAGAGCCTGCATCCCGACCAACAGACGCGCGCAGGAACCTTCACCGCCGCTCCACAGCTCGATGAACGGAGCAATCTTGCGCCAGCCGCGTAGATTGAAGTAGCCGACGCAGAAGTCAGCTCGCTCTGAGACTTTCAGCGTCTCTCCCAACGCCGGCAGTAGCGACTGTTCTATGTTGTCGAAGATTCGAGGCATCGACTAGACCTCAGCCTCTTCAGCGGTTGCCGTCGGGCGCGGGTTGGTCACGTGTCTCAGAGTTGTTCGTTCGCTTTCCGCCATCGTATCTCGTTTCCCACATGATATCGAACATCTGTTCGTAGTACAAGCCGCGGCACGCCGAATGAATCACCCGAAGAACTGCTCCTTGATCTGGGTCAAGGCGGATTGCTGCTTCTCGTTCATCGGATCGAGCGCCTGCTCGCTATAACCGGCGTACACGGCCAGGCTGGGGTGCTCCTTCTGGCCGAGTTGGAGGCCCGACAACGCTGGCAACGCGTTGACCCAGAACCACTCCAGCTGGGAGGCGCTCCTTTGTTCCAGTCCTGACCCGAGAGCGATCCGGCGAGCCCATATAGCCGAGTACTTCTTCTCCTCCCAAGCGTCGAACATCCAGCCGACTACTCGGATGTAGTCCTCGTTGGTCCAGTGGTCAGATGGCTCCGTATCGGGAATGGGGCCGGCTTGCACCAAAGCCATCGCTCGCTCAAAGCGATCGACTTCCGGATCGGGCGCTGCCGCATTCTGCTCGACGTGTTGAAGGTATGCCTTGGCGGTCCGAATCTCGTCCTCTGCCACCTTCGCGTTGTTCTCCGCGGCGTCTCGCTTTGCCTTCGAGGCAGGCCCGGACTCGGACATGCCGAAGACGAACTGCCGCCGCTCACCGCCGGTCAGGAAGATCAACTTGTCGGTAACGCGGCCTTGGAAGCTGCCTCGCTCGTAATAGACGTCGTCCAGTGCCTTGTGAGGAATCGACCACTTGATCTTCACCTTGAACAGGCCGCCCTGAACGTAGTGGGTCGCTAGCGAGGTGACGACGAGACACTCCTTGAGACTCACCGGGCCGTTTAGGATGTTGACGAACTTGGCGCCCTGGTTGATCTCGGCCCGCAGCAGTGCGGAGAGCTTGGCGTCGTCAATGGGGATCCTGTTGCGCGAGGACATCGAGCGCAGCTCTGTACGAAACTCCTCGACTCCCACCCGAAACCCCCTTGGCTAGGCCCCGGCACCCGGGGCGGTGATCTACACCGTCCGCGATCCTACGCGGCTCGCTCACCACGAGTCCTCGACGGCACACACCGCCCGTTAGCCGAGCAGTACAGCTAGCAGACTCTCGGCGTAGTCCTGCTTCGCTCTGTTCAAGGCGGTCGTCTCCGGGCTGACCGCCAGCTGGAGGTCAGCCACCGCCTCGGGGACTCGTGCGTGCTGATAGAAGCACATGCCCCGCCAATAGTGAAACCATCCGCCGTATGGAATGACTGCCTCGGCCGAGCGAAACTCGGCCAGCGCCTGCTCAAGGGAACCGGACATCCCGAGCGCGTAGCCACGGGCGCTGCGGGCGATGGCGTGGTTAACCGGTGACCTCGGCACGCGGAGGACCTCGCCGAGTTCCTCGATGGCCTCGTCGTAGCGACCCAGCTCGGCGAGAACCTGACCGCGGGCCTGGAAGACCGTGACGGCTGGGTGTCCCAAGTCGAGGGCGTGGGTCAAAGCCGAATAGGCGTCCATCAGCTGGTTGGCGTACCACTTCACGCAGCCGTAGCGATGCCACAGCCAACGGCCCTCGAAGAAGACCAGCAACGCCTTGCTGACCATGGCCTCGGCGCGCTCGTATTCCTCCATTTCGGTCAACATTCGGGCGTAGCGGTCGATATCCATGGCCAGCTCGCCGCCTCGCCGCATGCCCGAGACGTTCTGCAGCGCCCGATCAAACGCGAGTTCCGCGCCATCGAGCTCGCCGCTTTCGTAGGCGATCCGTGCCAGCAGGCGCCACGCCTCTCGGCGCTCACGTTCGACGCCGGACTCAGTAGCGAGGCGCTTGAGCACGTGCACCGCCGAGTCGTCCTGGTGCGCTTTGTGGAAGCGCAGTGCCATCTCTAGGTCGTCCGAAGGCGGCGTTGGCGCAGCGTACGTCGGAGCACCACCGAGAAGTCGGAGTGCCAACTCGACGGTGAGCTGATAGCGGAAGCGGCCGTTAGCACTCTCAGGCTCAAGGAAATGGGGGCTACTGCTACCCAGCGTGACCATGCACGCAGTGGCGATGCGTGACTCCAACGACGAATCCGGCTCCTGCTCCAGGTTCAGACCACCGCTGAGCAGGACCCGGTCCCGCAGGTTGGGGATCGATTTGACATGAGTCCGGATCAAGTCCTCTACAGCCCTCGCTCGCTCAGCCGTTGTGGCATCTGGCCATCTCTTTTCGGTGACGGCCAGCAGCGCGGGCAGGCGGGAGAGCTTGAGTCGAGTCATCCCCTCTCGCTTGGCCAGCTCCAGCAACGCGTCGGCGACCTCCTGCACCTCGACAGGCACGTCGTCGGTCTTTCGCGGCATGGGACGAAGTATGTCCGACCGCAGCGAGTCGCGGGGCTCTCGGCTCGGCTCTTGTCGACCCTGCACCAAGGCGCTGACTCACCGCAACGGCTTAGTACCGCTTTTATCAGAGTCGGTACCTGGGCTTCCCGTCGCCGACCCCTCATGCTCGCCCTGGGGTCACTCCGACCCCGTAAGGAGCGAAGGGAGCAACTTGAGCATGAGAACCGAGATTGTCCCCGCCAGAGATGCGGGATTGGACTGGCGAGAGAAACGATTCAAGGTCAGGGCGATCGCCCGAGTCGAGATGGAGACCGACGTCGGCCTGGCTCGCATCGAGCAGGCGGCCGCGTTGCAGGTCGGAAGAGCTCGCGCGGTCGTACACGTCGGAAAGCAGGCGATGCAAGAGATCGCCTTCGTTTCACAGGTCGAGTCTCAGCTGTGTGCTCTCGTCCCGATGGCTGCAGGCAGGCTCCAAGCAATCGGCGACATGACAGCTCTCCAGGCCGCCGAAATCGTCGGCCAGACGGTCAGGAGGGTGATGTGATTCTCGCTGCACTGATCCTTCTCGCGATCTCGACTGTCGGAGTGGCCAGCCTGGTTGGCCAGCAGGCGCGAGCCGCGTATCGAGCCCACCGGGCCGCGCGGGCGAATCTCGAACGCCAGAAGCGATGGGCCGAGCGGCGACTGCACGACGTGTCATCGAAGGCGTTCGAGTCGATGTTCGAGGCAGCTCGTCAGGCATCAGAAGTCGACCAGCCCTGGCGGTCAGACCAGTGATGGAGAACTGGCGTTCGAAGCTCGTCGGCGGGCTGCTCATGCTGATCGCCGTAGCCGTGATCGCAAGGGTGGTTTGGGGCCTGCTTGCCTCGCTGATCGCCCCGCTGCTCGTGCTCATTGTGCTCGGCTGGATTCTCGCCCTCATCGTGCGAGGACCGCGCTCCGGCGGGATTATCCACAAGTAATGACAGTGTGACTGCACATTGCTATTGACACTCGTCCAAGAACCTGAGATATCGGAGGAGAGGGGCGGTGGCGGACAGTACAAGCCGATCTGGCGCTGCGCTGCCGACCCCTCTCCAGGACCACCGTCCAGGTGGTCGGTTTCTTAAACAACAAACGAAGGGAGGTGCCACGTGTCAGACCAGATCATCCGAGTTACCGCTCGCTTCCGAGCTGATGGGATAGATGTCGACCGCCTGGCGCTGGCCCTCCTTGAGCTTGCGGAGCAACTTCCGGCAAGTCGTCCAAAGCCCGTGAAGACCAGGCGGAAGAAGCCGACCGCCACCGGTGGCCTGGCGCTGAACTCGAACGAGAAGGAGGGCGCAGCATGACCGCTGTCCTCCTCGGTGTCGAGCTACTCCTCCTGGCAGCGTCCCTGCTGTTGATGCGCGCCGCCGAATCCAAGCGTCAGAGGCGATCGCTCGTGGCTTATCAGGTGAGGTTCCCGCGGGGGCTCGAGGCCGAAGGCGTAGAGGCCTTCTTGAGCGGACTCTCCGGACTGCTCTTGCCATGGTGGAAGCGCTGGCTGGTCAGTCCTTACGTGAGCCTGGAGGTTCACGCATCATCCACCGGCATCTGTCACTTCCTGCTCGTACCCAGCAGCTGGGCGACCGCCGTGGAAGGGACGCTTCAGGCCTCGTTGCCGTCGGTCCGCTACGAATCCGTCGACGTGCCGTTCGCGGTTCTGACCATCGGCACTGAGTACAAGCTCAGTGACCACCGCCGTTCGGTGAGGACAGAATCCACCAGCATCAACGCCAAGCTGCTCGCCAGTCTGCAGCCGCTGCACGGCGACGAAGCCATCGTCATCCAGTTCCTGATAACCCCGCACGGTCCGGTTCAGCCAGCCCGCCTCGCCGACAAGCAACAGCAGGGCCAGTTTCAAGTCCTCGACCCGAATCTTCTGAAGACTTCCGAAGCCGTATCGGCGCTCAAGGAGAAGCAGTCCCACGCGATGTTGCTGACGGTGCCGCGCATCGGAGTCGCCAGCGATGACGTCCGCCACGCCCGGAGGTTGCTGCGCGACGTCGAGACGGCCTGGCACGAGAGCCGCGCACCCGGCGTGCATCTAAGCCGACGGATGATCTCGGA
>JBKQLZ010000234.1:0-8155 GCA_052146895.1 Acidimicrobiales bacterium
CGCTCCGGATGGTCGCGATGACGACGGCGGCCGGGGCTATCGCGTCGTCGCTACCTGCAGGTCCCGCTGTGTCGAGCGTCTTCGCGTACCGCCAGTACCGCCGTTATGGTGCCGACGAGGCGCTCGCCGCCTGGACGCTGATCGCAGCCCTCGTCAGCTCGGCCCTCGGCCTCAGCATCCTCGCGACAGCCGGCCTCGTGCTTGCGGAGCGACAGGGTGCCGCCTTCGACCTCGTCGGCGTGACCGTCGGCGTGTTCATCGTCACGCTCGCTGCGACGGCCGTCCTATGGCAGCGCCGCGCGCTCTCGCGGGTCGGGTTGGCATCGCTGCGAGGCCTCCGGCGCCTGACCGGGCGCCCGCGGCGACACGAAGCCGAGGTGATCGCCGGCGTCATGTCGCGGCTCGGCCGGGTGCAGATCGGGTGGCGGGATTTCGGGAACGTGCTCGGCTGGTCAGTCGCGAACTGGGCGCTCGACTGCGGCTGCCTGGCCTGCGGCTTCCTGGCGGTACATGCAGGCATTCCCTGGCGTGGCCTCCTCCTCGCCTACGGCGCCGCTCAGCTCGCTTCCAATCTCCCCATCACGCCAGGCGGTCTCGGAGTAGTCGAAGGCAGCCTGATGATCGCCCTCGTGGCGTACGGTGGAGGGCAAGCCTCGACGGTTGGGGCTGTGTTGCTCTACCGGATCGTCAGCTTCTGGGGGTACCTCCCGGTGGGATGGCTGGTGTACCTCGGGATCGTGATGTCCGACAGGCGCGAGAACCGGGCCGCCGCGCGGGCAGCTGCTCTGGAACCCGTAACGGCCGCCGTCTCGGTGCCTGCAGAGGAGGTGGGTCGATGAGGAGCTGTCGTGGACTCTTGATGGCCGTGCTGGTCGCTGCCATCCTCACGTCGTGCACGTCGGTCCGGAACGGCCTCGGGACGCGCGACAGCGTCTGTTTTGCATCTTTGCCCGTTGCCGAGCTAGCGCTCGGAGGCAAGCCGACGTTCGCCGGCGTCAGGTACCTGCCGCCGATCTCGCTGATTGGTTCGCTCGATCACGAGACCCGCCGTCGGTTGCACCCACCCAAGGCACTGCTCGCGAAGCCGCGGGTAGGCGTCTGTCTCGTCGCCTATCGCGGCCGGTTCTCGAGCGCAGTGACTGCCCGCGCATGGCGGCCGGAGCCAGGCCCATACGACTTCGCAGTAGTGGTGGTACGCCAGGCGGACGACCACGTGCTCGGCGTGGTGCTGCTACCGAGGGCACCGATTCGCTTTGGTCATCTGTCCTGACGGGAAGGCGGGGGTTCGCCCAGAGTGACGTCGACCGAGACGGCGCCTGCGCCAGCTTCGAAGACGAGCTCGGCGATGACACCTGCGTCGCGGAGGTCCCCGGCGGCCGGTTCGAGCAGGCTCAGCTCCCGTGCGGGCCCCCTCACGACGCAACGGACCACCGGTGTCCGCATCGAGACATGAGCCTCGGATTTTGCGCGGCGGACGGTGGCCAACACCTCACCTAGGAGCGACAGCAGAGCCGGATCCGTCCCGTCCCCGATTCCTGGCGGAGCGGTCGGCCACCGTGTCGTGTGGATCGACCCCTCCTCGGTCTCGTGAAACCAGGACCAGGCCTCCTCCGTGGCGTAGGGGAGAAAGGGAGCGAACAGGCACAGCAGCGCCTCGAGCGCGGTTGCGAGCGCGTAGCGCGCAGAGGCAGTGCTCGACGCGGATGCGTCACCGTATGCCCGAGTCTTGACGAGCTCCAGGTAGTCGTCGCAAAAGCGCCAGAAGAACGCCTCAGATTGCTCGAGCGCCCGGGCGTAGTCGAAGCTCTCGAATGCTTGGGTTGCGTCACCGACGACCTGTGCGAGCGCGGCCAACATCGCCGCGTCCGTGGGCTCGAGGACGGCGGGAGCCGCTGGGTCTGCGCCGTCCTCGCCCATGCGCGAGAGCACGAAGCGAGTCGCGTTCAGGATCTTGATAGCGAGCCGTCGGCCGACCTTCATCTGCTGCTCGTCATAGGCGCTGTCGACACCCAACCGAGCAGATGCTGCCCAGTAGCGCACTGCATCCGTGCCGTGGGTCTCGATTGGCGCGGTCGGGACGCCGGCATTGCCTTTCGACTTGGACAGCTTCTTGCGGTCCGGATCGAGGATCCAGCCTGAGATAGCCGTGTGCCGCCACGGGAGCTCGTGGTTCTCGAGCTCGGCTCGCACGATGGTGTCGAACAGCCACGTCCGGATGATGTCGTGGGCCTGAGGCCGCAAGTCCATCGGGAAGACACGAGCAAAAAGGTCGGGATCGTCGAGGTAGCCGCCCGCAATGTACGGAGTGACGGATGATGTGGCCCACGTGTCCATCACGTCCGGGTCGCCGATGAAGCCCCCGGGCTTGCCCCGGTCGGACTCCTCGTATCCGTCAGGCACATCGGTGGATGGATCGATCGGCAGCCGGGACTCGGCCGGGAGCATCAGCGCGTCCTCGATGGGTTGTCCTTCGGCGTCGAGCCGGTACCAGACAGGGAAGGGCACCCCGAAGAAACGCTGCCGCGACAGACCCCAATCGCCCGTCAACCCCTCGATCCAGTTCTCGTAGCGGAACTGCATGAATGCCGGCAGCCAGTCGAGCTCACGTCCCCGCTCGAGCAGGCGCTCGCGCATGGGCATCGTCCGCATGTACCACTGGCGGGACGAGACGATCTCGAGCGGGCGCTCACCTCGTTCGTAGAACTTCACCGGGTGGGTGATGGGCGTCGGGTCACCGACGAGGTCACCCGACTCCGTCAGCTGCTCGACGATCTTTGCTTGCGCGCGCTTGATTGTCTGGCCCTGAAGCTCCGCGTAATAGGCGCGGGCGCGTTCGGGGTCGTCCGATTCCCAACCGGGCTCGCCGAAGGGCACCTCGCCGAGCCGCCCGTCCCGCTCGACGACCGTCCGCGTCGGCAGCGACAGTTCCCGCCACCAGATCACGTCGGTCAGGTCGCCGAACGTGCAGATCATCGCAATGCCGGACCCTTTCTCGGGATCGGCGAGGTGGTGGGCGACGACCGGGACGCGGACGGAGAAGAGCGGAGTGAGGACCTCAGTCCCGAAGAGCGGTTTGTACCTCTCGTCGCTCGGGTGAGCGACGAGAGCGACACACGATGGGACGAGCTCCGGCCGGGTCGTCTCGATCTGGACCGACGCTCCTTCGCCGTCGACCCGGGCGAAACGCAGCCGGTGATAAGCACCGGGTAGCTCCCTGTCCTCGAGCTCGGCCTGCGCGACGGCCGTGCGGAAGTCGACGTCCCACAATGTCGGAGCCTCGTGACGGTAGGCCTCGCCGCGGGCAACGTTGCGCAGGAAGGCAGCCTGGGACGTCCGTTGTGCTTTGGCTCCGATCGTCGTGTAGTGATGGCTCCAGTCGTACGAGAGCCCGAGGCGGCGCAGGACCTCCTCGAACGCCTTCTCGTCCTGCTCGGTGAGTTGGAAGCAGAGCTCGACGAAGTTCGGGCGCGAGATCGGGATTGCCCGCTCCGGCGGCGAGGCCGGCGGCTCGAACTCGGGGTCGTAGGGCTGGGTCGGATCGCAGCGCACTCCGAAGAAGTTCTGGACCCGGCGCTCGGTCGCGAGGCCGTTGTCGTCCCAGCCGATCGGGTAGAAGACCGCCATGCCCGCCATGCGCTGGTATCGGGCGATTATGTCAGTCTGGGTGTAGGAGAAGATATGGCCGACGTGGAGAGATCCCGATACCGTCGGCGGCGGTGTGTCGATTGCGAACACCTCGCTCCGTGGCCGCGAGCGGTCGAAACGGTAGGTGCCGGCCTCCTCCCACGCGGCCGACCACTTGGCTTCGAGGCCATCGAGCGTCGGCCGTTCCGGCATCTGGGGCGCTTTCATTGGACTAGTACGGTACTTCCATGCTGCGGCTCCATGACACGGCGACGGGAACGCTGGAGACGATCGCGCCCGCGGGCGGGGGTCCGGTGCGGCTCTACGTGTGTGGTCCGACGGTCTACGGGCCTCCGCACGTCGGTCACGGACGTCAAACCCTCGTCTACGACGTACTGCGCCGCTACATCGAGTCGACGGGGACCACCGTCCACCACGTGTCCAACGTGACCGACATCGACGACAAGATCATCAACCGCGCCAACGAAGAGGGCCGTCCCTGGCAAGAGATAGCGACTGAATGCGAAGAGGCGTGGTGGTCCTCGATGGACAAGATGGGCCTCGCAAAGCCGCACGAGACACCGCATGCCACCGGCTACGTGCCCGAGATGGTTGAGCTCATCGCCGAGCTCGCCGGCAAGGGCGCGGCTTACGAGCTCGAAGACGGCGTCTACCTGTCAGTCGCCGAGGTCCCGGGCTACGGGCTGCTCGCCCAGCAGTCGCTCGACTCACTCCGGGCCGGGGCACGAGTCGAGGTGGTCGCGGGGAAGCGGACACCGATGGACTTCGTCCTTTGGAAGAAGGTCAAGCCCGGCGAGCCGAGCTGGCCCTCACCGGGGGGGGCGGGGCGCCCTGGGTGGCACACCGAGTGCGTGGTCATGTCGCTCTCGTTGCTGGGTGAGGGTTTCGAGCTGCACGGCGGCGGAACCGACTTGAAGTTCCCGCATCACGAGAATGAGAGGGCCCAGGCCGTCGCGCTCGGGCGCCCGTTCGCAGCCCACTGGATGCACCATGAGATGGTCGAGGTGCGTGGCGAGAAGATGGCGAAGTCCGTCGGCAACGTCACCGACCTCGCCGATATCCTCGAGACCTTCGATCCGCGCGCGTACCGATTGCTCATGCTCCAGGCGCATTACCGCGCGCCGATGGAGGTCAAGCCAACCCAGCTCGAGGCTGCGGGTCAGGCGCTCGAGAGGCTGGACTCCTTAGCCCGCCGGATAAACGAGGTCGTTGCCTCTCACGACGTGGAGGTGAAAGTTGCCGCGCCCGGGCCGCAGTCCGGACCGGGCCTGACCGCTGCTTTCCGGGAGAGGATGGACGACGACCTCGACACGCCGCGAGCGATGGCGGTCGTCTTTGACGCGGTGCGCGGGGCGAATGCCTCACTTGCGTCGGGAGACGTCGCCGCCGGCCTTGCCAACGGCCGAGCAGCTCTCGAATGCGCCGCCGCGCTCGGAATTCGCGCCGCCACGGGACGCGTCGTCTCGGACCATGCGCTCGCACTCGCGACCCAGCGCGACGAGGCCCGCGCTGCCCGCGACTGGGCCGCTGCTGACCGCATCCGCGACGAGCTCGTGGCGATGGGATATCGGGTGGAGGACACCTCCAGCGGTACGCGCCTCTACGGCTGAAGGTTCCCTGTGAAAATGCTGGCAACCTCTGCTAGCCTGCGCGCTCGAAGCCCAGGTCCGTCGGGTCCAAAGCTTCGTCCAGCGTTTCCGAGTACAAGGGGGATCGCCGCCGTGGCGACCGGAGTAGTCAAGTGGTTCAACGCCGAGAAGGGCTACGGGTTCATCTCGCAGTCTGACGGCGCGGACGTCTTCGTCCACCACAGTTCCATCCAGATGCAGGGATACCGCACGCTCACCGAGGGCCAGGAAGTCGAGTTCGACATCCAGGAGGGCCCGAAAGGACTGCAGGCCGGCAACGTCCGGTCGGGCTGAGCACCGCTCCCGCACGCCGGTTACCTGTTTTCCCTGGCGGGCGGCCCTGTCCGACTGCGTTCTGTAGGGCTACCTACCGGACGCGAGCCATATCGAGAGACACCGAGACCCCGAGCGAGTTCGGGGGCCCAGGGATCGATCGAGCGCCTCCTCCGTGAGAGCCTTCATCCGTTATGTATCGCTCCTATGGCAGGTACAGCTTGCGAGCGCGCGCGGCCTGGCGGCTGGTGTTGCGCTGACGCAACGCCGAGTCGTTCCCGGCGACCGGAGAAACGGTCGCCGGTCCCGACTACAGCGCCGCGGCCCGTACGGCGTCGGCGTTCGCGGAGACTGGCGGGGTAATGGCGGGAGTGCTGCGAAAACCGGTAGAGTTGCAATCGCCAGTTACTGCGCGGTCACCGCGTTGTGCGGGCAAGCCCATTCGGCTCGCGGCTTTGTCGGCCGCGCCGTTGTCTAGGGAGACCCTTCCCCCAAAATGCCGATTTAGAGGTGAGTGATGAGTGATTTTTCGCTTGAGCTGAACGAGGATCAGCTCCAAGTGATCAAGTGGGTGCACGAGTTCTCTGAGAACGTCGTGCGGCCGGCTGGCCGCGAGTGGGATGAGCGAGAAGAGACTCCGTGGCCCATCATCAAGGAAGCAGCGGAGATCGGCCTCTACTCGTTTGACTTCGTGGCGAACTGCTTCGCAGACTCGACAGGCCAGCTGCTGCCGGCAGTGAACGAGGAGCTTTCATGGGGTGACGCCGGAATCGCTCTCGCTATCTTCGGCTCCACGCTCGGCCTCGCCGGCATCGTTGCAAACGGAACGCCGGAACAGGTGGGGGAGTGGGCGCCGCAGTGTTTCGGCACGCCAGATGACGTCAAGCTTGCGGCTTTCTGCGTCTCCGAGGCTGACGCAGGCTCCGACGTCAGCCAGCTGAAGACGAAGGCGACGTACGACCAGGCCACCGACACCTGGACTCTCAACGGCACGAAGACCTGGATCACGAACGGCGGGATAGCCGACGTTCACGTCGTGGTCGCCTCCGTCGATCCGGACCTCGGCTCGCGCGGCCAGGCGAGCTTCGTCGTGCCGCCCGGGACTCCTGGGATCTCGCAGGGCCAGAAGTACAAGAAGATGGGCATCCGCGCCTCGCACACCGCGGAGGTCGTGCTCGAGGACGTGAAGGTCCCAGGAAGGTGTCTCCTCGGCGGGAAGGAGCGGATCGACGAGCGGATAGCGCGTGCTCGCGAGGGCAAGAGTGCCAAGGGTCAGGCCGCGATGGCGACCTTCGAAGCGAGCCGCCCGACCGTCGCCGCCCAAGCCGTCGGGATCGCCCGCGCCGCCTATGAGTACGCCCTCGACTACGCAAGACAGCGCCACACCTTTGGCAAAGCGATCATCGAGCACCAGAGCATCGCCTTCAAGCTGGCCGACATGAAGACCCGGGTCGACGCCTCGAGGTTGCTGTACCAGCGGGCCGCGTGGATGGGCATGAACGGGAAGCCCTACGTCTCCGGCGAAGGCTCGATGTCGAAGCTCTTCGCGGGTGAGACCGCAGTCTGGGTGACGGAGCAGGCGATCCAGATCATGGGCGGTTATGGCTACGTGCGTGACTACCCCGTGGAGCAGTGGCATCGCGACTCGAAGATCTACACGATCTTCGAAGGGACCTCCGAGATCCAGCGTCTCATCATCGCCCGCGCCATCTCTGGGGTGCATGTTCGCTGATTTGGCCTAACCAGTCGGAGTACCGTTCGGCGGTGTCATCCCTAGTATTTCCCTAGTAGTCACACCCGGCGATTATGGTTGTTTCATCTCAGCCGTGCGAAGGCAGTCTCGAAGGATCCGATCGCCCGACTGCCGCTCGCCCGCATCGGGGTAGCCGACATCGAGAAGTGGCACGCTCGGATGCGGCGGACCGGAGTCGGCGAGGCGTCGCTGCGGAATCGGCACATGATCTTGCGAGCGGCGCTCAACCAAGCGGAGTCTTGGTCGTGGCTGACGACGAATCCTGCACGGCTCGCTCGCCTTCGGTTGCGCCGGCAGCAGCCAAGGGGCGTCATGAGCTCTGAGGAAGTGGCGGCGGTCTTGCAAGCCTCCTTTGCTGTTGACGTTCGGGCCGGCTTGGCGGTGCGGCTGGCGGCGGTCGGAGGACTTCGTCGTGGCGAGGTGGCGGCGCTCCAGTTCTCGGATCTGAAGGGGCGGGAGCTCACCGTCGACTCAGCGATCGCCATCATTTGTCGGGGAACGCACTCGGATCGCCAGCCAACGGAGCTTCGGGACGATCCGACGAAGACGGCGAACATCCGCCGAGTCACCCTTGATGACGACACCGTGGCTTTGTTCAAGCTCGTGCGGGAGCGGTTCCCAGCGACCCGTTATGTGTTCGGCGACGGTGACCTACCGCCGAATCCCGATCGGATCGGGTGGTGGTGGTCTCGATCCCGGGACGTTGCCGGCATAGAGCGGCGGTGGAGACTGCACGACCTCCGGCACTTTTCAGCGACCATGGCGATCGCCGGGGGTCACGACGTCCGGTCGGTAGCGAGCCGCCTCGGTCACGCCAACCCCGCCATGACGCTTCGGGTGTACGCACACGCCCTTC
>JBKQLZ010000235.1:0-21897 GCA_052146895.1 Acidimicrobiales bacterium
GCCGTGGTACCTCCTGGAAGGGGCGCCCGCTCAGATGAGCCATCCGGAGGCACGCTCGCCGGATCAAGAGCGAGCCGTTCAACTGCTGAGCGGGTTGATTGGCGAGGTGCGGCGCCCGCTCCGCAAGACCCCGGCCGCGCGGAACAACGACGTCGCAGGAGCCAGAGCAGTCATGGTCGCGCTCGCGATGATGTCAGCAGGACTGCTCGACGAACCCTCTGTCATCGATTTGCTTCGCGAGGGCCGTCCGAGCACCCGGGACCGGAAGAGGCGGCCGCGAGAGCTCCCGGTCGCAGACCCGTGGGCCGACGAGGAGGGCTTGATCATCCCCTGCCCCGTGAGGGCAAAGCTGAGAAACGCGCTCATCGACATCCAAGTCCTCTGCTCCACCGAGAAGAGCGCCCGGCTCATAGCCAGGCTCAAGAGCTTCCGGGCGATGTCACCGACGCTCAGCCAGAAGCTCGCAGTCGGTTCGTTGCAGGTCAGCGGTAGCGACGGGGTGACCTATCGGCTACGGGACCAAACGCGACAGATGCCGTCCTCGTGGATCACCCTCGAACTCGATCCAGCGCCTTCCACCTCGTTGAGCTGGTTCGAGTTCACCGACGTCTCCGACGAGGTGACGCGGGTCCCCCTTGCTATTCCGATATCGACGGTGACCACTTCGGCCAACTCGACGTCGATGTACGACGGCGCGGAGTTGTTCCTCCTCCGGCAGGTGGGCACGCTGCTCTCGCTTACCTCAGAATTCGGATCGGAGGCTTTCGCAGAAGGTGGCGTGCTGGATGGAGCGCTTCATGGCCTGCAGGAGCTCGTCCAAGCACTTACGGACGTACAAGCCCTGCAGGACCCGAACGGCGTTGCACAAGCAGTCGATGGGCTGATCGGTGCACTTCGCGGCGAACAGCACCCGCGGCACCTTCCCCCAAGCTGGCGATCGATGCTCGACGCGAACAAGAACAAGGAGACTGACGGAACCACTGGCGGCATCGTCGTCGACAAGGAGATGACACCTGCGGGAGAACGCAGCGTCTGGCTCGACACCCTCGTCTCGTGGCCCGAGCGGTTCACGCTGTGGGCCTTCTGCGAGCCCGACGCAACGGTGGGCACCGACCACGTCCTCTCCATTCCTGCGGTGGGTTGGTCTGCCACAGACGACACCGGCGGTAGCTACACCGGATTTCCGGAAATCGTGTGGGAGAGCGGGACGGGTGTGGAGATCGTGGTGAGTTTCGCCCCGCGATTGAACCCGGGCGCGACGTGCTTGGAAGTGAGCTGCTTCGAGGGAACCGAGCAGTCGACCATGCGGATCCCTCTCGCAACTTGGGCGGTCCCGACGCGACGGGTTGCACCTTAGGATCGAGCCGAGGAGGTCGACCATGACTATCGCTGTCCTTGGGCGCGGTGAGGCATCACAGCGCTACAGCGCTCGCGGGAGCGAGATGTTCTTCAAAGCGGTGGCGGCACAAGACGGAGGCGACTTCTCACTGATGGAACGCACGCTGCCCCCCACCGCACCGTCACACGAACTGCTCCGAGGCCTATTTCGTGCTTGACGGGCTCGTGTCCGTCATCGTCGAGGACGAGGAGCTGAGAGTTGGGCCGGAGGGATTCGTGCTGATCCCTCGCGGGACGGCGCACACTTTCGGCAACGCCGGTGACGAAGAGGCGCGCTTGCTCGTGATCCATGCTCCAGCGATGGACGCCTACTTCGCCGGCTCCACGAGTTGTGGAACCGAGACCAACCGCCCGCGCCCGACGAGGAACGAGCGCTGATGGTTCGCTTCGGTATGGAGACCGTCTAGCTCTAGGAACTCTCTCTCAGTCTCCCGAATCAGCCTGCGCGTTCTGCTGAATGGGCCGAGTGGCTCAGGCGCGGAGGACGTTCGACCCTAACGCCCCTGCTCCCCGCGCCGCATGCTGGGAGGTACCAATCCGACAAAAGGGAGAAGACCATGAAGCGCAAGGCCTTTGACGTTCTTGCCAGCGCCACAGGCGCGGTGCTGGTTGTAGTGCTAGTGGTAGCAGGTGCACTGTTGATGTGGGGTTACAGCTTCGCCAACTCGAATGTCCACAACCAACTAGCCCAGCAGGACATCGTCTTTCCCCCAGCGGCTGCCTTCGCTACCGCTAAGGCGGGCACCGAGATAACGCCGGGGATGAGGCCATATCTCCTCCAGTACGCGGGCCAGGAACTCACCACCGGAGCACAGGCCGAGGCGTACGCCGACCACTTCATCGCGATCCACCTGAGTGAGATGCCCTACGGCGGCGTCTACTCCAAGGTGAGCGCGGCTTCCAGGGCCGACCCAAAGAACGCCCAGCTGGCGTCATTGGTGCAGGTGTCGTTCCAGGGAACGACATTGCGTGGCCTGCTCCTCGAGGCCTACGGCTTCTCCGAGTTCGCTCTCATTGCCTTCTGGGCAGGGATCGCAGCGTTCGCCCTCGCCCTCATAATGGCGTTCCTAGTCGGGCTCGGCTTCTGGCACTCTCGGCGGGTGACTGAAAGCGACGAGCTTCTGGCGTGACCCATCTGCTCACCGAGCAAGTCACTGAGCCCGGCTCTCGAGCCGGGCTCAGTACTTTGGTGGCGGTGGGGGAATCGCTCCGTACTTGAGCGCGAAGGACACCAAGCCCTTGCTCGAGACCGTCGTTGCGGAGGGAACTTCGACGACCCTTCCGTACTGATTGCACTCGATCTCGTTCGCGGCGGTGAGCACCGGATTCGCCGCGTCCTCCTGGATCCGGTGGAAGGTCACGGGCGTCGTGTTCTCCATGTGGGCGATGGCGCCATCGACCTCGGGCGCCTCGTCTATCCACTCCACGCTCGTGCCCGGTCCTGAGTAGCTCCTGGTGACCGAGTCCGTCCATGTGCCGTTCGAGATGGTGATCGTCCAAAGGCCTGCCGACTGCTCCACGATCGATGCGGTGATCGTCTGGCCGGGCAGCACCGGTTCATCGATCGGGGTCTCCGGTTTAGGGAGGATCTCCCACCAAACTCCATAGCTGTAGGAGGTGCCAACCGACTCCACCTGAGTCCCCGTCTGGATGAGGTCGGTGTTCCCGTCGCCGTCGATCCCGATCCACTGGGCTGAGTACCTCGTGCCGACTTTGCTCTTTGCTGTTGGGACTGTCCAAGTTGCGCTCACCGAGTCGAAGGATCCTCCGGTGATTGCGTAGCCCGACCAGTTGTCCGACGACTGGATGTTGGTGTTTCCGCGAACGCGGACCTCCGGGGTACTCACCAGTCTCGACGTGGACTGGGCGCGAGCCCGCTGCGAGGCGGCGTGCGCCGGCCTGACTGTCCCGCCGCTCACCGCCAGGCTCAGAGAGAGAACGCCGAGTACGCCTAGGCTGATAGTCCGTCTTGTGCGCATATCTGCCCCCTAGGTGCCGCTCCGAGGGTGAGCGACTTCAAGAAGGTAGCAGCGCCCCTTCGGGCTTAGCTATGGGAGCACGGGCTCGCCTACGAACCGAGGAAGCGAAGTACGGCCAGTACCCGGCGATGATCAGACTGAGACACAGGCAGGTCGAACTTCGTGAAGATGTTGGCGACATGTTTCTCTACTGCACCCTCGGAGATCACGAGCTCGCTCGCGATGGCAACGTTTGACCGGCCCTCGGCCATCAAGGCGAGCACCTCTTGCTCGCGGCTGCTCAGCACCGAGATCGAGCCTGCGCGTCGGGACGCCCCCAGCAGCTGCGTCACGACCTCCGGGTCGAGCGCCGTCCCTCCGGACGCGACTCGCACCAGCGCCTCGACGAAATCGCTCACGTCGGCGACACGATCCTTCAACAGGTATCCGATGCCGGCGGCGTCGTCAGCAAGCAGCTCTGAGGCATAGCGAGTCTCGATGTACTGGGAGAACATCAAGATCCCAAGTCCCTTGTGTTGCCGGCGGAGCGCTATCGCAGCGCGCAATCCCTCGTCGGTGAAGGTCGGGGGCATGCGTATGTCCACGATCGCTACGTCAGGGCACTCCCTTGTTACGGACTCTTGCAGTGCGGCGGGCTCACTCACTGCGTCCGTGACGACGAAGCCCCGATCGACCAATAGCTGCACCAAGCCGTCACGCAAGATCGCTGAGTCCTCAGCGATGACTACGCGTATCGGTTCGGCCATTTAGGCGTGAAGGGGCAGGTCCACAGTGACCACCGTAGGCCCCCCTGGTGGGCTCACAATGTCGAACCCGCCGTCGACGGCGTGCAACCGATCCGCGAGTCCGGCCAGTCCACTCGACGAAGACCCCACCGTCGAGAGCTGAGCGCCTCCGATCCCGTCGTCGCGCACGACCAGACGCAGCCACATTCCGTGCTGCGCGCAAGTGATCTCCGCTCGGGAGGCCTTGGCATGTTGCGCGACGTTCGCCAGTAGCTCTGCGACACAAAAGTAGGCAATCGCCTCGATAGCAGGAGTTGGTCGAACGTTGAGCGAAATCGTGAGCTCTGTCGGGACGGTGCTGCGCGCCGCCAGAGTCGAGAGCGCTCCTTCGAGCCCGATGTCGAGAGCGGGCGGATGGATGCCGCGTGCGAGATCCCTCAACTCGACGATGGCGTCCTTGGCTCCGCGATGGGCGTCATCGACGAGCTCGCGCACTCGATTGATGTCGACGTTGTCAGCGTCTGCCAACTTCTCCTTCGCCATCCCGAGCCGCATCGCAAGGGCGACCAGTTGCGCCTGGGTGCCATCGTGGAGGTCCCGCTCGATCCGCCGCAGCGTGGCGGCCGAGGCATCGACGGTCTGGGCACGGGAGTCCGCGAGTGAGCGCATTCGTGTCGCCACTGGATCGGGACCCAACAGCGCACGCATGAGGAGTTTGTCCGCGTGGACCACGACTCGCACCGGCCAGGGAGCGAGGAAGAGCAGGACCGCGCCGGTGAAGAAGACGGCCACGCCATGGAGCCACCCTGGTGCCCCGATCGAGAAGTACCCCGGTTGGAAGAGGGCTGGGACCAAGCCAAATTCCTTGGGCAGATACCCCCCTCCGAGCGGCGTGATGAGACAAGTCAGCGCGTCGAACCAGACGCTGAACGCAGCAAAGACCCCCAGGAACGCCAACGGGACCTTCGCGGCCACATAAGCCACCGCTCGCCATCCCGTGCGGTCCCGCAGGGCGCCCTGGAGCCAGCCGAGGAACCCGGGACGTGGTGCGAAGGGTTCAGGTTCTTCTATCTGCTCCTCGAGAAATGTTCGTGCGATCCCTCGCTGCAGAGTGCCGACCTTCCTGGCGACGCGGATGGAGAGGCCAAGGACTGCGAGCCCGAAGAACGTGATGGCGAAGGCCACGCCCGCTGCCATCGAGAAGCCGATAACGACGAATCCGACGCCTGCAAGCACCGCACCGAGGAGGAGCGAGCAAAGTTCTGACCAGGTCCTCTTGGTGAACGGCGCATGCAGGATCGTGCTTGTCAGTTCACGCACCCGAGTCTCAAGCTCTTCTGACACGATCAGCATCTCGTCCACCCGCTCGCGAGTGACATACATGATCTCATCGAACTCTCCCGTCATCGCAAGGTGATGCAACGGCGACAACCGAGCATCTCATGCCCAAGTTAAAGAGTTCACAGGTGAACGATAAGACTGCCAGCAGGCCTCTTCGGGTTGGGGTTAACCCCCCTTTCACTCCTGGGTCAGAAGTGCGTGATCGGGATCGAAGCGGTTCCCTGGAACTGGAGCTTGCACCCGTGGTCCGGGCCGCCGTGGAACCCCGGCGTACACGCTCGAAGACGCTCGAGATTGTCCGTCCAGATGTCAACGCTTTTCGTCGAGGTGTTCTGACAAGACGGCGTATTGAGTAAGCGTTACTCAATTGCCGCGAACGGGTTCTCAGAGCTGTGCCGTTCGGCCCTAGCGGGTGACTCACGCCGTGGCAGATGCTGAGGCTGTGTGAGGGGCTGGGAACGGGGTGAGCGGATGAGAAGAGGGCTTTGCATCGGGCTAGTGGCGTCCCTCGTGCTCCTCGGTCTGTCTGGCGTAGCCGGCCCGGCTGGCCATACGTGGACTCTGGCGACTGCCGCTCTGGCACCGCAGTCCGCGTCTGCGGCATGCCCGGCGCCTCCGGCGACCGAGCCGCAGTACTACGCGCCGAGCATTCCGAGCGGGGGGAAGACGGTAGCCCTCACCTTTGACGACGGCCCTGGCGCGAGCACCGCCGCAATCCTCGCGATCCTCGAGTCTTTCCACGTGCGAGCCACCTTCTTCAACATCGGGGTGCAGGAGACCGAGTGGCCACAGGACGTGCGTGCTGAAGCGGCCGACGGTCTCCTCATCGGCAACCACACGTGGGACCACCCGGACATGACCACGCTTCCCGCAGCCAGCCAGGCCGCCGAGTTGGACAAGGTCATTCATGAGCAGGAGCTCCTGGCGGACTCAGCCCCCTGTGTCTTCCGACCCCCTTACGGGGACTACGACTCGACCACGCTCGCCCTCGCGCGTGCGAGGCGCATGAGCGTCTGGATGTGGAGCGTCGACACGGAGGACTGGGAGGCGGAGGGGTCAGCTTCGAGCTACTGGGTGAACCGCATCATCTCGCTTGCCGAGTCAGAAGGCGGGGCGCTCAGTCACCCGGTCGTCCTGATGCACAACCAGGCCATACCAATGCCGGCAACGGTGGCGGCGCTGCCCACCGTCATCCGCTACTTCGAGAGTCACGGCTACACCTTCGTCGACTTGCTCGGGCGCACCGGACCTCCCGGATCGTGTGGGACCGCTTCGCTGAGCCACGGTCGGCCACTTCTCGCCACCGTTCTCCGGGCTGGTCAGAGCCTTAGCTCCGGGAGCTCTCTCGACACACCCGGCGGGCAGTACCGCCTCACCATGCAACGGAGCGACGGCAATCTCGTGATGTACGACGCAAGCGGGCGCGCTCTCTGGTCGAGCCGAACCGGAGGCCATCCGGGTGCCTCGGCTCTCATGGAGAATGATGGTGATTTCGTCATCTCCTCGAAAGGCCGCAAGATCTGGTCGAGCCGCACCGGAGGCCATCCCGGTGCTTGGCTTGCCGTTCAGGCGGATGCCAATGTGGTCGTCTACTCCGCCAAGGGCGCGCTGTGGGCCTCGGGATCCGTCGACAGCCAGCTCACACCAGCCGAGTACTTGAACAACGGCTGGTATCTCGAGTCCCCCAACAGGCTCTGCATGTTGAACCTGCAGCGCGACAACAACCTCGTGCTCTATGCGGCGAACGGCCTGCCGCTCTGGTACACAGGCGCCCGCAATGTCACGAGCGCGACGGCTGTAATGCAGCGCGACGGGAACCTCGTCGAGTACTCGGGCTCGGGCAAGAGCCTCTGGGCGTCTGGAACGGAGGGCTACTCCGGCGCGTCGCTGTCGGTCACCGACTATGGCGAGGTCGTCATCTCGTGGCCGAAGGGAACGATCTGGTCGAGGTGAGGGAGACACGGCACGACGCCGACCCCGTCATCGTCCGCCCGACGGGATCGCGCGCCTCCCAAAGAAAGGTGCATGGCACGAACTTCAGGGGCTAGGGCCTTTCGGCCCTATTTCTTGGGACCGGGAGAGCGTATCTCGTGATCGAAAGGAGAGAATCATGGAGACAATGACGTACACGCCGTACGAGTACAAGGTGGAGGAGTACAAGAAGACCGAGGGCGAGACCGAGTTCGAGGCCCTCGTCAAGCTGACGAACGTCCAGGGCAAGCAGGGCTGGGAATTCGTGGCCCCGTTGGACTACCTGGCTTCCATCCCGGGCACGCGCCCCATCTTGTTCAAGCACCCGACGACCTTCTGACCGTCGGTTCCGCACTGACGAAAGCAAGGGGTCAATCACGGTCGGCCCCTTGCCGACGTCAAAGGGCAGGCCCTGCGGGCCCGAGGCGTGCCACAAGATCGTCTTCTCGCCGGAGGGGCAGGCGTCGCTCGTGGCGTGGAAGAGCTCGTTCGACTTCGTGCTGTAGCAAGCGAAGATCTTGGCCGACGTGGCAGTCGGCGGTGCGCCGGCCACGAGCGCGGCGGCGGCACCGGCGGCACCGGCGGCCGAGGCGATGAGCCCGGCGGCAGCAGCCGCACCAGCCCGAGCGCGGCGTCTAGTCGAGCTGCGAGCCACTCCCCCCTTTCCAGCTCCACGAGCACCTTGCGGTCAGCAAGCGTATCCATTCCCCTGCGCCGCGTCGACGACGATCGCTTGCCGAACGGCCAACATCTCGATCGGGCGATCGCGGACGCCGTGGCTCCGGCTCGGGCTCGAGCCCGGTCGCGCGTGGCCGGTGAACCAGCGGAGCCTCATGTCGACCCCGTCATCCACGACAACGGCCAGGCCGAGTTCATCCCCTGGGCCACCGCCAACAACAGACCCCTTGGCAGCTGCCGGTCGCGGGATGTCTAGATCAACCGCCGCCCATCACGAACGCCTCGAGGGCGATGCCGTCGGGGTCCTTGAAGCTCAGCACGTGGCCGTACGGAGCCTCGACGATCTCGCTGTATACCGCTCCCTTCTCGGCGAGGTGGCTCGCCCACCCGTCGAGCTCCTCCCTCGACGCCACGGCGAACGACGCATGGTCCAGCCCGATGCGCTCGGGCGCGAACGCGTCGCCGCTGCCCTCCGGGTGCTGACGGAGTCCAAGGCCGACCGAGCCGGGCAAGAAACCGAAGGCGAAGTGGATCCCGTGCTCGTCGGTGCCCTCCTGGAGCATCTGCCAGCCGAGCACGTCGGAGTACCAGGCCTTGCTGCGCTCGACGTCGCTGATCGTCAGCCCTATGTGCGAAACTCCGGTGAATTCAGGCATAGTCCTTGTCTACCACCCCCGGCTCGTTTCGGCCGGGGCACGTCTCTTCTGGTGTGAGCTCTCCATGAGCTGAGTGCGGCCTGTTCTTGTTGTAGTCGATCCTCCAGTCTTCGATGATGACCTTGGCCTCGAGCAGGCTGTCGAAGCGCCGGGCGTTCAAGAGCTCGTCGCGCAGTCGTCCGTTGAACGACTCGATCCAGGCGTTCTGCCACGGCGAGCCGGGGTCGATGAACACAGTGTCGGTGCCGTTGAAACGGCACCAGTCAGCGACGGCATTCACAAGGGAGGCGGCCCGAACTCGGCTGCTATGTCGTGCTCGTCAACGTCAATGTGCGTCGACGTCGGTTCGTACGACGGATTCTGGATCGTGTGGACGACCGATGGCGGTCAGACCTGGCAACTGCCCTCGTTCCCACCATGCACGCTGCATCGTTGCAAGAACCCCGATCGCTGAGATCGCAGGCTGGCTTCGACTCCGTCACGGAGTTCTTCGAGAGACGAGAGCTACGGAGAGGGGTGGGCGCCTTCTCGACGGACCCTGGACTGGACCGCGACCTTCGCGCACGACTGTCGCGCACGATCTTCGCGACCTTCGCGCACGTAGCGCGCACGCTCACCCGCAACGGCCCCGGCGCTCACTCCCCGCGTGGCCCTCACCAGGGCTTTTCAGTGGGGCTAGCTGGAATCGAACCAGCGACCTCAGCATTATCAGTGCTGCGCTCTAACCGACTGAGCTATAGCCCCTTAGGACGATCGGTCAGGCTACACCAGCAGCGAAAAGCCCTTGACCAGCCCGCTCTGGCTCACTCGGAAGGACCGGAGTCACTCCCCGCCGGGCGTGAGCGGAGCCACCGCAGCGACGGTCTGGCCTTCGTCGAGGTTCATCACTCGCACGCCCGTCGCGTCGCGGCCCTGGGCTGCGATCTCTCTCACCGCAGTGCGGATGACAACGCCGGCCGAAGACACGATCAGGATCTCGTCGTCGAGCGCGGCCATGATCGCCGCCACTACGCGACCGCGACGCTGGGTCAGCTTAATGGCGCGAACGCCCTGGCCGCCTCGAGCTTGAGCGTGGAAGTGCTCGAGCTTCGTGCGCTTCCCGTAGCCGGCGTCTGTCACCACGAGCAGGTCGACGTCCTCGCTCGCCACATCACATGAGACGAGCTCGTCGCCGGCCTTCAGGCGCATGCCACGTACGCCGGCCGCGCTGCGTCCCATCGGGCGAACCTCAGCCTCGGCAAAACGGATCCCCATTCCGGCACGACTTATCAACAGCAGCTCGTCACTGCCACCGGTACGGATCACCCGCACGAGCTCGTCGCCCTCGTTCAAGTTGATCGCGATGAAGCCCTCCCGACGAGACTTGTCGTACTCGCTGAGAGCCGTCTTCTTCACCTGTCCCGCCTTCGTCGCGAACAAGAGGAACTCATCCTCGGCGAACTGGCCAGCTCCGATGATCGCCTGGATTGTCTCGCCAGGCTCTAGTGGGAGGAGGTTGACGGCAGGCGTGCCACGAGCGTTGCGCTCTTTGATCGGGATCTCGTGCGCTCGAAGGCGGTAGACCTTGCCGCGGTTGGAGAAGAACAACAGGTGAGCGTGCGCCGTCGTGTGCACGATCTCGTGAACGAGGTCCTCTTCCTTCAGCTTGGCGCCTTGCACGCCGCGGCCGCCGCGTCCCTGCGTGCGAAACGCGTCAGCCGACACGGCCTTCAGATAGCCGGCACGAGTGATGGTGATGACCATCTCCTCGTCGTCGATCAGGTCCTCGATGTTGAGGTCGCCCGGATCATGCATGAGCTTGGTCCGCCGTTCGTTCGCAAACTTGTCACGGACGTCGGTCAGCTCCGACGCGATGACGGCGCGGAGACGGGCGGGCTCGTTGAGGATCGCCTCGAGCGCTGCGATGGTCTCCAGGAGCTGGGCCATCTCGGCCTCGAGCTCCGAACGACCGAGCCGGGTCAGGCGACCAAGCGTCATGTCGAGGATATGGGTCGCCTGCTCCTCGGAGAACGAGAAGGGCTCAGCCATCAGGGCCGTTCTTGCGGCAGGCCGGTCTTCCGATGCCCGGATTGCTGCGATTACCGCGTCGAGCATGTCGATCGCCCGCAACAGGCCCTCGACGATGTGGGCTCTGGCTAGGGCCCGGCGGAGGCGGTACTCCGACCGGCGCGTCACAACTACGACTTGATGGTCGACGTAGGCGCCGATTGCCTGAGCGAGGTTGAGCAACCTCGGCACACCGTCCACGAGGGCGAGCATGTGAACGCCGAAGCTCGTCTGCATCGGCGTGTACTTGAAGAGGTTGTTGAGGACGACGTTGGCGTTGGCGTCACGCTTGAGTGTGATCACGAGCTCGGTCGCGTCACCAGCAGACAGGTTCTCCAGCCCGTCGATGCCTGCGATGTCACCTGACTCCACCGCCTCAGCGATGCGGGTGGAGATGCCTTCGACCGAGGTCTGGTATGGGATCTCGCTTACGACGATCTGGTCCTTGCCGTTCTTTCCCTCTTGGATCTCGGCAACAGCGCGCATCTTCACGGAGCCACGTCCGGTGCGGTAAGCGTCGAGGATTCCCGCTCTACCGAGGATGATGGCGCCGGTCGGGAAGTCTGGGGCCTTCACGAACTGCATGAGCTCATCCGGCGTCGATTCCGGGTGCTCCAGGTAGTGGAGAGTGGCGTCGATGACCTCGCCCAAGTTGTGGGGCGGGATGTTCGTCGCCATGCCGACCGCGATGCCCTGCGAGCCGTTGACGAGGAGGTTGGGGAAGCGCGCCGGCAGGACGACGGGCTGTTCCTCGCTGCCGTCGTAGTTCGGGATCATGTCGACGGTCTCTTCGTCGATCCCGTCGAGCAGCAGCATCGCCAGCGGGGCGAGACGGCACTCTGTGTAACGAGCAGCTGCCGGTCCCATGTTCGGCCCTGGGGCTCCGAAGTCGCCGTGCCCTTCGATCAGCGGGTGCCGGAGGGAGAATGCCTGGACCATCCGGGCAAGCGCGTCGTAAATGGCGGAGTCGCCGTGCGGGTGGAAGCGGCCCATGACGTCTCCTACGACGCGGGCGCACTTCACGAATGGGCGGTCGGGACGGAGCCCCTCGTTCCCCATGGCATAGAGAATCCGGCGGTGCACCGGCTTCAGGCCGTCGCGCACGTCGGGCAGCGCCCGGGCAACGATGACCGACATCGAGTACTCGAGGAACGAACGCTCCATCTCCTCTTGGATCTCGATGGGCAACACGGCTAGCGCTGTGCCACCACCATCTGATTCGGGTCCGTCCCCGTTCGTTCCGTTGCTGTTTGGCATGATCTCGAGCTTCCCCTCCGTCCTCAGATGTCGAGGAAGCGGATGTCCTTGGCGTTGGTCTGGATGAAATGGCGCCGGAGCTCTACGTCGTCGCCCATGAGGATCGAGCAGATCTCGTCAGCGGTGGCAGCCTGCTCCATCGTCACCTGGAGCAGCGACCGCACGTCGCGATCGATAGTGGTCTCCTTCAGCTCCTGCCAGTTCATCTCACCGAGACCCTTCAGGCGGCTGAAGTCCTTCGAGTAGTTGGGGTGTTCCTCCAAGAAACGAGACTTTGCGGCGTCGTCCTTCAAGTACACCTTCGCCGTCCCGACCTCGGCAGAGTAGAGCGGCGGCTGCGCGACGTAGATGTGGCCAGCCTCGACGAACTGCTTCATCTGGCGCAGGAAGAACGTCAACAGCAAGGTCCGGATGTGAGATCCGTCGACGTCTGCGTCCGCAAGGATGATGACCTTGTCGTAACGAATCTTCGTGAGGTCGAAGTCGTCGGAGAGCCCAGCGCCGATCGCCATGATGAGCGCCTGGATCTCGGCGTTCTTCAACATCTTGTCGACGCGCGCCTTCTCGACGTTCAAGATCTTGCCGCGGATGGGCAGCACCGCCTGGGTGCGCGGGTCCCTCGCCTTCACTGCCGAGCCGGCGGCCGAGTTGCCTTCGACGATGAACAACTCACAGTCGTCGGGGTTGCGGGAGGAGCAGTCGTACAGCTTTCCCGGCAGTCCAGCGCCGTCAAGAGCGCTCTTGCGACGCGTGAGCTCCTTTGCTTGCTTGGCGGCGATGCGAGCGCGTTGCGCGAGCAATGCCTTCTTGACGATCTCGCCGCCCTCCTTCGGATTCTCCTCCAGCCACTCGGCCAGTTTCTCGTTCGTCGCGCGAGCAACGAGTGAGCGCATCGCCGTATTGCCGAGCTTGGCCTTGGTCTGACCCTCGAACTGCGGCTCGGTCAGACGGACCGACACAATCGCTGTGAGGCCCTCACGGACGTCCTCGCCAGCAAGGTTGTCCGCCCCTTCCTTTACGATGTTGTGGGCACGGGCGAACTTGTTCACGACGTTCGTGAGTGCCTGGCGGAAGCCGTCCTCGTGCATTCCGCCTTCGGTCGTGGCGATCCCGTTCGCGAAGGAGTAGATCGACTCGTAGTAACCGGTGTTCCACTGGAGGGCCACCTCGACTTCTTGGCTGTCCTCGGCGACCGCGTACGAACCGACGCGCTTGAACAGCGGTTCTTTCGAGGTGTTCAGATGCCGGACATAATCGACGATCCCGCCTGAGTACTTGAAGATCTGCGGCTCAGCTTCGTGACCGGGACGCTCGTCCTTGAAGCGGATCTCGAGGTTCTTGTTGAGGAACGCGTACACCTGCAACCGCTCGATGATGGTCTGAGCCCTGAAGTCGGGCTCCTCGAAGACGGCGCCATCCGGCCAGAACGTGACTATGGTCCCGGTGCGACCACGCGGCGCGTCCCCGGTCACCTCGAGCTTGCCGACGGGAGTGCCACCGTCGCGGAACTCGAGCCGGTGGTGCTTGCCGTCCCTGTCTATCTCGAGGAGAAGACGGGTCGACAGCGCGTTGACGACCGACACACCCACGCCGTGCAGGCCACCCGAGACCTTGTAGCCGGCGCCGCCGAATTTCCCGCCGGCATGGAGAACGGTCAAGACGACCTCGGCAGCCGACTTGCCCTTGTACTGAGGGTGCTCGTCGATCGGGATACCTCGGCCGTTGTCTATGACCTGGCAGCCGCCGTCCGCGAGCAGCGTGACGTCAATGCGGGTGCAGTAGCCGGCCATCGCCTCGTCAACGGCGTTGTCGACGACCTCCCAGATGAGGTGATGCAGGCCACTTGAACCCGTCGACCCGATATACATCCCCGGACGCTTGCGGACGGGCTCGAGGCCTTCGAGAACAGTGATGTCGTTCGCGGTGTACTTCCCAGGGACCGCTTGACGATCCTTTGTCTCGACGTTCATTGCCACGGGCGCGACCTTCCAAACATGGGTGGTTTCATTGGCCGGCGACCGCTCGTGGTGCGATCACGGGGAGAGCCTCAGGAGAGCGGCCGGCGATTGATTCATTCTACCGTGAACCAGCCAGCCTTCCGAGCATTTTGGGCGATCTGGAGGGGTTCTTCTCAGCCCTCTGACCTGCGCTTCACGTGAATGCTCAGCCTGTCCGCCACCCTGCCACCCACCTCGTCGGCGAGCCGGTTGAGAAGCGTCTCGGACAGGAGCCGGACCTGGGTGGCCCAGGCCGGATCGTCAACCTCGCAAACGAGCTCGCGGTGGCGCAAGGAGACCGGTCTGACCCGAGCCGCGAGCTCGGGCCCTGCAGCTCGCTCCCACGCCGACATGACCTCTGCCAACACCACCGTGGCACCGAGGCCTCGTGATCGGAGGAGGGTTGCCATGGCATCTCCGATCGGTGTGACAGCTAGATCGGTCAGGTCGTCGTCTTCTGGCACGTGGTGTCTTCCTCCGTCGTCTGGCGGCGCCGTCACGTGCGGATCACGCCGTTCTCGATTCGCACGACGAGGTCCGGCAAGGCGCCGGGTGGCAAGTCACCGGCCGTCGTCAGCAGCGCCTGACCTGCTGGGAGCTCCGATACGAGAGCACGTGCGGTGTGGTCGTCCAGCTCGGAAAAGGCATCGTCGAGAAGCAGTACAGGCACCGATCCTGTAACTGCGCTCACGTAGCGATGAATACCGAGTCTCAGAGCGAGGGCGACGCATCGCTGCCGTCCCTGCGACAACCGTGTCCTCGCGTCGAGCCCGCCGGCGCTTATCTCGAGCTCGTCGCGCTGAGGACCGACTGTCGTCATCTGTCGCCTCAGATCCTCCTGCCGTTGTGCGGCGATGACGTCGGCGAGCGAGCCAGTGAACGACCGTGCGTAGCGCATCTCGAACTGGCCTCCGAGTGGTGCGAGGGTCGACCACGCGGCACTCGCATAGGGAACCAGTGCAGTGACAAGTTCTTCGCGGGAGCGCGCGACACGTTCGCCGGTCGTGGCAAGCCGTTCATCCCAGACATCGAGTGTGAGTACGGCGTCAGCGGGGAGGCGGCCGTTGAGTTGGCGAAGGAGGGCATTTCTCTGGCGGAGGACCCGCTCGAGAGCGGCACGCTCTGCAGCCATGCGAGGCGACGTCGCCAGAATGGCATCGTCGAGAAGATCCCGCCTGCCGGCTGGTGAACCCTTGACGAGATCCAGGTCGTCGGGCGTGAAAAGTGTGGTTCGGAGCACAGCGACCAGCTCTTTTGCTCCGTTGACTCGTTGCTTGTTCAGCATCGCTTGATCACGGTGAGCAGCCTCGATGCGAACTTCGATCTCCACCCGTCGTTCGCCTTGGAGTAAGTCGCAACTAAGGGTGGCGACTGGCGACTCCTGCCTGAGCAGTGCCTCTCGTTGGACACCACGAAAGGATTTCAGGACGGAGCAGTATGTCAACGCTTCGAGGAGGCTCGACTTGCCGGCTCCGTTGTCTCCCTGGATCACGGTCAGCCCTCCAACCGATGGACTGAGCTCGACGTCTTCGAGATTCCGGAATTCGCGCGCGGTGAGCCGCGTGACCCTCGTGACCCGCGCGTACGGATCGACCAGCTCTTGTGACTCGAGCCCGATCAGGAGACCTTGACCGGCATAAGCAGATAGCGGTACTCGTCTTCGCCCTCACCCCGAACGAGTGCCGGCTTTCCAGGATCGTTCACTTCAATCACAAGGACGTCGGAGCGGAGGGCTTCGACTCCATCGAGGAGATACGTCGGATTGAAAGCGATCATGATCTCCTCTCCGGAGAACTCACCTTCAAGTGCCTCGACTGCCCTACCACTCTCCGGAGTCAACACTTGCAGCTCGACGCCACCCTCACGAAACGAGAGCCGTACTGGTGTAGTGACATCTTTGCTGTCACGAACAAGCAACCGCACTCGGCGGAGAGCCGACGCGAATTCTTCACGTTGCACCTTCAGGCGGTATGCGTAAGAGGTCGGGACCAAACGGTCGACGTCAGGAAATTGCCCTCTCACGAGCCGGGTTGTAATACGGACGTTGTCAAGGTCGAAGACCGCATCGAGGTCGCTGTGCCTGAACCCGATCATCTCGTCGTCATCATCCTTGGCTTGACCTACAAGGCGCTGCACCTCGGCGAGAGCCTTGGCCGGCACGAGGACCTGGCTACCTTCCTCGAGCGCGCTCATGCCTTCGAAGTCACGAAAAGCCAGCCGATATGAGTCTGTCGCTACTAGACGAAGACCCTTCTCGGTCGCTTGCATCTGGACAGCAGTGAGTTGCGGGGCCCTCGAGTCGTCAACGAGCGCAGCGCGAACTACCTGACGAAGACCATCGGCAAAAGTGTTTGCTGGCAAGTCGATGCCAGTTGTCTCGAGCGTGCTGAGTCGTGTGATCTCCGCTCCAGCAGCGACTCGGACCACGAATTCCGCTCGGCCGGCGGAAAAGCGAACTTCGTCATCGCCACCAACCACAGCCACAGCACCTGAATCGAACGACCTGATGATGTCAGTCACAAGTCTTGTTGGGACGAGCACAGTCCCATCGGCTTCGCCCGCCACCTTGCAGCGGGCCTCGATCACAAGATCTGGATCAGAGCCGACGATCTCGAGATGCTCGCCCTTCAGCGAGAGTTGCAATCCTGGAGCTGCTCCCGTCAAAGCTGAGCGACTGGCGGTCGCACGACTGGCGGTCACCAGCGCTTCGAGGAGGGTGTCGCGGTCCGCTCGGAACCTCACGGCAATCTCTTCTCCTTCATTATGAGAATTTGATAACAGGAGTAGTAAGGGCTGGGGATTGTGGAGAACTTGCCATTATCCCTGCTCACAGCAGGTTGTGTTGTTCGCGCGTCGTCCACGGTTGACCACAGCGATTCACGGGCGTAGCGCCAAGGCTGGGGACGACTGCTCGGAGGTCCACACATTCCTGCCAGCCTTCCACACCGCCAGGGTTCGTTTGCCACTGCTTCATCCACAGGTCATTCACCGTGCTTGATTTGGACTATCAGCTGTGTGACTGTGTCGTAGATCTGGCGACGCTCCTTCATCAGAGATGAGATTTTCTCCACCGCGTGAATCACGGTTGTGTGATCCCGGTCCCCGAACTCCCGACCAATCGCGGGATAGCTGTAGTCGGTCAGCTCTCGAAAGAGGTACATGGCGATCTGTCGGGCGATCACGAGCGGTCGCCGGCGACTTGGTCCGCAGAGCTCTTCTACAGCAAAGCCGAAGTGGGTAGCAGACATGTCAAGGATCTGCTTGGCGGTGATCCTCCTCGGCTGACTGGCAGCGACGATGTCTGCCAGAACTGTCTCAGCCAGGTCGCGAGTGAGAGGTTGGCGATTGAGGCTCGCGAACGCAGTCACCCGTATCAACGCGCCTTCGAGCTCGCGAATGTTGTCCTTCACGTTCGACGCGATGAACTCCAGCACCTCGTCGCCAACCACTGCGCCCTCGCGCTCGGCTTTCGTTCGCAAGATGGCGATTCGTGTCTCGAGTTCGGGAGGTTGGATGTCCGTCGTCAGGCCTGAGAGCAGCCGGCTCCGCAGGCGATCCTCGAGTGTCGCAATGGCTTTCGGCGGGCGGTCTGAGGTGAGAACGATCTGCTTCGACGCTCCATAGAGCGAGTTGAAAGTATGGAACAGCTCCTCTTGGAGTGACTCTTTCTTGTCCATGAACTGGACATCGTCGAGAAGCAGGACGTCGCACTCCCTGTAGCGCCGCCGGAACTCCCCCATATCGGTCTTCGCACGTAGCGTCTCGACGAACTCATTCATGAACGTCTCGGTGGATACGTAGCGCACATGAAGACGAGGAAAGTTCTCCCGGACGTAGTTCCCGATCGCTTGAAGCAGGTGCGTCTTGCCGAGCCCAGCACCGCCGTACACGAAGAGGGGGTTATAGCTACCAGCCGGAGCCTCGGCGACCGAGAGGGCAGCGGCGTGGGCAAAGCGGTTTGAGGGGCCGATGATGAAGGCATCAAAGGTGTAGCGCGGATTGAACGGGCCGTCGCTTGCTGCAATTCCCCCCCGTCCCGTTCGACTCGTGCCTACGTTGCGATGGTTCGACGTGCGAGCCGGCAGCTCGTCCAACGGTTCCCCGCCCCGTGAGACGTGGCCGTTGCGCTCCGGGCTGGTTTGTAACAAGTCGGACGCGGACACCTGCTGACCCGATCCTCCGTCGCGAGCCGTCTCCTCCAGCTGAACGTCGAAGCGAATCGGATAGTCCTTACCCGTTGTGTCCGTCAACGCGTCGTGGAGGAGCGCTTGAAACCTCCCGTCCAAGCGATCGCGAACAACCGTGCTCGGCACAGCGAGCACGAGCGTCCCGTTCACGACTGCGACAGGTCGGATCTCGGCGAACCACGCTTTCCACGTGGCCTCCGACACCTGCGATTGCAGGGCGACCGAGCAGTCTTTCCACAGTTGTTGGGCTTCTGTCACCAGCTCGGAGCCCTTCGATTCTCTTGTTCTCCACACCGGAATCCACAGGTGTGGACGGTGTGGAACTCCATGTCGGACTGCGCATCCTACAACCCTCCAACAAGACGTGCTCAAGGATGAAATCCCAGCTCGCCGTGACTTTCACCCGCTTGAACTGGACAGGCTTCGATGTCGAGCCCAACAGAGCGTGTGGCACACTCGGGTTGCTATCGCGGCCGTCTCTTCACTATCCTGTGGTGTCCCCAGTGACGCTTGACGTGTCGCGTCCCAGGTCAAACGAGAAGCGAGATGAAGCGCACTTTCCAGCCGAACAACCGTAAGCGGTCCCGTAAGCACGGCTTTCGCCACCGCATGTCAACCCGCGCCGGGCAGGCGATCTTGAAGAACCGGCGCCGGCGCGGTCGCGCTCGCCTGTCTGCCTGATTCGGCCGTCGGCGCAACGTGGAAGCGCCGTTCCCCTCCCTCGAAGGGGTCCGCAGCAAACGTATGTTTGCTCTGCTCCACGCGTCCAGCCGCCGTGCCAGATCCGGACCCGTGGCGGTACACTACGTGCCTGCTCCGCCCGCGGACGGGTCATGTTGTGTGGCCTACGGGGTTCCTCGTCGGGTTGGCACGGCCGTCGAGCGGAACACCTACCGCCGCCGTCTCCGGGCCGTTGCCCGCGAGGCGGTCGGAGCAGTGCCTGCCGGGACTTATCTCATCGGGGTCGGGCCTGGTGTCAGGGACGTCTCGTTCCAGGAGCTGAGGAGACGGGTGATCGATACCATGAAGCGCGCGAGCGGGATAGAGCGCCAATGAGCGCGCCTGCGCGGATCCTGGTCCGGATGATCCAGGTCTACCAAGCCGCCCGTTTCGGGCGCCTCTCTCCTTGCCGCTACCAACCATCCTGCTCGGCGTACGCGACTGAGGCTATCGAGCTGCATGGCGCCAGCCATGGCTCGTGGCTCGCCATTCGCCGTCTCGCCCGCTGCCATCCCCTCGGGGGACGCGGCTTCGACCCCGTCCCATCGGAGTGACCAAATGATCCTCGGCTCAATAATCACCTCGATCATCGGACCGTTCGCGAATGTGTTCGGCTACGTGCTCGCTGCCTTCTACAGCGTCACCCACAGCTACGGGGACTCGATCATTCTCCTGACGGTGGCGACGATGATCCTCGTCTTCCCGCTCACACGTACCGGAACCCGTTCGATGATGAGGATGCAGCTGCTCCAACCGCAGCTGCTCCAGATCCGCAAGAAGCACAAGATTCAACCGGGCATGAGCACGGAGGAGCGTCAAGCCGCCCGGGTCAAGCTCAACGAAGAGATGATGGCGCTGTACCGCGAGAACGGCGTGAATCCGACCGGCGGCTGCCTCCCGATGTTCATGCAGTTCCCGATCTTCATCGTGCTCTACAACGTCATTCGAGGAATGACGCACGCGGTGACGGTTGGCACCGGAAAAGCAGCGAAGGTCGTCCTACAGCCTCAGTACATCCCGAAGAACACAACCCTCTACCACGCGGTCCTTTCGAGCCACGGCAAGCTCGAGTCCTTCGGCCTCAACCTGGCGGACTCGGTGAGGACACCGGGATCACTGCTTTCGAAGGCCCCGTACGTAGGCGTGATCCTCATCGCCGTCGTGCTCCAGTACATCTCGATCTGGCAAATCACGAACCGCAACCCGTCGGCCGCACAGGCCAACCCGCAGATGCAGGCGATCCAGAAGTTCATGCCTTTGATCTTTGTGTTCATCTACATCCTGCTTCCGGCTGGCGTCGGCGTGTACTTCATCGTCTCCAGCCTTTTCCGAGTCGGGCAGCAGGAGTACATGTACAAGCACGACCCGAAGATCGTGGCGATCGCACATTCCGTTCGTGAGATGCACAAGAACAAACCAATTGAGGCGAGCAGCAAGCCTGGTAAGGCAGCGCCTGGCGGAAAGCCGGCGCTCGGGCGGCCATCGGGGTCGCCGGCCGGGCCACGCAAAGGCTTCGCGGACCGCTTGCGCGACGCGGCTGCCGGGTTCCAAGGCAATCTGCCCGAGACGACAGAAGGCGAGCCGAGCCCAGACTCGAACGGAGCGGCCACAAAGGCGGCGCCGGCGAAGGGCTCGAGCCCGAACGCCAAGACTTCAGCCACCGGCACCGACTCCTCGTCTCCAACGTCGAACGGTAAGACCCGTACTGGCACGAACGGCTCCCAGCCCAACAGGGCCGAGGCCGCTCGCGCAGCTCAGAATCGCTCGCGCAACAAGCGTCCTCGGCGACCCTGACGATGGAGTGGGTCGAGTCCACGGGTCGTACCGTGGCGGAAGCAGTTGAGCAGGCGCTCGATCGTCTCGGCGTGGCCGAGTCAGACGCAGAGATCGTTGTCGTGGAGGAACCCAAGACGTCAATGTTCGGGTTACGCAAGACGGAGGCCCGTGTGCGTGTGCGCGTGCGTCCTGTCCAGGCTCGAGCCAAGCGGCCGTCCCGACGTCCCTCGGGAGGCGGAGACAACCGTCAGCGCCGTGGCGGTGGCGGTCAGCGATCCGGCGGTAACGGCGGCGGCAACCGCGGTGCGAGCCGCGACGGAGATGGGCAGACCGAGAGCGAACGGCCGGTCGCTTCTGGCGGAGGTGGACGGTCAAGGAGCAGCAGGTCCGGTCGGAGCCGCTCGGCATCGAGCGAAGCAAGATCCACGGTCGCTACCGCCAGTGACCAAGCTGAGGGTCGCGACGATGCCGGATCTGGAGTGCCTGAAGATAGTAAGTCAAAAGCGGAGCGCGATGGACTATCCACCAATCAGTCGCGGTCTCGTTCGGGCTCACGGAATCGTCAAGGAAGATCGAGCGCCGCTGCGGGGAGGTCGGAGTCGACCCATCGACGCGAAAAGGTAGCTACCGAGGAGGAAGAAATGAGCATAGAGACACAGGCCGAGCTTGCTGAGGAGTTCGTACGCGGCGTCGTGGCGGGCTTTGGCCTGCAAGCTCAGCTGACCAGCGAAATCGGTGAGGACAGCGTTCGCATCGACGTCGCGGGCGAGAACGTGGGCTTGCTTATCGGCCCTCGGGGAGCCACCGTCGATGCACTTCAGGAGCTCACGCGCACGGCAGTCCAGCATCGCAGCGACGAGCACGGGGTCAGGATCACTGTGGACGTTGGCGGCTACCGCCTTCGCCGTGCTGCAGCGCTGCAGCAATTCGCGCAACGAATTGCCACGGAGGTTATAGAGACAGGTGAACCGCAAGCGCTCGACCCAATGTCCGCGGCCGACCGCAAGGTTGTCCATGACGCCGCTAACGAGATCGCCGGCGTGCGCACGACTTCAGAAGGCGAGGATCCCCGGCGGTATGTCGTGATACATCCAACTGAGAGCGCGGACGAGATCGACGACGAGCGCTCCGCTGGCGCAGTCGCTGATGTGGCAGGCGTCGAGGAC
>JBKQLZ010000236.1:0-7305 GCA_052146895.1 Acidimicrobiales bacterium
CTCAGGACGGTGTCGACAGGGCTGATCAGCAGCTGCACGTAGAGCACGGCCGCGGTCGTGGCAGCGATCGACAGATGCCCGCCCGCGTGGAGCAGGCCCCCTACCAGGACGGCGAGAACGAGCGGGACGACGTAGCACGCCTCCGTCAGCGGGAAATAGATGGTTCGCAACCTCATCGTGTAGCGCTCGGCCGCCACCCACTCGCGGATGTCGTCGTCGACTTGCTTGATCCGGCGTTCCGCGAGGCTCAAGGTCTCGATCGTGCGGCCACCTGCAGCCGTCTCCTGCACGCGGCTGTTGGTCTGGTCCCACGATGCCATCGTCCGCTGGTAGCCCGGGCGGGCAAGCGAGAGGTACCACCGGGTGCCGAGCGCCAGTATCGGCAGCGTCGGGAGGAGCACGAGGGCCAGCAACGGCGCCGTGAACAGCAGCGCGATCACGATCGCAGTGCATTGGCCGATCGCCACGACCATCTGTGGCGCGGCCTGCCGGACAGACCATGTGAGCTGCTCGACGTCCGACGACGCGCGGGTCTGGAGATCGCCGGTGCCTGCATCCTCGACTACCCCGACGGGGAGGGAGAGCACGGCGCCAACGAAGTCGCCGCGAAGGCGGGCGAGCAGGCGGGCGGTGAGGTGGCCCGCAGCCCGGGAGGCGGCCGTGCTACTCACTCCCTGCACGATCAACGCCACGAGAAACACCGCGGCCGCGACCTCGATACTCCTTATCTCTTGCCCGTTTCCCGCCGCCCGCGCGACCACCTGGCCGAGTACTTGAGGGCCGACAAGTCCAGCGATGCTCGCGGCGGCGTAGAACGCCAGCACCTCCGCGGTCGCGCGCCGCTCCCGCTTGATCGCGGCAGCGAAGTAGCGCCGTACTGTCTTGAGTGACGCGACGGGGAAGCCGTGCACCCCGGCGGCCTCGGTGACGACGGTCACAGCGCCCCTCCTCGTAGCACCACGGCCTCGTAGCGCGCATCGGTCGTCAAGAGATCTGAGTGGGTGCCGACCACGGCCACGGCGTCACAGACGAGGATGACCTCGTCCGCCTGCTCGGCGACGAGCGGGCTCGTCGTGCAGATGATCGTCGTGCGACCCTCTCTCGCTTGTGCCAACGAGCGCGCGATCGCCGCCTCGGTGTGAGCGTCTACCGCGCTCGTCGGGTCGTCGAGGACCAGCACGTCAGGGTCGACAACGAGGACCTGGACCAGCGACAGTCTTTGTCGCTGCCCACCCGAGAGCGAGCGCCAGCGCTCCGGCAGATCCGCGTCGGGGCCCTCAGGCAGCGACTCGACGATCTCGGAGGCTTGAGCGCTGTCCAGTGCCGCCTCGACGGCTCCGCCTTGACGCGCTTGGTCCAGCGGCCCGACCTCGAGAGCCTGTCGCAACGTGCCCTTCAGGTGAAACGGGGAACGCTCGAGCATCACGACGTGATCCCGGTACCACCCAAGAGGGATCGAGTCCACGGACCGGCCCGCCCAGCTGACGGGGCCCGAGTCCTCGTCTCCGGGACCGTTCCATCGTGCGAGCCGCTCGAGCAGGGCGGTTCCCTCCTCCGGAGTCGCTGGGACGATCGCAGTGAGCTGACCGGGTTGGATCCGCACGCCGGTGCGCTCGTCCACCATCTCTCCGCGCGGCGGCAGATCGAGTCCGTGCGCGTCGGCAAGGGTCTCAATGTTGCGATCGAGCGTGAGCACCCCGAGGATGCGCCGGGATGCGACGACGGCTGCTGTCCATTTGGAGGCCGCCTCCACGAAGGTCTGCATCGGCAACACGAGAAACGCCGCCGACGCGTAGAAGGCAACTAGCTCACCGTCGGAGATCGTGTGACTCACGGCGAGGTGCGCACCTACCCATGTCACTGCGACGACGATCGCCCCTGGCAGGAGCACCTGCGCCCCGTCGAGGAGTGCCTGCAGATCTGCGGTGCGCATCGAGGCACGAGCGACGCCGTTCGACGCTTGCTCGTATCGGTTCGCGAACACGCGCTCTCCCCCGAGACCGCGGAGAACCCGGAGGCCAGCGACCGTGTCGGAGGCAAGCGAGCTTGCCTCCGTGCGCTGATCGCGTTCCACGGTCTGGCGTCGCTCGAACGGCCGGAGGACCGGAGCGACGGCGAGTACAGCGACGGGAACGCCGAGCACGACGATCGCCCCGAGGGGCGGAGACGCGATGAGTAGGACCGCGGCCACCACCACGTAGGAGGCGACGCCGCCGGAGAAACGGGCGATCACGTCGAGAGCGTCTCCCACCCTCTCCACGTCCGAGGCGCCCAGGTTCGCCACCTCTCCCGACGCCACCCGCCGCGCGAGGTCGCCGCCCAACAACGTCGCGCGCCGCGCGATCAGCTGCTGGATGCGCGTGGCGCAGATGAGGAAGTTGGCGACGGCACGCCGGTGCCGGAGGATGCCTGCCGCGGCTTGCAGCAGACCGAGCGCGAGCACGACGAGCGACCACTCGACGATCGCCGGCTTGTCACGCCTCACCATCGCGCCCAGACCCCCACCGAGGGCGAGCGGGATCATCGCCTGGCTGACCATCCAGACCACGCCGAACACCGAACCCGTGAGGAGCGTCCTCAGCTGCCCGCGCGCGCACCAGAGCAGGAAACGTCCCGGGGACCGGGTGTCCGGCACCCCTGGATCGGCGAGTGGCAGCTCAAACATGAGCCGACCGACGCTAGCCGGGTCGGCGCGCCGATCGTGACGTTTCTCGCGATGCTCCCGACGAACTAGCGCGACAACAGCAGCACGTTGATGTCGTTGCCGTAGCTCGACTGGAAGTGCGAGGCCGTCAGGTGGGTCAACCCGTGCCGTCGGAACCAGGCGATGTCTCCGTCGACGATGAAGAACTGGCTCGTGGTCTCGCGATTGATGACGAACCACACCCGTCGACAAGTCGAGGCTGCGGTCGCGACCCGGCTGCTGGCCGCGGCGGGAGGGCGAGCCGGGTCGAGCGATTCTGACCAAGTCATGGCCGGTATCACGAGCCTTGGGGTCGGTCCAATTGCGCTGTCGAAGTAATACGCAAGGTTCGAGGCTGACTCCGCTTTGTTCGCCCCGAGGCAGTCGCCCAGACCGTAGGCCGTGCGGATGTAGCGAGTGACCGTGGCCCACTCCTCGTAGGAGACCCCATACGTCGGGACGAGAGCTGCCACCAGTAGCGCGACGAGCGCGACAGCAACGGCACTCGACGCGAGCTTCGGCAGCAGCTTGGCGATGACGAAGGCCACCACCATGGCACCGGCAGGGACGCACTGCAAGAGGTAGGCGGGTTCGAAGAGCGAGCGATAAGTCACTGAGAAGATCGCATCCAGCGGCAGCGGCAGGAGCAACCAGCACAATGCGACACCTAGGCAAAAGGTCTCGAACTCGCCGGATCCACGCCGTATCCGGGACACAAGCTCGGTGCCGGCAAGAACCCAGCAGAGCAGCCCGATCACGGTGACGATGCTTACTAGCAACGTCACAGGGGCGAGCTCGGGCGCTCTCCCCGAAGCCAGCTCCTGGAAGAACTGAAGTGTCCCGGCCGCAGTCGGTGGTCCGTTGCCGCCCAACACGTCCGCGGCAGTGCCGCGCAGCATCGCGACTACGAGTGGCACGTACGCCAGCACCACGACGCCGACGACTGCCGACATCGCCCTCGCCTGGCGGCGCGCCGCCGGCCAGAAGCAGAGCGGCAACAACTGGGCGACGAGGAAGAGCGCCGCATAGACAAGCGTGTAGACGGAAAGCACGGCGAGGAGCCCGTACACGCACCAGCGCAGGGTCGTCGGGCGCTCGAGGGCCCGGAAGAACGCGAGCAGGCTCGAGGCTATGAGCAGCGTCCCGAGGCAATAGCCGCGTGCCTGCTGGTCCCATATGACGAGGGGCGGGCTCACCGCGACGATCGCTGCCGCGATGATCGCGGTCCGCGACCCGAACATCCGGCGGCTGAGGAAGAACACAACCGGGGTGAGGCTGGCGCCGGCCAAAGCCGACGGCAAACGCAATGCGAATTGACTGCTCCCGAAAATGGCGACGAAGACGTGAAGCACCAGGTAATAGAGCACCATGTTTCCGCCGTCGACCGTGACGGCTGCCCACAGGCTGGTTCCGTGGTGAACGGCGATGAGAGCGCTGTGCAACTCGTCGTTCCACAGGCTGCGGGACCCGAGATCGACAAGACATGCCGCTGCCGACACCGCGCTGAGGGCCAAGGCCGCCAGTAAGTCAGTCCGCGACAGACTCGTCTCGGGCGCGTCCTCGTCCACGTGTCTCAAGGTACTTGGCTCCGGGTTGAGCGAGAAGCATTTCCGCACTCAGTGCAGGGACTTCGAGAGCGCGTCGTGGTACCATTGACCTTGTCAAAGGGCGCCCAGACCCCGCTTCCTACGCGCCTGACTGAAATGTCAGGAAAACGAGATGGAGGCAAAGAAATGGGTCGTGCAGGCATGGCTTTTAGTGTTATCGCCATCGCGGCTGGTGCCGTGATGTACTGGGCAATCACCAGTACTCAAGGGCATGGGTTCCGGCTTTCCACGGTGGGAGTGATCCTGATGGTTGTCGGCGCGGTTGGCTTCGTCGCCTCGACGGTGGTATTCGCCACCTCCCGCCACCCATCAGGCAGCCGTCACCAGACGTTCGACCGCGAGGTGACAGATGCGCAGGGTCGCTCTACCGCGGTTCACGAAGAGGTGCGCTGAGGCGCTGAGTCCCGCTCACCGACGAGCGAGGCGGCGACCACTCTCGTTGTCCGGCGGTGTGTAATTCTGCTCAAAGTGATGATAGAGAGCGGACTCGTTCGCTTGCGATAGCTCCTCGCCATGCATCTCGAGGTCGGGAGCAGAACGCACTCGCTCCTTCGTCACAGTGACATGCAGCTCGTCGGGGCCAGCTTGACTCCCCCGCAGGAGCACAAACGTCAGGTGGCGATGCAAAAGGCCCTCTTTGACGGTGCCGAAAATTGGCTCGTCGGTCTCGACATCGACGTATACGTCCTGCAGCTTTCCGATCTTGGCGCCCTCACGATCGATCACCTTCTTGCCGCGCCATTCGGCGACTCCGCGCTCGAGCATTCCGTCCTCATCGGTCATGCCGATCCCCTCAACTCTCCGGCGCCACTCCAGTGGAGACGAGTTCCGCCGTCAGTGTTACAGCTCACCGCAAATGTACCGCCAACCTCCTCGGCCCGGGCCGCCAAGTTGGCAAGGCCGCTGCGACGCACAACCTCACCCGAGCTCATACCGTCACCGTTGTCGGTGACATCGACGGTGATGTTGGGAGCGCTGCCGGCACCCGCGTCCACATGCACTGTGACGTCGACAGGTGACGCCGGACCGCTCCGTCGTGAATGTCGCGCGCGATGCGATCATGCTCAGCCAGGACCGCGCTCGCGACGAGCTGGGAGACCCGTTCTCCCTCAGCCCACCTGCGAGACACGCTGGGTGCCGGAGACATCGTGTCCGAGCTCTGGCATGGCACCGGTGGAGCGACCCGCAAACCAGCCGCTCAGCGCCGCGGTGGCTCGTAGCCACGAGTACGCGTCGACTCGCCCGAATCAGCTGACGCGGCCATGAGGGTCTCGACGGAAACGGTGCGCGTGACGACGCCGAGGGCGACATCTGCCAATCGCAGATTGTTGGCGCGAGCAAAGCCCCTGAGCCATCCGAACGCGGTGTCCATATCGACGTTGGCTCGCTCGGCCACGGCCCCCTTGGCTTGCTCGATAGCGACCCTGGAGTTCAGAGCGTGCTGGAGCTGCTCGGCGAGATCTGCCGCCCGCTGGGCGGCCCGTGCCTGAAGCAGGCCGATCGTGGCGACGTCGACTAGCGCCTGGATGAGGTGAATGTCGGGGCCGCTGATAGTCACCGGCGCCTGTCCGAAGATGTTCGCGGCTCCGATCACCTGGTCCCTCAGGCGCATGGGCATTGCGTGCACCATCTGGAACCCTGCCTCCAGCGCCAACGGAGTGAACACCGGCCACCGAGACTCGGTCTCGGCAAGATTGGCATTCAGCACAGACTTGCCTCCGCTGTAGCAGTCCCAACACGGGCCTTCGTTCGTCTGAATCTCGAACAGCTCGATCATGCGTGCCCTCTCGGTCGAGCTCGCCATCACCCTCAGGCGTCCTTCGGTGTCGACCAGGATCAGCCCGACCTCGGAATCTTCGATCAGCTCCTGGATTCGCTCGGCGAGCATCAACAGGAACTCGACGACGTCGAAACGCGCGATCAGCGTGTCGGCCAACGTCACAAGAGTGTCGGCCAGCCACTCTTCACGATCTTCGATCATGGCCCTCTCACCTCCCCACCGCGCGGTGTCCCACACCGCCGAAAAACTCCCCGCCCAAGCAATTCTATGTACTCCTCATGGATCGAAACGCAACTCTCTCTCCACAACCTGCCGCGCGACCTCCTCCACCCCTGCCGATTCCGTGAACGCCCGAGAGCGCAGCGCCGCGAACGCGTCCTGCACGGAACAGGCCAGTTGCACAGACACCATGCCTGTCGCCTGGTGGACGATGGCGCGGTGCTCCGCCACCCGAGACAAGGACCATGCGAGCTCCTCCATCGCCACGTCCGACTGCATTGCGAGCACGACGTCGCTCACCAAGCCCGACAGCGTCGTGAGATCCCGCAGCCTCGCGCCGGTGAGAGAGTAGGCACTAGCCGCGTAGAGCGAGAGCACTCCGGTGCGGATCGCGCCGACCTGCAGCGGGAAGGCAAAAGCGGCTCCCACTCCGAGGAGCTGGGCAGCTGGTGCGAACTGCGTCCAACGAGCCGCCTGGGTGCTGAGGTCTTCCACGAGCACCGGGCAGGCATCCGCTTGCGCGTCGACTCCTGGCCCTTCCCCGAGCATCAATTGAAGCTCCTCGATCGCAGCTGCTCCCTCGGACGCGGCCATCGCAGCCTGCGGATGGCTGTCCGTCCCGAGCACGATCGACGCCCAGAGCAGGGTCACCTCCGCGCACGCAGCGCAAAGTTGTCGCAACGACGAGGGAGATTGCTGAAAGGAAGAGACCGCCCCCGAGGGTGTCGGGGATTCCCCCCCTGGGGGGTAAGGGGGAATCGCCCTCGGGGGCGAGGAGTGAGGGGTTGTCGGGGCGCACATCTGCTCCCGCAACGCTCGCTCGAACGCTTTGGCGATCACAGCCGATTGTCTTCGCCCTGTCTCGGCAAAGGCAACGCCGCGCGTTGCTGTCTCACCTCAACAGTCTCAGCTCGGGACTATCGCTCGAGATACCCGCGCTAGGGAGCCGGTGGATCACCACTCGCGAATTAGCGCCGCTAGACGCTGGGTCTTGTGCCGGTGCTGGCACTTGTGCC
>JBKQLZ010000237.1:0-3768 GCA_052146895.1 Acidimicrobiales bacterium
GCATGGAGCGCGGCGATCTCGGCCGGGTCCTTCACCGCCCGCAGGGTAGAGGTGACCTCACTCGCCGGCACCCACGAGGCACCGTCGAGCTGTGCCTTCAGCGCGAGCAGGTGGACTGCCCACGCACGGTCGGAGATCGCGAGGCGCGTGCGGCCCCCGACGAGCGCATCGATGATCGAGATCGGATCCTCGGTCTCGCGCCACGGACGCAGGGCGAAGAGCCTCCCGTCGTGAGCCACTCGGGGCGCCTCGAGTGCCGGCACTACGAGCGTGGCCTCGTCGTCAACGGGAACGACGAGCATCGTGATCCGCTCGAGGGGCATCGCCTCGTAGCCCGAGAGCCAGGGCAGGTCGGCCCCGAGCGAGAGCAGCAACGCATCGATGCCGTGAGCGCGCATCGCGTCCCGCACGCGGGACATCCGCTCGCCCCGGGCGAGCGTGGGGTCGAGACCGGTACCGGTGGCCGCGCTCACGACGCCGCACCCGCCCCCGCGGCCGCTTCCCGCGCGTGGTAGCTCGAGCGGGTGAGTGGGGATGCCTCGACATGAGCGAAGCCCATCGCCCTTCCCACCTCCGCCAACTCCTCGAACTCCTCCGGGCGCCACCAACGAGCCACGGGCAGGTGCCTCTCGGTCGGCCGCAGGTACTGGCCGATCGTGACGATGTCGACACCGACTGCCCGCAGGTCGGCCAGCGCTCCGTGCACCTCGTCCTCACGCTCACCCATCCCGAGGATCATGCCCGACTTCGTGACCATCCCGGCCGCCTTCGCCCGGCCGAGCACCGAGAGGCTGCGCGCATACGAAGCCGACGGGCGCACCGCCCTCTGCAGCCGGAGAACAGTCTCGATGTTGTGGTTCAACACCTCGGGGCGCGCCTCGAACACCGTCTTGAGCGCCCGCTCGTCCCCCTTGCAGTCGGGGATCAGCACCTCGACCGCGGCACCAGGCGACCGCCGGCGAATCGCCGCGATCGTCTGTGCGAACGCCTCCGCCCCGCCGTCTTCCAGGTCGTCCCTCGCGACGGCGGTCACGACCACATGGGCAAGCCCGAGCCGGGCGACCGCCTCCGCCACGTGTTCCGGCTCGGCCGGGTCGAGCGGGAGCGGGTGACGCGTGTCGACCAGGCAGAAACCACACGCCCGCGTACACCGCTCCCCATTGATCATGAACGTCGCAGTGCCGTCGGCCCAGCACTCCGAGAGATTCGGGCAGCCCGCCTCCTCGCACACCGTGACGAGCCCGAGCTCGCGCAGCATCGACCGCAGCCCGATGACCTGCGGGCCGATCTTGAGGGGCGCTCTGATGTACTCGGGCTTCCGCTCGCGCACGCCGAGGGAGGACCCGAGATCGACGCCCGACGCCACCAGCCGCCGGCCGAGTGGCCGGAGCTCGATCGGCACGGCCGCACCCGCAGGCGCGGCCGACCCCGGGACAGGCGCCGACTCCGACGCCGTTGCCGCGGGCGACGCATCCTGGCGCTCGACCTGCCGAGGCCCACCCGACCCGAACGGGCTCAACAGCTGCGCCGCCCGCGCTGCGACCGCTTCGACAACGTCGGCCATCGTTGCTGGGATCCCCTCCGCGACAAGAGACGTCACCGCCTTGTCGGGGATGCCACATGGAACGATGTTGCCGAACATCGACAGATCAGGTTCGACGTTCAGGGCAAAGCCATGCATGGACCGCCCCCGCTGCACCCGCACCCCGATCGCGCAGATCTTGCGCGGGCTCGCGCCATCGGCATCGACCCACACGCCCGGGTAGCCGTCGAGCCGCCCTGCGCCCTCGAGCCCGAGGTCGGCGAGCACGTCGATGATCAGCTGTTCAATCCTGTGCACGTGAGCCGGTATGGCGCGAGGCGCGAGGGCGATGTCGACGATCGGGTAGCCGACGAGCTGACCCGGTCCGTGGTAGGTGACGTCGCCGCCTCGATCGGCCCGCACCACGCTCGCACCCGATGACGCGACGCCGTCGAGGAGGTGGTCCGCCTTCGTCCGCACGCCGAGCGTGTACACGTGCGGATGCTCGAGCAAGAGGAGGTAGTCGCCACCTCCTCGCCTGAGGGCATGCTGCAGCTCGGACGCGTCCTCGTAGCGGACCCGTCCCAGCCATCGCACCCGCAGCGGCGAGACGGAGGTCACCTCAGAGCTCAGCTGCCCAATCACGTGTCTCGAGTGCCTGCGCGAGGTTGTAGAGAAACGCCGAGGCGTACGCGCCGTCAACCGCCCGATGGTCGAACGAGAGCGCCAGCAGGCCAACGGAGTGGATGGCGATCGCCTCCGTGCCGTCCTCTGCGGTCACTACGACAGGGCGTCGCTTCACACCATCGGTCGAGAGGATCGCGACCTGGGGCTGGTTGATGATCGGGGCCGTGATGAACGTCCCGAACGGCCCTGGGTTCGTGATCGTGAAGGTCCCACCCACGACGTCGTCGGCCGAGAGGTGCCGGCTGCGCGCCCGCTCGGCAAGATCGCCGATCGCCCGCGCAAGGCCTCGCAACGACTGCCCGTCGGCGTTGCGCACGACCGGGACGATGAGGCCCTGACGGTCGAGGTCGACGGCGATGCCGAGGTGGATGTCCCGGTGCACGAGAAGAGCGTTCTCGCCGACCGAGGCGTTCAACTGAGGGTAGTCACGCAGGACCTCGACGACTGCCCGAGCGATGAACGGCAAGTAGCTGAGGCTGACGCCCTCCGCTGCCTTGAACGCGTCCTTGTTCGCCCTGCGCACCTTCTCGATTGCCTCGTAGTCGCACTCGATGGCGACGAGTGTGTGGGCAGAGGTCGCCTTCGACCGCACCATGTGCTCGGCCGTAAGACGCCGGATATTGCTGAACGGCACAACCTCGTCCCGCTCCCCCGCCACCGCAGGCGCAAACGCCCGAGCAGGAGCCACCGCAGCCGCTGCAGCAGGCGCACCAGCCGCCGGCGCGGAGGCCCGAGCAGGCGCTGCAGGCGCCGCCGCTGCCGCCGCCGCACCCGCGGGAGCGGACGCACGAGCATCGATCACGCCAAGCACGTCATTGCGCGTGATCCGCCCACCAGCCCCAGTCCCCGTGACTTCGGAGACGTCAATCGCGTTGTCAGAAAGAAGCTTCCGCACAACGGGCGACAGCAGCGCCGCAGGCCCGGAAGCTGAGGCGGCTTCGGCGTCCTTAGAAACGGACGCCTCTTCCGCCACAGCTCCCGCAGACGCACTCTCGACCGCCGCGGGAGCAGGCGGCGGAGGAGGCGGAGGCGCGGCGGGTGCAGCGGCCGCGACGACGGCGTCGGAACCGGCGACCGTTTCTCCGGTCGCCGGGGCAGACGCTGGCGGAGCGGAAACCGGCGCTGCGCCAGCATCGCCAATCACAGCAATCATCGTCCCGACGTCGACAGTCCCCCCTTCCTCGACGAGTATCTGCGTCAACACCCCCTCGACCGGCGAAGGCACCTCGGAGTCGACCTTGTCGGTCGACACCTCGAACAGCGGCTCGTCGTGCGCGACGTTGTCGCCGACGTTCTTGAGCCACTTGATGATCGTCCCCTCGGTGACCGTCTCGCCGAGTTGCGGCATCGTGATTTCAGCCAATGTGAAGACCCCTTCCGGTCAAGGCGATAACCGTCTCGCCGAACGTCTCCGACAGCGTCGGGTGCGGCTGGATGAACGGTGCGATCTCATCCGGCGTGGCCTCCCAGTTGACGGCTAGGTAGGCCTGGCCGAGCTGCTCGGTCACCCACGGGCCGACCATGTGCACCCCGAGGAGGCGGCCGGCCTTGCCGTCCGC
>JBKQLZ010000238.1:0-19611 GCA_052146895.1 Acidimicrobiales bacterium
CTGAACCGCTGCCACGTCGATCGACGGGTGGTCAGCAAGGAGCCTGAGGACCTCGGCACCGAGGTACCCCGTCGCTCCTATGACACCCGCCTTCAAGGCATGAGTATAAATACTGGTGCATACTAATGCACAGTGCCTCTCAGGAGACCAGGAGACTCAGGAGATCAGGTCTAGCGCTTCCCGGAAGCTCGCCACGAGCTTGCCCGCCCCGTCGGGGCCCTCGCCATCGAGCAGGCGCCGGACGAGCGCTGACGCGATCACGACTCCGTCGGCTACCTGGCAGACCTCGGCGGCCTGTTCAGGAGTAGTTATCCCGATGCCGACGAGGACCGGGAGATCGGTGATCGCCTTGCAGCGGGTCGCGATGGTGGTGGCGCTGGCGGCGAGCGAGGAGCGCTCGCCCGTCACTCCCATCACGCCGACGGCGTACAAGAAACCCTCCGCCTTCGCCACAATCGCCCTCAACCGCTGATCGGGGGTCGTCGGTGCGGCAAGCAGCACCGTCTCGATCCCGGCGGCGTCTGCCTCTTGCTTCCAGGGGCCGATCTCGTCGATCGGCAGATCGGGAACGATCGCCCCGGAGACTCCCGACTCTGCGAGCAGGTTCGCCATCCGGCGATGTCCCATGCGGGCCACGAGGTTGTAGTAGGTCATGACGACGAGCGGGACTCCGCCTGCGTCCGCCTCGACCAGCTCACCGAGGATCGTCTGCGGCGTTGCGCCTGCCTCGAGCGCGCGGACGGAGGCTTCCTGGATCACAGGCCCGTCCATCATCGGGTCGGAGAACGGCAGGCAGATCTCGATCGCATCAGCCCCGGCCGCGGCTATGGCCGAGACCGCCGCGACCCAGTCGTCGCCGAGCCCGCCGGTGACGCCTGGCACGAGGAGCTTCCGGCCTGCGTCACGCCGCTCGCGAAGGCGAGCCTCGAGGCGGCCTGGCTCGCCGGCGCTCACGAGCTCTCGCCCATCTTCTCCATGACGAGAGCCACGTCCTTGTCGCCCCGGCCCGACATCGTCAGCATGACGGCTGAGCCCTTCGGGATGCCACGCCCGGCCTCGCGGAGGATCCACGCAAGGCCGTGAGCCGGCTCGAGTGCCGGGATGATGCCCTCCGTCTCCGCCAGGAGCTTGAACGCGGCCAGCACTTCGTCGTCGGAGGCCTCGAAGTACTCGACTCGACCGGCATCGCCGAGCTGGGCGTGCTCCGGGCCGACACCCGGGTAGTCAAGCCCGGCCGAGATGGAGTGAGCCTCGAGGATCTGGCCCGCCTCGTCCTGCAGGAACCTCGACCTCATGCCATGGACGACTCCAGGTATGCCGTGGCCTATCGCTGCTCCGCCGGCGGCCTCGATCCCGACGAGCCGCGCGCCCGAGTCGACGAATCCGGCGAACGTGCCCGCCGCGTTCGAACCTCCGCCGACGCACGCGACCACGATGTCGGGGTCACCGTTCAGGATCTCGCGGCACTGGCGCCTCGCCTCGTCCCCGACAACGCGCTGCAGCTCGCGCACAATGAAGGGATAAGGATGTGGTCCCACGACCGAGCCGATGCAGTAGTGGGTTGTCTCCACTGTCGCGACCCACTCCCGAAGCGCCTCGTTGATCGCGTCCTTGAGCGTCCGGGACCCCGATTCGACGGGATAGACGGCTGCCCCGAGGAGCTTGATGCGAAAGACGTTCAGCTCCTGGCGCTCGACGTCGACGGCCCCCATGTACACGGCGCATTCCATGCCGAGAAGCGCAGCCGCCGTTGCCGTCGCAACCCCGTGCTGACCGGCCCCGGTCTCTGCGACAAGCCGCGACTTGCCCATCCGCTTGGCAAGCAGCGCCTGGCCGATGGCGTTGTTCAACTTGTGCGAGCCGGTGTGGTTGAGATCTTCTCGCTTCAACAAGAGCCTGATCCCGAGCATCCCGGAGAGCCTCCGGCACTCGGTCACCGGCGTGGGCCGCCCGCTGTAGGTGCGCAGGAGGAAGTCGAGCTCCGATCGGAACGGCGGGTCTCCCCATGCCTCGTGAAAGGCCTTGTCCAGCTCCTCGCAGGCCGGCACGAGCGACTCAGGGACGAAACGCCCGCCGTATTCGCCGAAGCGGCCCGATGGGGCCGGCTCCCGCATCAGCTCACCGGTCGCAATCACAGGTTCGTCTCCTCTTGCCAGTCGAAAAGCGACTCGTCACCGGGGTCGTAAGGCTCGGGCTCGGCCGCGCGGGCCGCCTGCACGAAGGCCCGGATCTTCGTCGGGTCTTTCCGCCCGGGCGAAGCCTCGACTCCAGGAACCGACTCGACGCCCGTCGACACGTCCACTCCCCAAGGGTGAACGGTGCGGATCGCCTCTGCGACGTTCGATGCATCGAGTCCGCCGGCGAGCACGAGGCGATGACCGCGTGGAGCGCCCTCCGCGAGTCGCCAGTCGAAGACCTTGCCGGATCCGGGCGAGGGCGCATCGAGCATGATGATCGACGCTCCGTACTCCGCCGCCCGCTCCAGCCGGCCGTCGCCGGCGGCGAACGCCTTGATCACGACCGGGACGCGCACCGAGACGTACCCGCAGTCCTCTCGGCTCTCGTTGCCGTGCAGCTGGGCAGCCTTCAGGCCGGCCCGGTTGACCACCTCGACCACCGTTTGCGGGCGCTCGTCCCGGAAGACGCCTACCGTCAGGATCTCCGGAGGAAGACGCCTAGTGATCGCCTGGACTGCGGAAGGAGACATCTGCCGCGGCGAGGGAGCAAAGACGAAGCCCACCGCATCCGCGCCCATCGCGACGGCAAGAAGCGCGTCCTCCTCGCTCGTGATCCCGCAGATCTTCACCCACATCAGCGCGCAGCCGATCCGCTCAGGCTCGTGAACGCCCGCACCGCCGCGGCCCGATCCGGCGCCCGCAAGAGCGACTCGCCGATGAGGACTCCGTCGAAGCCGGCGTCGGCGAGGCGCGCTATCTGCCCTGCCTCGGTTATGCCGGACTCCGCGACGCGGAGGACGTCGCGCGGCACGACCGCGGCGACACGCAGTGCCCGCTCCGGGTCGACCTCGAAAGTGCGCAAGTCCCGCTGGTTGACGCCGATTAGTCCCGCCCCTGCATGAAGCGCACGGGTGACCTCGGCCTCGTCGTGCACCTCGACCAGTGCCGCCAGGCCGAGCGTCGTCGCCTCGGCCAAGAAGTTGGAGAGCTCGTCGTCGCTCAGCACAGCGACGATCAGCAACACGGCGTCGGCACCCATGAGCGCCGCGTCGTAGACGTCGCCTGCCCAGACCGTGAAGTCCTTGCGGAGGACGGGCAAAGCGACCGCTTCCCGCGCCGCCACGAGGTCGGCGACCGAGCCGTCGAAGTGCGGGGTATCGGTCAAGACCGAGAGACAGGCGGCGCCACCTGCTTCGTACGCGCGCGCCGTCGAAGCGGCATCGAGTGACTCGGCGATCTCACCTTTCGAAGGAGAGCGACGCTTGATCTCGGCGATGACTGCTACTCCCGGAGCGTTGCGAAGGGCATCCTCGAATGACCGACCAGCGGCGCTCGCCCGAGCCAACCGTGCCGTCTCGCCCAGCCGCGAGAGGTCGCGCTCGTCGGCTGCCGCGCGATCACGATGCCACGCGACGATCCCGTCGAGATATGTCGCCATTGCCCGAGCCTACTGTGGGGTAGCAGGCGCCCCGGAAGGGATGGCTCCTCGTTGGCGAAACGGGTGTGCGAGCTGATCCGCTGTGGTGTTCACGATGAGGGGTGAGTGGCACAGCACGAACAAGCCGAAGGACATCACAGCCAGCGCAAGCGCATCAACCGAGAGAATGCCGACGCCGCCCCGGAGGTTGTCTCCGAAGACTCCCACCCCGATAACGATGCTCGCGATCGGGTCCACGATGAGCAGGGTGGCCTGCGACGCCGTGATCGGCCCCGCCTGAAAAGCGTTCTGGGTGAGGAACAGGCCGAGTCCTCCGGCTATTGCCACCCCGTACGGCTCGAAATGCCCGAACATGAATGCGATACCGCCGCGCGAGAGCAGCGTGGTCGCGGCTTTGATGAAAGCCGCGCAGAGAGCGAACGCGACGCCTGACGCCACGCCGAACCAGGCGGCCCTCCAGGCCCGCGATCCCCTCCGGGCGAGGCTCACGGAAAAGACGATCGCAACGGCGCAAGCGCCCATCACCATCGCCCAGTCCGAGGCAGCAGGGAGCGCCAAGCCGCCACCCTGGTTGCTGACGGCAAGGAAGACCCCGAGCCCGGTCACGACGCACACGCACCCGGCCGACTCACGCCAACCGAGCGGCAACCCAAACCAGACGCGCAGGATTATCACGAGGAACAGCAGCTCGGTGACGAGCAGGGGCTGGACCACGGTCAGCCCGCCTTCGTCGAGCGCCGCTGCCTGGAACAAGAACGCCCCGATCATTGCCCCGAGTCCGAGGAACCAGATCGGCCGGCGCAACACGTATGCCATCAGCTTCCAGCTGAGCGTCGAGTCAGCTGGAGCGGACTGGACCCCGAGCCGCTCGAAGATCGTGGCGAGCGCGTTGCAGAGCGCGGCAGCTAGAGCAAGGACGATCGCCACGGTCGCCCCTAGCCTCTTGAGGCCGCCGGAGGGGAGATGGTGGCCGGCGACCTGTTCCCGTCCCGGTCGACGACTGCCGCCTCGACAGGGAAGTCCGAGTAGGCGGCACGCTTCACGAGAGCGAGCGCCACGTAGCTCTCGCCGTCCCCGACCCGCGCCACGCTCGTGAGCTGACCCGCGTCCTTGCCGTCGACCTCGATGACGTCCCCGGCCGCGACGCCTCCGGCGGCCGCGTCGCCGGCGCTCGAGGCTGCGCCGCGGAGGAGCTGGATCCTCCTCGGAACGTTGGAGCCGCGTGAGTCCAGCCGTGCGACGAGCTCCTGCCCGGTGTAACAGCCCTTCGTGAAGGACACCGTCCGGTCGATCAGCTCGTTGCCGGCCTCTTGCGGGATGGTCCTCTCGGTCAGCTCACGGCCGAGGCGTGGCACGCCAGCAAGGATACGCGCGACCTCGAAGCGCTCGTCTTCTGCCGGGGAAGACCGCTCGGCCTCCGGCTGGTCAGCGCTCATGATCTCCGGCGGACCGAAGGCGTCATAACTCCCTCCGGCCAACTCGTCGCACATGACTCCCACCGACTCGAGGGAAACCTTCACCCGCAGCTTGAAGCGTCGCAGGCGCTCGGCGAGGGCGCAGCCGTGACCCACCTCGGTGTCGAGAAGCAGGCACTCGTCTGACAGAGCCGTCACCCGGCAGAAGGACTCCACCTTCCCCTGTGGCGAGAGCACGAGCGTCAGGCGGCTCTCGCCATCGGCTAGGCCGTCGATGTCCTGTGTGATCTGGCCCTGCAGCCAGGAGCGCGCGTCAGGACCCTCAACGAGGATGCCGTCGCGGCGCGCCCTCCGGATGAGCACGGGTGCGTCAGCCATCTCCTGTAGCAACAACGCGATCGGCTGCAAGCTTCCTTGCCCCGGCAACCGCGGCGAAGATGGCGGCGGCCTTGGCGGCGCACTCCGCGTCCTCGGCCAGGGGGTCGCTGTCAGCGACGATGCCCGCCCCAGCCTGCACCGAGGCCCTCCCGTCGTCCAGCGCCACCATCGTGCGGATGGCTATGGCGGTGTCGAGGTTGCCCGAGAAGTCGATGTACCCGACAGTGCCTGCGTACGGCCCCCGTTTCGTCGGTTCGAGGTCGTCGATGATCTGCATGGCTCGGACCTTCGGTGCACCCGAGACGGTGCCGGCTGGCAAAGTTGCCCGCAGGAGCTCGATCGGGCCCTTTCCCTCGACGATCTGTCCGGAGACCTGCGAGGTCAGGTGCATGACGTGGCTGTACCGCTCGACCGTCATCAATTCGTCGACGTGCTCGGTGTTGAAAGCGACGACGCGGCCGATGTCGTTGCGCGCGAGGTCGACGAGCATGACGTGCTCGGCAAGCTCCTTCGGGTGCTCGACCAGCTCCGCCTCGAGCCTGCGGTCCTCGGGCTCGGTCGCGCCGCGAGGCCGCGTGCCGGCAATCGGCCGGATGACGACGCGCCCATCGAAGAGCTGGACCATCGGCTCGGGTGAGGCGCCGACAACGGAGACTCCCGCCTGGCGCAGGAAGAACATGTACGGGCTCGGGTTCACCTGGCGAAGCACGCGATAGACGTCGAACGGCTCGCACTGCAGGTCGAGATCGAACCGCTGCGAGAGCACGATCTGGAAGGCGTCACCGGCCCGGATGTGCTCTTTCGCGACCTCGACGGCACGGTGGAAGTCCTCTGGGGTCACGACGCGGTGGACGGCATCTTCGGGGAGGCTCTCACCGCGGACCGGCGGCGGTACGAGCGGCTCGGGCAAAGGGTTCTCGAGGTCCTTCTTCAACTGGTCGAGGCGGGCGACCGCCTTCTCGTAGAGCGCAGCCAGGTCCACTGGAGACCCGGCTTCGGGAAGGACGACGTTGTCGATCAGCGTGACTCTCTGGCGCCAGTGGTCGAAGGCGGCTACTTCACCGATCACCGCCATGACAGCGTCAGGCAGGCCGAGGTCATCGGCGGGCGCGGCTCCGAGGCGCTCTATCTCGCGCACGACGTCGTACCCGAGGTAGCCGACGATGCCAGAGTGGAGCGGGGGCAGCTCTTCGAATTTCGGCGACTGCAGCTGGGAGACGAGCGAGCCGAGCGCTTCGAGAATCCCCTCGTCGAGCGGGATCGCAAGCGGCAGGTCTCCGGTGACGGTCACGTGCTCGGAGCGCGACACGAGCGTCGCGAGCGGCGATCGCCCTAGAAACGAGAACCTCGCCCACCGCTCCCCGTGCTCCACGCTCTCGAGCAGGAAGCCAGGACCGTCGCCGACTACTGACCGGAACGCTCCCACCGGCGTGACCGTGTCCGCGACGAGCTCGCGCCATACCGGCACGACGCGATGCTTGGCCGCCAGCGCCTCGAAGACCGAGAACTCCGGCCGGACCGTGCCCCGCCCAGCGGCGCCCAGCTCAGGCTCCCTGCGAGGGCGCGTTGTCGCGGCCGAAGGCCCGGTAGAAGCAGGAGTGCTCGCCTGTGTGGCAGGCCCCGCCACCCTGCTGGTCGACGATCACGAGGAGCGCGTCGGCGTCGCAGTCGTACCGGACCTCCTGCACGAATTGGCGATCGCCCGATGTCTCGCCCTTGCACCAGTACTCCTGCCGGCTCCGGCTCCAGCACCACGTCCGGCCCGTCGCGAGCGTGCGCCGGAGTGCTTCGGCGTCCATCCAACCCACCATCAGGACATCTTTCGTCGAGGCCTCCTGCACGATCGCGACGACGAGACCGGTCGCGTCGTACTTGACGGCTGCCAGCTCAGCTTCGCTGGCGGCGATCGGTGTCCCGAGAGGCATCTCAGACGGCACGAACTCGGAGGTGGCGGCTTCCGTCACAGGTACAGCCCCGTGCCACCATCGATTCGCTCGGAGGCCACCGCGTGAACGTCTCGCTCGCGCAGGATCAAGAAGTCCTCACCCTGCACATCGACCTCGAAGCTCTCCTCGGGGTTGAACAACACCGTGTCTCCGGCGTGGATGGTCCGGACGTGCGGCCCGACGGCTGCCACCTCCGCCCAGGAGAGGCGCCGGGCGACCTGAGCGGTCGCAGGTATGAGGATCCCGGCTCGCGAGCGGCGCTCACCTTCTGACTTCGGCACGCTCACGAGGACGCGGTCGTTGAGCATGGTGACCGGCTGTTTCTTACCGGCGTCCGAGGTAGGCGTCTCCTTGGGCACCGAAGAACGGTACCGCAGCCCGGCCGGCGTGCTGTCAACGTGACGGCACCCAGCCGCCGCGCGGTCAGGCCAGAACGGGCCGGACGGGCACTCCCCGGGCCGAGAGGTGCTCTCGTGCCTCCGCGATCGAATACCGCCCGAAATGGAAGATCGACGCCGCCAACAACCCGTCAGCTCCGCCTTCGAGGAAGCCTTCAGCCAGGTGATCAAGAGTGCCGACCCCGCCCGAGGCGATGAGTGGCACCTCGACTGCGGCCGAGATGAGCGCCAGCAGCTCGACGTCGTATCCGGACTCCGTGCCGTCGCGATCCATCGAGGTCACGAGCAGCTCGCCCGCGCCGAGCCCGACACCTTGCACCACCCACTCGATCGCGTCGATGCCGGTCGGCTGCCGTCCGCCGTGCGTGACGACCTCGTAGCCGGAGCCGGCGGTCTTCTTCACGTCCACCGCCAGCACCGTGCACTGCGTCCCGAATTCCGTCGCTATCTCGGCCACGAGCGAGGGCCGGCCGACGGCCGCCGTGTTGACCGACACCTTGTCCGCTCCAGCACGGAGCAAGCGTCGGGCGTCACCGACTGTCCGGATGCCGCCGCCGACCGTGAGAGGTATGAATACCTGGTCGGCCGCCCGGCTGACGACACCGATCGTTGTCTCGCGACCGTCCGAGGAGGCGGTGATGTCGAGGATCACGAGCTCGTCTGCGCCTGCGTCGCTGTAGAGCCGGGCGAGCTCCACCGGGTCCCCGGCGTCGCGGAGGTCGAGATAGGTGACGCCTTTGACGACGCGACCGTTGTCGACGTCGAGACACGGGATGATCCGTACCGCCTGCATCGCTGTGTCCGACTGCCGCGATTACGCAGTCAGCGGCTCAGCTCGAGAGCCGCACGACGGGCATCCGCCACAGTCAGCAGCCCCGAGAGCAGCGCTTTCCCGACAACGACTCCCGACAGTCGCCGTTCGCCCTTCGCGAGACGCGCGAGGCGTGCGATGTCCGAGGCCGAGCCGATCCCTCCGGACGCGATGATCGGGAGGTCGGTCTCCTCGAGCAGCTCGGCATATTCGACAAGGTCCGGTCCCGCACCGGTGCCGTCGCGGGCGATGTCGGTCACGATCACTGCCGCGAGAGGTAGCCAGGCCAGCCTCGCGAGCGCCCGCTCTACCGAGACGCCGCTCATCTCGGTCCAACCGCGCACCGCCAGCTCGCGCGTCAGGACGCCGTACTCGTCCCGCCCCACCTTGTAGTCGAGCCCGACCGCGATCCGTCCAGGCCAACGTTCGATGAGTGAGGCGAGGAAAGTCTGGTCATCCGCGACGGCGGCGGTCCCGATGACGACCCGTGAGACGCCGTTGTCGAGCAGCGCCGCCGCGCTGTCCTCATCCCTTATGCCACCACCGACCTGAACGATCAGCTGCGTGCGGCGCACGATGCGAAGGATCGTCTCCCGGTTCGACTGGTCGCCGGTACGAGCTGCGTCGAGATCGACCACGTGAAGTTGCTTGGCACCCGCATCCAGGTATTGCGTCGCGACGTCGACGGGATCGCCGAACTCGGTCACGGTCTCGAAGTCGCCTTGATGCAAGCGGACGCACTTGCCGTCCCGGATGTCTATCGCCGGCCACAAATCCATCTTCAGCCTCCGCACGCCTTGGCGAACCGGGCGAGCAGTGCGAGACCCGCACGCCCAGATTTCTCCGGGTGGAACTGAGTGGCGAACAGGCTGCCACGTTCCACCGCTGCAGTCAGTGTCGCGCCGTATTCGCACGTCCCCGCAAGATCACCGGGCTCACCCAGCTCGGCGGCATATCCGTGCACGAAGTAGAACCACTCCCCCTCGCCGAGAAGCTCGCTCGATCTGCCGTCGGTCGTGACGGGTGCGACGAGGTTCCACTGCATCTGGGGGCGGCGTACGCCGGCCGGGATCCGCCTGATCACTCCCGGCAGGATTCCGAGCCCGGGGCAGCCGGGGCTCTCCTCTGACTCGTCGAAGAGCAACTGCATCCCGATGCACACAGCGAGAGTCGGCCGTTGCTCGGCGATCGCCTCGCGAGCAACCTCGTCGAGACCGCTCTTGCGCAGCGCTTCGGCGCATGCCCCGAAAGCGCCCACGCCCGGCAGGACAACCGCGTCGGCCTTCCGGGCTTGCTCAGGATCGGAGACGAGCCGAGCATCGGCTCCCACGAACTGCAGCGCCTTTTCGGCTGAGCGCAGGTTGCCTATGCCGTAGTCGAGAACGGCGATCATGCCGGCGCTCGCACGCGCGCGGCCTTCACCGGCGGGGCGTCACAGCACGCCCTTGGTCGAGGGTACCTCGGTGCCCTCGACGCGCACTGCATCTCGCAACGCCCGCGCCACGCCCTTGAACGAGGCTTCCAGGACGTGATGGGGGTTCCGCCCGTACTTGAGCGAGATGTGAAGGGTGATGGCCGCCGCGTGGGCGAACGCGCGCCAGAACTCCTCGGCGAGCTGCGGCTCGAAAGGCGGATTGCCCAGCGCTGCGGTCTCGGGGCCGAACTCGACGTCGTAGTGAAGGTACGCCCGCCCCGACACGTCGAGGGCGACCTCCACCAGCGCCTCGTCGAGTGGGAGCGACAACGATGCATAACGCCGGATTCCCACCTTGTCGCCCAACGCGGCTGCGAACGTCTCGCCGAGCAAGATACCAACGTCTTCGACCGTGTGATGCGCGTCGACGTGCAGGTCACCGATCGCTTTGACCTCGAGGGCGAACCCGCCGTGCTTCCCGAGCTGTTCGAGCATGTGGTCGAAGAACGGCAGTCCCGTCGCGGCCGAGGGCGGCGCGCTGCGCCCGAGGTCCACCGCGACTTCGATCGAGGTCTCCTTCGTGACCCTCGACCGGCTCGCCGCGCGGGCAGTCGGCTCCGCTTCGCTGCTCACAACGCCGGCCTCACAGGTAGAAGCGGTAAACCGCCTCGGCCACGCACGAGGGCTTCGCCTGTCCTTCCACCTCGAAGGTGAGCGCCATGACTATCTGGGCTCCGCCCGGGATCTCCTCGATCGACTCGAGCGAGGCGCCCAAGCGCAAGCGGCTGCCGACGGGCACCGGGGCGGGGAAGCGCACCTTGTTGCAGCCGTAATTCACACCCATCGACACACCGCTCACCGAATAGACCTGGCTGAGGAGGACCGGTGCGAGCGCCAGCGTCAGGTACCCGTGCGCGACCGGCCCGCCGAAAGGGCTCTCCTTCTTGGCACGTTCCGGGTCGACATGGATCCATTGGTGGTCTCCCGTCGCGTCCGCGAACAGGTTGACCTGCTCTTGGGTGACTTCGTGCCAGTCGCTGTAGCCGAGGTGCTCACCGACCTTGGCCTTGATGGACTCGATTCCGTCGAAGTGGGTGGCCATGACAGCGACGCTACGCGAGGCGCGCCCGGACCGCCACCTCACGCGGCGTGCCGAGCCTCCGCTTGTTCCGCATCAGACCGCCCGGGGTGATACCTGCAGCGAGCTGACCGCAGGCGGCGTCGACGTCCCGGCCGCGCGTGTTGCGGATCGTCACGTTGACACCGAGGTCGCGCAGCTCGTCCCGGAAGTACGCGACCGCCTCTGCAGTGCTCCCCGCGACCAGGTAGCCAGGCGTCGGATTGAGCGGGATGAGATTGACATGCGCCCGCAACGGCCGGGCGAGCGCCGCCAGCTCATGGGCATCGCTCGTACGGTCGTTGACTCCGCCGATGCAGGCCCACTCGAACGAGATGCGCCGGCGAGTCACCTCGACGTAGTCCGCGCAAGCCGCCATGAGAACCTTGAGCGGGTACCGCCGGTTGAGCGGGACGAGGTGATCGCGCAGCTGGTCGTTGGCAGCGTGCAACGAGACTGCGAGATTGACCTGCAGGGGCTCGCTCGCCATCTTCAAGATGCCCGGAACGACGCCGACCGTCGAGACGGTGATCGAGCGCGCGCCTATGCCAACCGAATCGTTGCACCTCCGCAAGGCGGCGAAGACGTTGTCGTAGTTGGCGAGCGGCTCGCCCATGCCCATCAGGACGATGTTCCCGATCCGGCCCCACCCCTCGTCTGACGCCCAGCGGCACGCCCGCACGACTTGCTCGACGATCTCCCCGGAAGAGAGGTGCCGACCGAAGCCGAGCTGCCCGGTGGCGCAGAACGAGCAGCCCATCGCGCAGCCTGCCTGGCTCGAGACGCATGCGGTCGTCCGCTCGCGGTAGCGCATCAGCACCGTCTCGATTCGCGATCCGTCGCCGGCCTCGAACAGCCACTTGCGCGTCGCTCCGCGATCGCTCGCCGACTCCGCCACGAGCGACCACGCAGGCGAGAAGCGCTCGTCAGAACCTAGGCGTGCTCGCAGCGACTTCGGCAGCGTGGTCAGCTCGCCGATGTTGCGGTGGTCGCGATAGAGCCCTTCCCAGATCTGGCGCACCCGATATGCCGGCTCGCCTGACAAGAGCTCCGAGAGCTCGGTCTGGCTCAGATCGTAAAGAGTCATGTGCTCGCTGGCGCGCCGTCGCGGCGGTTCGCTGGCACGATGTCACCGGTGTAGGCGCGATCGACGTGGTCGTCGTGAAAGCCGAGCATCCGGTAGAGCCCGCGAGCCTCCTCGTTTTCGCGGTCGACATAGAGCATCGCCTTGGCGAGACCGACGGAGTGCAGGTGATCGAGCCCGGCAAGGACGAGCTCACGCCCGAGACCCCGGCGTTGGAAGTCCGGGTTGACCGCGATGACGTAGATCTCCCCCACCTCACCCTCGTCGTGGTCGTCGTCCTGCACCTTCGTCCAGCAGAACGCTGCTAGCTGCCCGTCGATCTCGTGCAGCAGGAAGCCGTCGGGATCGAACCACGGCTGGGCCTCCCGCTCCTCCAGCTCCTGACGGGTCCATGAGCCCTGCTCGGGGTGCCCCCGAAACGCCCTGTTGTTGACCTCGAGCCAGGCCTCCTCGTCGGCTCCAGGTTGGAACGGTCGCGTCGCGACCGTCGCAGCCATGCCTTCGACGGGAAGCTCCCGGCGCATCTGGTAGAGGTCACGACCGCGCTTCAAGCCGACGGCCTCGGCGACCAGGTCGTCGGCCGCGCTCGGCTTGGGAACCCAGACGTGCACGTGACCTCCGCCCTGCTCGGCGATCTCCCGGATCGCGGCAGAGACGAGATCTCCCCTCAGCTGGGGTTCGGTCCGCCAGTGAGGATGGACGACGTACTCGACCGCCCAGCTCCCCGCTCCCCGGCTCACCTGGGCGTAGCCGATGACCCGGTGGCGCCCGGCGGCCTCGGTGGCAATAAAACCAGCGAAGCCTTCCCGTCCCCCCTGCACGAGGTCGAGCCACTTGTGCTCCCCGAGGGCGCGGTGGCCGTCCTCATGGGAAGCCTCCTCGATCAACTTCGAGAGGGCCGCGATGTCCGCTTCACCCATCCGGCGCTTCACCTCGACGTCGTGCACCAGACCGAACCTAGCGGCCTGTGGGTACGCTGCCCGGCGTGCCCCGAGAATCCCGCTCCGCCCGCACCAACCGCGCCGGCGAGATCGCGAAGATCCTTGCCGGCATCTATCCCGGCAGCGCAGCGGAGCTGTGCGCTCTCACTCATGACGGTCCGTTCCAGCTGCTCGTCGCGACGATCCTGTCGGCTCAGTGCACCGACGAGCGAGTCAACATGGTCACGCCCGAGTTGTTCGCGCGCTATCCGGACCCGGCCGCGCTGGCGGCTGCCGACCGGGGCGAGCTCGAGGAGTTGATCAAGTCGACCGGCTTCTTCCGGTCGAAGACCTCACATCTCCTCGGCGCTGCGGCGGCTCTCGTCGAGCGCCATGCGGGCGGCTTTCCGACAACGATGGAAGAGCTCACCGCCCTGCCGGGAGTCGGGCGCAAGACAGCGAACGTCGTGCGCTCAGTCGCACTCGGTCTGCCGGGGCTCCCGGTCGACACTCACGTCACGCGCCTCTCGCGGCGGCTCGGGCTCACGGCGGCATCCGATCCGGTCAAGATCGAGACCGACTTGTGCTCGATGCTCCCGCCCGAGGGGTGGGGGGCGCTCAGCCTGCGCCTCATCCTGCACGGGCGGCGCATCTGCGACGCTCGCAAGCCGAAATGCGGCGAGTGCGCCCTCGCCGGGCTGTGCCCTTCGGCGGGAATCGGGGACCTCCAACCGAAAAGGCAAAGATCCTCCCGGTGATGACACGCGCGGCACTACGCGCTATTGTCTATACCGGAACCGGTTCCCGCCACCTGGTTCCAATTGAGCGGAGTTCGGGATCCGCCGCCCGGCCCGCTCCCCGACGGCGCCCTCCGGGGCGCCGTCGGCGCGTCCAGTCGCAGATCACCTGCCTCGCGCGATCATCCTTGTCAGGCGCCGCTGCGCGGACGACAGTGCACGCTCGACTGCGAACAGCTCGTTTGCCAACTCTTCTTCCTTGACCCTCTGCGCGGCCTCGCCCATGCCACCGAGACGCCGCGCCAGCTGGTCGAGGGTCGAGGAGATGGACGACAATTCGGCGAGATCGGTTGCCATCGCGCCATCTTGGCTGCAATCGGAGCGACCCGTCGCACCTCTACAGACAATGGCCGCCTGATCCGCCAATTCGGAGCAGCGAATATGCGACAGGTACGCTGCGGCCGTGCTGCACGTCCTCGATCTACGGCAAGCGAAGGCCGACTTGCGCAGCCTCCTCCCACGGCCTGACCTCGCCGGCGAGGGACCGGTCGCCGAGGTGCGGGCCATCGTGGCCGAGGTGAGGGCGCACGGAGATTCGGCTCTACGGGAGTACACGCGGCGTTTCGACGGCGTGGACATTGATGACCTCTCCGTGCCACTCGACGAGACCCATGCGGCCCTCGAGCGTATTGAGCCCGAGCTGCGGACGGCACTCACGGCCGCCCGCGACAGCATCGAGGCGTTCTACCGGCGCCGTCCTGAACCGACCGGTAGCCATGAGCGCAACGGCATCCGGATCGACGCCCTCGAGATCCCCGTTGACCGCGCTGGCGTCTACGTCCCCGGCGGGCGAGCCAAGTACCCCTCGAGCGTGCTCATGACCGCCATCCCGCCGAAGGTCGCCGGCGTCGGCGCGGTGGCGCTTTGCGTCCCACCCGGGCCAGACGGGAAGCTTCCTGACGAGCTCCTGGCGGCAGCGGCACTCGCGGGTGTGGACGAGATCTATCGCGTGGGCGGGCCGCAGGCGATTGCCGCGATGGCCTACGGCACGAAGACCATCCCGAAAGTCGACGTGATCGTCGGGGCGGGAAGCCGCTGGGTGTCGCTCGCCAAGCAAGAGGTGAGGGGAGTCGTCGGCGTGCCCGCCGCGTTCGCCGGGCCGTCCGAAGTCGTCGTCATCGCGGACGAGACCGTGCCCCCGGCGTGCGCCGCGATCGACGTCATCGTCCAGGCCGAGCATGGCCCCGACGGCCTGTCGTGGCTCGTGACCTGGTCCGAGACGGCATTGAAAGAGATCAATGAGCTGATCGGGCAGTTCGTCGCGACAGCGCCGCGGCGGGCTGAGATCGAGTCGACGCTCGCAGCGGGCGGCTACGCCGTGCTCGTATCCGGCCCCGAGCAGGCGATGGCAGTCGCGAACGAGATCGCTCCGGAGCATCTCGAGCTCTGCTGCGCCGATCCCGAGTCACTCGTACCGCTCGTGCGTCACGCGGGGGCGGTCTTCCTCGGACCTTGGTCGCCTGCCTCCCTCGGCGACTATATGGCCGGTCCGAGTCACGTATTGCCTACCTTCCGCTCGGCGCGCTTCGCGAGCGTGCTCGGAGTGGAGGACTTCGTCCGCCGGGTGCACGTGATCGAGGCGAGCCGTGAGGGCCTACTCGAAGCAGCGCCTCACATCTCGGCGATCGCTGTGGCCGAGGGTCTGTTCGCGCACGCCCAATCGGTCCTTGTCCGGCAGGAGATCGACGCTGCCGGCGAGTGACCGCCGTCCGCCTCCTTCCGCACGCTTGGATGTGAGGCTGCGGGCGGGCTACCACTCACCCCAGGTCGAAGCGGACGTTCGCCTCAACACGAACGAGTGCCCCGAGCCGCCGCCGGGCGAGTTCCTCGCGGAGCTCGCCGAGATCGCCCGGCACCTCGGAGCTAACCGCTATCCGGATCGCGAGGCCACCGCCCTGCGTGCAGCCATCGCCGATCATCACGGCCTCAGTCCCGATCAGGTGTTCTGTGCGAACGGTTCGAACGAGGTGCTGCAGTGCCTCCTTCTCGCGTTCGGCGGCGCCGGCAGAAGTGCGCTCGTGTTCGAGCCGACCTATGCGCTGCACTCTCACATCGCCCGCCTCACCGCCACCGATGTGCTGACCGGGGCGCGCGACGACCGGTTCGCCGTCGATGAGAAGACGGCGGTACACCTGATCGCGGAGCATTCACCGGACATCGTCTTCCTCTGCTCTCCCAACAATCCGACGGGCAACTCGGAGCCTCGGGCGACGGTCGAGGCGATTGCGACCGCCGCACCCGGTCTCGTGATCATCGACGAGGCCTACGCCCAGTTCTCGCCTTGGTCGGCGACTGAGTTCCTCGGATCCTTCGGCAACCTCGCCGTCGTCCGCACGTTCTCGAAGACCTGGGCGCTCGCCGCACTGCGGCTCGGCTACGTGCTTGCCGACCCGAGCGTCGTCGGGGCCTGCTCGAGCGTCGTCCTGCCTTACCACCTCGACTCTTTCAAGCAGGAGGCCGGCATCGCTGCCCTCCGCTACGACCAAGCGATGCGCGAGCGCGTGGCACGACTGGCCGAGGAGCGGGGTCGCGTGCTCGCTGGCCTTTCGGCTCTTCCCCTCGATGTCTGGCCTTCCGATGCGAACTTCATCTTGTTCCGTCCGCGCGACGTCGACTCGAAGCGCGTCTGGCAGGGACTCGTCGACCGCTCGGTGCTCATCCGCGACGTCTCCGACTTCGCGAGGCTGGAAGGGTGCCTCCGAGTCACGGTGGGCACGAACGAAGAGAACACGCGCTTCCTCGAGGCACTCGGCGACGCGATCGGCGAGGCAACCGGCCATTAGCTCACGGCCGACCTCGTTAGGCTCGCTCCTGTGAGGACTGCATCGCGCTCGCATGCCCCTGCGCAGCCTCTCCCCGTAGGCGAGGAGAAACGCCAAGCGGTGCGCGCCATGTTCGACGCGATCGCACCCCGTTACGACGCCGTCAACAAGGTGATGACGTTCGGTTTGGACGTCTGGTGGCGGCGCCACACGGTCGGCCTCCTCGGGCTCCCCGCTCCTTCGGTCGTGCTCGACGTCGCGTGCGGAACGGGCGACTTCGTACGGGTCCTCGCCAAGTCGGATCATCGCCCGATCGGGCTCGACCTGTCCGCCGGCATGCTTGCGAACGCCAAGGTGGGACGGGCACCCCTCGTGCTGAGCGACGCGGCTCGCATGCCGGTCCGCTCCGGCTCGGTCGACGGGGCCGTGAGTGGCTTCGCGCTGCGCAACTTCGCCGACCTCCCGTCGGTCCTCGCGGAACTGGCGCGTGTGGTCCGCCCGGGCGGCCGCATCGCTCTGTTGGAGGTGAGCGAGCCACGGCAGCCCATGCTGCAGGCGGGATACCGAATCTGGTTCAACAAAGTTGTGCCACGCATCGGCCAGCTCCTGTCGGACCCGGCTGCATACCGCTACCTCCCCCAGTCGGTCGCCTACCTCCCGCCACCGGAGCAGATGCTCGCGATGCTGACCGAGGCCGGCTTTGCCGACGCCACGCGCCACCTCGTCTCCGGAGGAATCGTCCAGGTCCTGACCGGAACGCGCCGATGACCGGCTGGGACCTGCGTGGAGAGGCTCGCGACCTTGACGAGGCAACGTTCTCCGCGCTCCGTTCGCACGCCTTTGCGTGCGGGACGGTCATCGAACGAGACGGGTGCTCGATCCTCGCCTTCGGGCGGGCGGACGTGATCGATCTCCCGAACGGGCTGCGGGATCCCGTCGCGCTCGAGGAGGTGACGGAGCGCTTAGCGGCGCTCAGCCCGGAGGGTGGAGCCGGGAGTGGGCTGGCGACGGTCGTGGGGGCGCTGCCGTTTCTCCCGGATCGGGCGGGAGAGCTGGTCGTCCCCGAGGTCACCGTGACCCGGGACGCGGCCGGGATCACAGCCGTCGTCGTTGCGCCGCCCGGTGAGCACAGCGCCACGTTCGGGGGCCTCGAGAGCGCTGCCGCGAGCAGTGCGAGCGCCACGCCCGCGACGCAACCCCCAGACGGCTTTCGCCTCGACTCGGCGAGGTCGCACGAGGACTTCCTCGCCCGGGTCGCCCACGCCCTCGGCGAGGTTCGCAGCGGAAGGCTCGACAAGGTCGTTCTCGCCCGGGAGGTCGTGATCGAGGCGAATCGGGCGTTTCGCCAGGGTGACTTGCTCGAGCGCCTGCGGTCCCTCCATCCGTCGTGCACGACGTTCTGCGTCGACGGCTTCCTCGGCGCCTCGCCCGAGCTGTTGATCCGGCGCACGGGGATCAAGCTCGTCTCTGAGCCACTCGCCGGCACTGCCGCGCGGAGCGGCGATCCAGAGGTGGACCGGCGCATCGAAGCCGAGCTCCTCTCGTCAGAGAAGGAGCGGGAGGAGCACCGCGCCGTGGTGGACTCGATCGCGGCGGGACTCATGCCCGTGCTTTCCTCTCTCGACCTCCCGGACGGCCCCGAGATCGTCGAGTTGCGCAACGTCTCCCACCTCCGCACGCGGATCCACGGAGTGCTCGCCGAGACGCCAGGCAGCGGTCACCTTCCGAGCGCGCTCGAAGCCGTCGCCCTGATCCACCCGACGCCGGCTGTCTCCGGATACCCGATCGACACGGCGCTCGAGTACCTCGCCAAGAGCGAGGACCTCGAGCGGGGTCGCTACGCCGGCCCTGTCGGCTGGATGCGTGCGGATGGGGACGGCGAGTTCCACCTCGGGATCCGATCTGCGGTGGTGGACGGAAGCTCCGCCCGCCTCTTCGCCGGTGTGGGGATCGTGGCAGACTCCGATCCCGCGATGGAGCTGCGCGAGACGCAATTGAAGCTCCAGGCCGTGCTCGCCGCCGCCGTCCGGCCCTGACCCGTGGCCGCCCATCTGACCCGGGCGCCGGTGGCTCAGCTGCCGTCCGACCCGAGCCCCATTAGACGGCTGTAGCGCCGCACGGTGGCCGCGACGAGGGCCGGCTGCTCGAAAGGCAGGCGGTGCCCGGCATTCCCGACGAAGAGGAGCTCGGCGCCCGGGATCGCCGCAGCGAGATCACGAGCGGCCTGCGGCGCCACGATGCGGTCTGCTGAGCCGTGCATCACGATGCAAGGCTTGCGCAGCGAGGGAAGGCGGCGCTCGATGAGTGGAGTCTCGTCTATCAGCGCTCGCTGCTCCACGAGAAACGACCGCCGATCCCGCCCATCCATCTGTCGATCACCCTCGGCGATGAGCGACCGCACGGCCGGGAAGCGATGCGCCCGACCGACTATCGACTCCGGGCGACTCCCCTGCGATAGGCGAATCGCGGTCCGCGCCGCACGCCGCATGGCCACGCCGCCTGCCCTCAGCACTCCGTCACCGAGCACTGGTACTGCGAGAAGCCGGTCCATCCCTGTCACGGCTCCGGCGACGCCCACCGAGCCGATGAGGACGAGAGCGCCGACGAGGTCGGGCCGCGTCAATGCGAGCTCGAGAGCTATGCCGCCTCCGAGTGAGTGCCCGACGACTACTACGCGATCGCCGGTCTCGGCGCTCACGCCCCGCTCCGCCAGCATGCGGGAGAGGACTGCGGCGTTGCCGGCAAGCGTCGTCGGTGGCCGCGGGTGAGAGCCCCACCCTGGGCGATCCGGGGCGATCACGCGATGATCGCTCTGGAGGGACTCAGCAAGAGGGCGCCACTCCTGCCCCGTTCCGGGCTGGCCGTGGATGAACAGGACAAGTGTGCCGGTACCAACGTCTACGGGAACGGAGAGCGCACCCGATGTCACCGTGCGCTCGCCGCCTCTCTCAGAC